>JBKPRE010000057.1:0-12279 GCA_046734435.1 Pseudomonadota bacterium | reverse complement strand
GCGATGATGACATTGGCATCCCATGCGGCTTGCGCGAGTTGAAAATAAGCAAGCCAGGGATTGAACACGATCTGTCTCCAGTCCGGACAACCGGCGAACGCGCGCGGCCGACGTTGCTCAACGCCCGCCGCGCCCGTCGCTACTTACAGGATTCGATCAGCGTTTCTCGACACAGACGGTCTTGATCTGCTTCTCGGCGTCGGCCTGGGTCTTGAAGGCCGCCGGGCCAACCTGGATCCAGGTCGTCTCGGTCGGGCGCGTTTCAACGACCTTGCACTTCTTCGTCGCCTTCTCCTGAACAATGTAGTAGTCGGCGCTGGCCGTGCACATCAGCAATCCCACGGCGGCAGTCGCCAAAGCGAGTTTCTTGAGCATGTCTTTGTTCCTCCTCTGTGGACGCCCGAACAACTCCACAAAGTCGGGTTAGGTTCATTGTGAAAAGGCCGCTCCAGAGAGCGGCCTTTTCGAATCAATTTAGTGGATGGTGTGACCTATCAGGTACCAGCCACCGCCCAGCACAACCACCGCGCCGGTCACCCAAAGTATGGGAATTAACACTGGCATGATTTCCTCCTCTGGTGCGGTTCAATAACCGTCCAGCGCAATTTGCCGTTCCACCGCTTCGATGGTTTCTGTCCCGCGGCTCTCGATGCAGCGTTGACGGAAAAGAGGCTGCGACGCGTTGGCGTGCGCAGCCTCAACGGAGGCCGAAAAGGCCCTCCTCCCAGGTCCCAAATCAGATCCGAAATCAGATCCCAAATCAGATTTATCAAACGCGCAGTCTTCGCCTTCGTTCCCGACGGACGTTTGGCAACATCGCGTTGCAGCTTGCGCTGCAGCGGGAACTCTTCCGGTGCCTTGGGTTTAAGTCCGTGGCCAGTTCACTTGGGCGGCGGCGGCGCATGATCAAGGATCTTTGGTACAAGAACGCCGTCCTCTACTGCCTGTCGGTCGGGACCTACATGGACGCCAACGCCGACGGCATCGGCGATTTTCAGGGCCTGATGCGTCGGC
Source organism: Pseudomonadota bacterium (assembly GCA_046734435.1). Lineage (GTDB taxonomy): Bacteria > Pseudomonadota > Alphaproteobacteria > Rhizobiales > Xanthobacteraceae > Pseudolabrys. The sequence continues at coordinate 11,265 of JBKPRE010000057.1, read as the reverse complement.
TCGATTATCTGCACGGCCTCGGCATCACCGCGATCTGGCTGATGCCGTTCCAGAAATCGCCGGGCAAGGACGACGGCTACGACATTTCCGACTACTACGCCGTGAACCCTGCCTACGGATCGATGGGCGATTTCGTCGAGTTCACGCACGGCGCCAAGCAGCGCGGCATTCGCGTGATCATCGATCTTGTCGTCAACCACACATCCAATGAACACCCGTGGTTTCAGGAGGCACGGCGCAATCCGGACTCCAAATATCGCGACTGGTACATCTGGTCGAAGAAGCGTCCCTCGCACGCCAACACGGGAATGGTTTTCCCCGGCGTGCAAAAATCCACCTGGACCCGCGATCCCGTTGCAAAGCAATGGTATTTCCACCGCTTCTACGATTTCCAGCCTGATCTCAATACGTCCCATCCGGCGGTGCAGGCCGAGATTCTGAAGATCATGGGGTTCTGGATCCAGCTCGGCGTGTCGGGCTTCCGGATGGATGCCGTGCCTTTTGTCATCAGCACCAAGGGCCCCGACGTGAGGACGCCGCGCGAGCAGTACGACATGCTCCGTGCCTTCCGCGAATTCCTGCAATGGCGTGTCGGCGATTCCATCATTCTTGCCGAGGCGAACGTGTTGCCGCGCACCGACATGCAGTATTTCGGCCATGACGGCGACCGCATGCAGATGATGTTCAATTTCCAGGTCAACCAGAACCTGTTTTATGCGCTCGCCTCCGCCGATACGCGTCCTCTGGCAAAGGCGCTGAACAGGACAGAGAAACGGCCGGAAACCGGACAGTGGGGACTTTTTTTACGCAACCACGACGAGCTCGATCTCGGCCGGCTGACCGAGAAGCAACGGCAACAGGTTTTCAAGGCGTTCGGGCCAAATCCGGAAGACCAGCTGTACGACCGGGGCATCAGGCGGCGCCTGGCGCCGATGCTGGGCGGCGACCGCCGACGGCTGGAGCTTGCCTACAGCCTGATGTTCACGCTGCCGGGGACACCCGTGCTGCGCTACGGCGACGAGCTCGGCATGGGAGATGACCTGTCGCTGAAGGAGCGAACGTGTTGCCGCACGCCGATGCAATGGTCGACCGAGCCGAATGGCGGTTTCACCAAGAGCAACAAGCCGATCGTGCCGGTCATCAGCGACGGGCCCTATGGCTACGAGCACGTCAATGCCGCGGAGCAGCGGCGCGATTCGAACTCCATGCTGAACTGGACCGAGCGCATTATTCGCATGCGCAAGGAAGTGCCGGAAGTCGGCTGGGGCGAATTCGAGATCCTGAAGACCGGCGACCCGGCGGTGCTCGCGATCCGCTACGACTGGCGAAACAACTCGGTGCTCTTTCTGCACAACTTCGCGGAGGATCCGCGCGAATTCGAATTTTCGGCCGGCCTCAAGAGCAAGACGGGCGATCGCCTGGTCAACCTGCTGACCGCCGATCACAGCACCGCCGGAGAGAACGGCAAGCACTGCGTGTGCCTGGAAGGTTACGGCTACCGCTGGTATCGCGTCGGCGGCCTCGATTATCTGCTGAAGCGCAGCGAATTTTGAGCGTCACGACGCCAGCAGGATCGTCAACCCTTCATTCGGGCGCAGATGCAAATCAGTATCCGGATCCGTCCGGTCCGCATGGGTCGATGCGAGGATGCGAGCCCCTTGCATGTCCTGACCCGTGACAGCTTGGTCGCCGTCACCGAAATTCAGGCACACCAGGATGCGCTCGCTTTGCCCGGTCCGCTCATAAATAAGCGCATTGCCCTGCACATCGATCACGCGGAATGCGCCGGTGGCCAGCGCGTCGTGCTGCCGCCGCACCGACAGCAGACGATGATAGAGGGCAAGGATTGATGCGTTGTCTTTGCGCAAGCTCTCTGCATTGCAGACGGTGTAGCCGGAATCGACCGGCAGCCAGGGCTTCGCGCGCGTAAAGCCGGCATTCGGTGTCGCGTCCCACTGGAATGGCGTGCGCGACGGATCGCGGCCGAGCCCGAGGCCGGGCTCGTTCTTTTCCCACGGATCCTGCACCGCGTCCCGCGGCACCGCCACCCTGCCGATCCCGAGCTCGTCGCCGTAGTACAAGGTCGGCGTGCCCCGCAGCGTCAGCAGCAGCATCGCGGCGATCCGCGCCTGCGCGGCGCCGACGCGCGCCGCGATGCGCGGCTGGTCGTGATTGCCGAGCACCCAGTTGGGCCAGCCGCCGGGCGGCAAGCCGGCTTCGTAGTCGGTGACCAGTTTCGCGATGCTCGACGCCGTCCAGGCCGCATGGATGAGCTGAAAATTGAAAGGCAGGTGCGCCCCGCCCAGATCCTTGCCGTAATAGCTGAACAGCCGCTCGAGCGGCAGATAGATTTCACCGATCAGCACGCGCTCGTCGTAGCGCTCGAGCACAGATCGCATCCCGGCGATCACGTCGTGGATGTCCGGCTGGTCGGCGTTGTGGACCTGCAGCAGTCGATGAATGCCGGCTTCAGTCGGCCTGTAGTTCGGGTTCGGGGGATTGTCGCGCAGCGCGGCATCCTTGATCAGCAGCCAGATGACATCGACCCGGAAGCCGTCGACGCCACGGTCGAGCCAGAACCGCAGCACGTCATGCATCGCCTTCCGCACATGCGGATTGCGCCAGTTCAGGTCGGGCTGCTCGCGCAGGAAGCTGTGCAGATAATATTGTCCGCTCGCCGGATCCAGGGTCCAGGCCGGCCCGCCGAATTGCGAAAGCCAGTTATTGGGGGGAGATCCATCGGCCTTGCCGTCGCGCCAGATGTACCAATCCCGTTTCGGATTCGCGCGCGACGAGCGGCTTTCGAGAAACCAGGGATGACGGTCGGACGTGTGATTGGGAACGAAGTCGAGGATGACCTTGATCCCCCGCGCATGCGCCGCGGCCACGAGCTCGTCGAAATCGTCCAGCGAGCCAAACAGCGGATCGATATTGCAATAGTCGCTGACGTCGTAGCCGAAATCGGCCATCGGCGACGGGTAGACCGGCGAGATCCAGATGGCGTCGACCCCCAGCCAGGTCAGATAGGCGAGCCGCGCGGTGATGCCTTTGAGATCGCCGACACCGTCACCGTTCGTGTCCTGAAAAGAGCGTGGATAGATCTGGTAGATCACGCCACGCTTCCACCAGACCGTCATCAGGGGAAATCCTTCAATTCAGGACAATCGTTGCTCCGGGTCTGCCTACAGACCCACCGCGGGATTGAGCACAACAAAATCCGGGGCCAAAATGGCGTCCATTCTTGGCGCGGGGCTGATCATGAACGAAAACCAGGAAAGCGCACGCTTGCGTGAAATTCTTGCAGCGGTGAAACCACTTGCTGCTGAATATTATCAGCTAACCGGTAAGCCCCTTGGAGTCACGGGCGAGATCGCTGAATACATTGCGGCCCAAGAACTCGGGCTAGAATTAGCGCCGCCCCGTACAAAGGGCTTTGATGCAATTCGTAGGACTGAGAAAGGCGACCAGCGCATCCAGATCAAAGGACGGGCCTATGGCGACCAGAAACGTAGTCAGCGAATCGGAACTATCAAGCGAGGCGCACCGTGCGACGGCGTGCTGCTCGTGTTGATGGATAATCGCACATTGGAGCCGAGGGAAATGTGGGAGGCCCCATATGCGGCTGTGGAAGATCGATTGAACTTTCCTGGCTCAAAGCGTTGGGTGTTCACGAATTCAAAAGGCTTGCGCGGAAAATTTGGCCGGCAAGTATGTAATACTAAGCCTTAGGGCCCGATCACGTGGCGCTTCACGTCGCGCAGCAGAACCTTGAGGCCGCGCGGCCCGTCGGCGAGAGACATCACCATCAGGATGCAGCCGAGGAGAAGTGCCGCGCCATACAGCTGGAATACGGACGCCGCTACGCCGATGATCATCAGCGCGCCGACTGCATAGACGATGGCCTGTTCCCACCGCATCGTCGAAATCCATCGAATGGGAGGTCCTGCATGACGCAACCGGCCCATGCAGACCTGGTCTCGATCAAATAACGGACGGGCCCGGTGCCGGTTCCCATCCAAAGCCGGGAACCCGTTACGGTGAGCGGGCCGGCCACATTCAAGCGGGCGGCGTGCCCGCTATTCAGCGGGGAAACGGGGATCCGGTGACTTGCGCGGAGGCCATCCTCGCGAGCATCGGGATCCCCGCTCCCCCGCACCGCCGAAGAAGGGGATTACTTCGGCGTGTTTGCCAAACCACTCCCGTCATTCCGGGGCGCGGCTTTTAGGCCGCGAACCCGGAATCCAGACGCACGCTCAGGCCTCCATTTCTGGATTCCGGGTTCGCGCTTTCAGCGCGCCCCGGAATGACAAAAGAAGTCACCCGTAGCGCGACGCCCTTAAGCCTCCGCCCTTTGCCGTTTCGACGCCTGCTCGGCGCGCGACGAAACGCTGCTGACCACGCTCGGCGCGTCGGCGGTGCGTTTGGCCGCCTCGCTCATCGCGCTTGACGCGGTCTGCGCAAGCTCCTGCGCCGCCTGCTGGATCTTCTGCCCGAACACCTTGGTCTGGTCGGCGATTGCCTGCGCCTGCCGGGCCAGGAACTCGCTCTGGCATTGCGCCACCTCCTGCGGTTCCTTCGCGCGCGCGAGCTTCTGCCCGAACTCCATGGCGTTCCCGAACAGCTGTTCCGTCAGCGCCGTGTTGTGCGCGCGGAGGGCACAGAGCTGGTCCTCGAGATCCTCCGTCAGCTTCCGGCTGACGCGCATGAAGCTGTCGAGCGTCTGCTTGCCCTGGTTGAAATTTTCCTCGGTGAACTCCCGCGCCCATGTGAAGCCGAACTTGGCCGCTTCCATCGCGCGTTCCCCGCTTTGTTGTGCGAATTCTGTCGAATCTCGTGCCATAGCCTTCTCCTGTGCTGTGCTGGCCCGGCGCCCCTCGTGTCTTCTGACTTAAGTCGTGTTTCCGACTCTCTTTCGCTGGCAACGGTTTGTGCGCTGCGTCGTTCCTGCAACTTTCCAAAAAGTCGGTGGATGTTTGCCGCAATACCGGAACACGCGCGGGAGTTGTGCCCGCTCAAGGGCTTAGCCTGTTTCACCCGTCATGGCCGGCCGGAGCGCTGCCCGGTCAAGGCGTTAGCCGCCAACCTTTCATTCGTCATGGCCGGACTTGTTCCGGCCATCCACGTCTTCGGCGTATTGCACAGGGAGCCGGAGTCCTGATGCGCCCCCCGATACCATGCGCTAAGCTTTCCCTCGTTCCGCCGGGGAGTTGGGGCGATGTTGGTCACGGAACGCATGCAGGCGCTGGGCGACCACGCCAGGAGCAGCCGTCAGCCGCCACTAAAAGAGAGAAAGCACGCGAAGACGGAGAGCGTGGCGGCGCAGGTCGCTATCGACGAAGAGATTCTGGAGAATGGCGCCACGCACGACAGTGCGGCCGCGGTGATCGTTGAGGACGCCGCGCCTCAAACCGTCGTGCACGAAAACGGCAACGGCGCGGCGACGGAGATCACGCCGGAGGAGGAAGCGGCGGTGCTCGCAACCGTCGCGGCCGTTCTCGCTAAACTCGAGCCGCAGTCGGCCCCTGCTGATGACGACGTAACGCTGTCGGAAGCAGTCCCGGAAGACGCCGACTTAAGCGCCGCGAAACGCGCCATCATTCATGAGTGGGAGAATTGGTCGGCATTACATTCGGATGAGTTGGGCGACGCGAAAGTCGACGTATATTTTTTTGAGCATTTATCGAAAAGAAAGCCGCATCTCCTGCACTTTTCTTCGAAGAATGAGGATGGATCTGAGGCTGTGCGAATGTGGATTTTGGAAACGCGGTTCCACCACCGAAAATAACAATAATGGACTATGTAAGTCCTACTAACGTTTCAGCAGCAGCTACAGATACTTCAGTCCACATTTTTCTAGATATACGGCCGTTTCATCGTAAAAGTTTGGCGGTCTTGTCGGATCGTTCCGATCACCGAGTGGAATGTAGATAACCATTCCCTGTCGCGCTCGAGTCAGTAGGACGCGGTAAGCATTGGTTAGGTAAGTGCGTTCGAAATTGTCGTTGACGTTCGTCCACTTCGTGCCTCGAAAAAAGTGGTGGGACCATTGCCCATTGCGAATACGAAAATCTGCGTCCCAGCACACACCAACCCAATCGAGTTCTAATCCTTGAATATCAAATTCGGTTGCTGGGTCTTCAAGGTAATAACTTGAGCGCACGTCCGTCTTATCGTTTAGAAACCAATAGGCAGCATCGATCTTTTCATGAACGTTGATGCCTTCAGGCTTAAGGCGTGATGCCCCAGAAGACGCCACCAAACCTATTCGCTCCGTTCCTCGGCCTTTAGACCTTAACCATGCACGAGCCCGTGCAAGGTTTCGCGTAAGCACGATAGGGTAAACCGCTTTTATGTGTTCATAGATCGCTCTCGCGTTGTCAGCCTCACCATAAACAAGAGCTCCGACAAATTCTGAAAGTTTTTCTGCTCGAAACGAACGAATGGACACCGACAAATGTAGATCCGGGAAAATCCTATGGTTCTGACCAGAAATCACACTCGCCAAGTCTTGGCCCCAATGATAATCGCGGTGCGAGAGTTCAGGCGAAGTATTGATAAGCCAGTTGGGAAAGCTTCGCTTCAACGCTAAAAACCATTCCGTCAAACCAGCCTCGCCGGCATTGATTTCTTGCCCACCTCCAACCAAGCAAACAATAACAGCCCAATCGGGGTGGCGATCCATCACGCTAATAAGAAACTCTGGCTCCGACATGTCAAAGTTAGGGATATTTTTCTTCTTAGCCATGAAATTTGAAGTGTGAGCCTTATTCCACGCTCTTTGCGCTTCATCAAAAACGGCAACATGCTCTATTGGTTGTACGCCCGTCACAAGATTAGCATCGCGAAAATGATGGATATTTTGTATGAATGGCCGCACTTTGCGCTCGGCATCCGCCCTTTTTATCGGCTGGCCGGCCAGACGTGATCGTGCTTGTTCATCGCGTGTAAGCGCTTCTTGTAATACTCTGACTAGAGGACCATTGCCGGACAAGAAGACGGCATGCTCCTCTTTCTCGACTTTTGTTCGTTGGGTCACAAGGTTCAGCCCCGCCAACGTCTTACCCGCCCCCGGCACGCCGGTGACAAAAGATATGGCTTTACGGCGGTGTGTTTTTGCTGCTTCGATAATCTGGGCAAGGCAAGTTGTGGTTCTTGTTAAATTCTTCTCATCAGCACCGGCCCGCGTTATGTCCTCCACCCTGTGACCGCGGTAGAGCGCTAGAGCGGCTTCGACGATAGTCGGCGTGGGTTTGTAGCCACTCCTTGCCCAAACATTGGGATCAAAGGCCTCTTGCTCTAAGGTCTGCAGTACTACGGACTGCAATTGGGCGCCCAGACCCTCACCGTTGCTTAACAAGCGACGTTATCCGGACCCCAAACCAATTGGGTCTGTGGGTTCGTTGCTTCCAATGCAATGAGAATAGGCACTAAGCGTCGATGATGGCTGCCAGCATGAAAGTTTTTAAGATCAAGTGCATAATCAGTCACCTGATCAATAGCTGCTCCACGATAGATATCGTCACCGGTTTTGAATTCGATAACAAAGATGATGCCTTGAAACACAATTATCGCATCAACTCGCTTACCCATGCGAGGGATTACAAACTCGAATGCGAGCCAGCCGTCTGAAAATTCGGCCAGTTCTCGCTGCAATAGTTTGATTTGTGCCAACCAAGCCTCACGCTGGAAGGACACAAGGTCATGTGCGTGATGCTCGGCCAAGTAGCCCAACACGGTTTGGGGAAGAGCACTGAGAAAATCGGCAATTCGAGATTCGTAATAGGCCTGATCCATTGTTTTACCCGGACGTGGGTGTCGTAGGTTCCATCCTCGCCACCAGGTACGATCAGGAGCTCGGTGCACCACCTTGTGCGATTTGAATTTCGTGCCGATCGGATCCGACTGACACCGATATTGTGTAAATCTTCGGCCCGTCCTGAGAGACGAGCGGCGCTATGTGGAGCTGGCCGCCGTACCACTCTCCCGGCATCAGTGTGTTGTCTTTGATGACGGCGCGCTCAAGCGTCGCCATGTTCGCCTGGCCACGTTCGATAGTCGCGGAAATCAGCTCGGCGTTCTGTGCGGTTGCATTCGACTGCGCGATAGCCGCCGCAGTCGGACTGTAGCCCGTCGTTTGAACTTGATAGATACCACCGCGCGGTGTGTAGACGGTCGAGTTGGAGTGGTAGTAGCCGGCTTGGGAAGCCGCCATTGCGTTTCCTGCTACGGCAAGCCCGGCGCCAATTGCAGCAAGCGTCTGGCGTGTTTTCTCCTCGCTCACCAGTTCTTCGTAGGTAATCACCTTCAGCGAGGCGTCGTTGCCGTTCACGTGCTGGATCACGGTTACGTTTGAGACGCGAAATTCCTGAGGCGTTCGGCCTCGATTGTAGACCGCGAGAACAAAGACAGGCCGCCCGCCTATCTGGAACTGGCGCGCTGCAGGCCGAGCGATAACGATTGAGTCTTTCTTAGTCGAAACGATTCCCGGCACTCCGTCCCGGGTGATCGACTGCTGATCCAGCTTCGGTTGAAACTGAACGGTCTCGGTCGTTACGCAGCCGCCGAGAACCGCCGCGCATAGAAGCGCGGCGACACTTGTGCGCATTGTTGTTTCCCCCACTCACCCCACCGTATGATGGGACAACCTCAGCGAGAGAGCAATGCTCCTTGCACGTTAGTTCGTGGTCCGTTCTGATAGCCAATGGATGGGGTAAGAACTTGCAATGAAACTCGACCGCTACCCAAGCAACGATCACCGTACCAAATCGGCGAGATGCGGCTTCGAATTGGCATGCGTCCTGATGTACTCGATGAGGTTGGCTTCGCTCGCCTGGAACGCCGCATCGGTCAGCCGGCCCCTGAACAATTCGTAGCGCAGCCAGACGCGATAGGTGTTCACGACATCGCTTTCGCAATAGTCGGCGATCTCGCGGATCTTCCCTTCCTTGTAGAATTTCTCGACCTGGGAGCCGTGGATGCCGGACGGCTTGCCGGGCAGGCCCATCACCCGGCAAAGCTCGTGGAGCGTTGCCTTGCCCTGCGAGCTGAACGAGGACAGGACGTCGCAAAGATCGACGGCGTCCTCCGTGTAACGGTTGAAATAAAGCCGTGACGCCAGGCCGGGCGCCGACACGCCGTTGACCATCGCGCGATACCGCAGCACCGGCAGGTCGAAGGACGAGCCGTTGAAGGTGACGAGCTGCGGCCGCAGCTCGTCGATCCGGTCGACGAAGGACGCGATCAGCTCCTTCTCGGAGCGCTTTTCGACGCTCGGCGCGCCCAGCACATCCACATGCCAGCTGTCGTTTTCCTGGCGGGCGATCAACGCGCCGATGCAAATGATGGAGTGGTAGATGTGCTTGGGAAACTTGTCGCCCAGGGCGGCGCGGATTTCCTCATCGGTTTTGCCCTCAAGGCCATTGGCGGCCGCAAACCCCTTGAGGTCGGGGACGGTCTCGATATCCCAGGCGATGACGCTTGCAACCATTGGCGTTTGTCGACGGTGTGCCTGCACTGGCTGCAGACAGTAAACTGGTTACAGTATACTGGGTTTCTAAAGGCATCGTCCCATGAATTCATCTAGCGGCGCGCGCGGCGCCAACCAGCCGCTTGTGCTTCCGCCTCGGTGCAGAACCAGCGTTCCCCTTTGGCGGGATTTATTCCAGTCTTCGCGTAGGATTCATCACCCGGCATGTGATAGATGCGGCCGCGCGCGCTGATGTTGCCTTTGATTGCACAGCCGTTGCTCGCCCCGGCAAAATCTTTTCCACCCATGACGGCCGGCGGCTCAACGAGCCTGGCCGGCTGGCCAGATCGCTGAGTTGGCGGCTGAGGGTTCTTGTGCCGCCAGTCCCACGGGGGCTCGAACTCGCCCTGCCACAAGCCCAGCTTTGCTTTCGAGGCGCTGCGTTCCTGGCTGACGTAGTCGCGTGAGTAGTACCGATAGGCGAGCGCCCAGCCTTGGGCGACCATCCACGCGTTGATGTCCTCGCCGCCAACGCCGCAGACCGCGACGACGCGGCCGTAACGGTCTTCGTCCTTTGGCCGGCACTCGACGACCTGCCTCCCGATCTTGTTGGCAAGAGCGAAGGCCGCACGCCGGCCGCAGGGCGTCGCCTTGCCTTGCACCGTGCAGGTCTGAGCGCCCTCGGGGGCGTCGATTCCGAACAGCCGAATCCGCGTGCCATGAATTTCGATCGTGTCGCCGTCGACAACCGACGCCTGGCCTACGATCGGCTGCGAGCTGACCTTGGGTTGCAAGATCCGCGGCAGAGCTGCCCAGCCGGACTCGGTCGTCGCGAATTGGGAATACGCCATGATGATGGCAGCCGATAGGCCAAGGATCAGCATCGCCAGCGTTGCGCCGCGCAAGCGCCGACGATGATCGCGCCCGAACCGGACGATCTTACCCAACGTCTAGCCCCCACTAGAACGCAGGGACTATAAAATGATTCGGTCTGGGGATTTACCGGCCAGCGGTGAGCGACTAGGCGGGGACATAGGGATTTGCAATCGCAACGGAGATGCGACGACCGATAAAGCTTGCCGCTTCGCTAGCCGGATTGGGACCCCCCAGCGTCATTATTTTTGGAAAGACGCTCATATTCCGCCTGGACAAGGCTTTTGCCATAGGCGCGCTCGAGCCGGCGAACGGTAAAATGCCCCAGAGCCACAGCCTGGAAATGTTCAATGAATATATAATTGACCGCGGCGCCGCCGAGCGCGCCGATGACCGGCAAGGATTGAGCGGCAACCTTTTCCGTCACCACGATTCCAAAGCGCGCGGCAACCTGCGTGATGAAGCGCACAAGCACGGGGGCGCCTTCCTCGATGACGCCGCGGTGCGCGAGATAACGCGCGGCTTCGCTCACGCTTTTGGCCAGCAGGCCGCGCAAGGCGAAATATCCGCTTTCAGAGGCATCGTCCGATTTGGTCCGCCCGCCCAGGGCAAAGACCTCGATGCACGACAGCGCCGTTTCCGGATCGGAGAGATCTTCGGTCTCGCTGCGCGCAATGTCCGCGATGGACCTGAGCATGATGATCGTCGAGACAGGAAGCTCGATCGGCAGTATCGGCAGACCGAAAGCACCGCCGGCTGCGCCAGAGGCCGTCGCCAACGCTTTATGCAAAAGCTGCGATCCAGGGTGAGGCGCGCGCTGCAAGGACATCAGCGCGGCCTGCAGCGCCATCCCCAGCGCCTTGGAGACAGATGTCGAGATCAGATTGGAGGCGGAAGCCGGCAGCGCAGTCCCCAGGAGCTCGATC
>JBKPRE010000056.1:0-9903 GCA_046734435.1 Pseudomonadota bacterium | reverse complement strand
CTTGGCAAAAAACAGCACGTGCTGCTGAAACCGCACTGATCAGCGCGAAGGCGGAATAAAGTTTTGATCGTACGCTCCGGGAGAGGGAGCAAACTTCGGATCGAATGTCCCCGGCGACGGAACGAATTTCCGAAGCAAGCCGGGTGCAATCGCGCTGACCGGATTGACTGTGATTCTTGGCGCGCCGGGCGGGCCGACCGCCTCATAATTGATGCCGAGCAAACCTTCTTTGTTGCCGGCGCCAAGGAACAGACCCACAATTGGAATCTGTCCGAACATATTGTTGAGGCCATAGAACGGAACGAACGTACCCCGGAGGTGCACATCGTCCCTCACGTAGTCAATGTTTCCTTCCACGGTCGCGCCGACCAGCGGGCCGCGTACGATCCCGTCGCGGATGGCCATCTTGCCCGGAAAGCGCGTAAACTCGGAGCGCATCTCGCTGAAGTCGACGCCGGAGGATGCGGGGGCGCCCGGTGAATTCGGAGCACCGGATACAATCCTGTCCAACGCCGGTTCGCCGCGCACCACAAACCTGCTGATGTAAAGAGTGCCGATCTGCGGCGATTGTTCCTGCGTCGGTGGGTCCATCGCCATCCACATCTGACCGCCGTACATGCGCGGATACATGTCCGTGAACCGGAACAGTGCGCCTGCATCGTCCGTTTGAAAATAGATGACCTGATGATTGTCGCGCGAACGTACGCGCAGGTCGCCGTTGAATGGCGTGTCACGACCGATCTTGCTGGCCATGGCGAAGCTGCGAATGTGGCCGCCGCGGCGCGACATTTTCAAATCCAGACCGCGCAAGGTTTCACCGTTATGGCCGGCGACGGTGCCGACTTTTACCTCCAGGTCCAGATCAACCAGCTTTTGCCGACTCCTATCCGTCGACGCCATCGACGACTTCACAAAATGTCGCCCGTCATAGATGTCGCCGCGCATCGAGACATGCAGCACGCCGTCGGAGGCGCGGTCGGCCTTGAGGGCTACCCTGTCGCCGTCGGACAAGGCGAATACCGGAAAATTGGCGGAAATGATTTCGTTCGTCGAACCGTCGAGTTCAACCGAACCGCGGATCGTGGCCCCTGAACCGTCAATGCTCAAGTCGTCGATGCGGACGCTCTTGGCCGTCCTGAGCATCTTGTAGCCTGCGCGCGCGGGCCGGCCGGCCGGCTTTGTCCAGCCAGGAAAGAGATTGTCTATTTTTACGGGCGTTAGATCGGCTTCGACGTTCAAACCTTCGTCTTTTCCGTCATCTTTGATTTTGCCGGCGACCTTGATCGGGATGGCGCCGATGATCGCGTTGCCGATATCCATGCCAAGCCGGCGACGCGCCGCCTCGTCAATAACCGACTGCATGCGCAATTCGGCGTCCGCATCCCCTTTTTGCTTGCGCAGATCAATGGATGCGGGCGTGCCATTGACCTTGGCATCGCCTTTGATCTGATACCCATCCCCCGACGCCGTAACCTTGAGCGTCGGCGCCTCGAGCCTCTGACCGAGCAACATTTTATCGGCCGCGAAGTTAGTAAGATCGGCATTGATCGTGTACGAAGACGAGTCGTCCGACATCGTTCGAGCGAGTGCCAGCTTTACGCCAACCTGCGCCGTGACCGTGCCGCGGGTGGATGTAGGGTCGAGTGATAGTCCGACAATGTCACGCAAACCCTCGCTGGAAAGGAGCACCACGGCTGCCGGCACAGAGCCGTCGATCCGGAAATTCGCCCGTGCAGGTGCTGGCTTGGGGTGGGTGTCAGGCACCTCGAAAACGCCGCCGGCAACATTGAGTCTGCGCCCCGGAGCAACCTCAACCGTCCCGCGCCCGACATTGACAGTCGCCGCGCGACCCCTGATCCGCACGGTCACATCGGCATCGCGAATAGCGGGCAAGCTCGCGATCGGACGCAGTGTGGTGCCACTTGTCTCAATGTCGACCGAGAGGCCATCGTCAGGCATCGGCGGCCCCTCGTGCCTGAAGTTAGCCGCCGCCGCATTGCCTGCGATGACCATGCGCTCAACCATGCCGTCCGAAACATGAGTTTCAACCCACGAACGCACGTCCGCCGCGGCAAAAATAGGCCAAAAGCGCTTCAGCGCAGAGACAGGCATGCGCGTACCCGCGACGCCGAAAGCAAGATGCGGCTCCTTGCCGCCGTAGTCCAAGCGGCCGGTAAGTGCGAGCCCGATATTATGTGATGCGCGCGTATCGATTCGACTGACATCACCCTGCTCGAGGTCGATCCGTTTGCGGTCCGTATCGACCTTCAGGCGCATAGCTACTCGATTAAGCGCTACACCCTCATCGTCCGGCGATGCTCCCGGAGCAAGAATAACCGGATCAATGACGGAATCCCCGCGCGTAAGATTGATCAGCCATGTCCCAGGCTGCTCCTGTGGCGCGTCCAGGGTCGCCCGCATGGTAAATTGATTGCCACCTGACTGAACCTGAAAAGGAACAACAAGATTGCGGCGTTGATTGTCCCAAGTGAACCTGACGTCCGCCCGATCGATGGCGAGATTCACTTTGTCGTTGTTTCTGTCGACGACTGTTCCCTTCTCGGCAAACAATTGCCCCTGAACGACCTGCGGCGTTCCGTCCGCCAGAACGTCGGCACGCACACTCGCCGACACCGGAAGATCGATATCGAAATCTTCGGTATTGAGCCGCAGCGCGAGCAGAATATCATGCATCGACACCTTGCGCGCTTCGATACCCACGGCGCGTACGCCGTCAGTTAGCGGACGCATCGCGGCGCTTAACACCCATGGCCGTTCGGGGTTATCGGATTCAAGCCGAAAGATGACGCCGCCGCGCCGTGGCCGGGTCAGGCTCGCGTTGATGCCGTCGAATGTCCAGCGTTTGCCATTGCGCCGATCGTCAACGACCAGATTGCCATTTTTCAGGCCCAGCTCACGCAGATCGTGACCGTCGAGTCCGGTCTGCCCGAGCGCGTCGATCCACGCCATGATGCCCGCGAGCTTTTCGAACTCTGCACGTAATGCGCCCTGCGGATTGGCGGAAGGCGCCGGCTGATCGGTCGGCGAAATGTTGCTGTTTGCGGTGGCGATTGGCCGCTTGTCGGCACCGGCAAAAACGGTCAGCCGTCCATCGGTTTCGATCCGGACCGCCATTTCCGCTCCGACGAGATTGAGACTCTGGGCACGAAGCTGGCCGACGAACAAACTTCTGCCCGAGAGGCCAACCTCGGCCTTCGGCGCGCTTGCGACAATCGTTCCGTCGGCATCGCGCACCACGATGTCGCGGAGCCTCAGCGACGTACCACCCTTTTCGTCGCGCTCGAGCTGAGTACCTCCAACGACAACGGAGTGGCTACCGCCGAAATTTTCCTCGATCGCCGCCTTAAGCCATGGGGTAGCCAGATCAAGCTCGATCGGGCCGCTCGATAGACGCCACCACAGGCCGAGGACTCCGATGATCGTCAAGGAGACGCAAATCGCTGCCGCGAGAAGCAAGCGCCTCACGAGCGGTCTGCGAAACAGATTGGAAACAGTGTAGCGCACGCCAAACCACGGTCGTCGCGCCAGATGATGCATCAAGCGGTGACGATACGGCACGCGGCCCACGGCCACAGCATGGTGGACTCGATGTCCGCGCTGGTGTCCGTCGCTTAGCATCCGTTAGTTGCACTCCTTGTCTGACGCAGCACCTAAAGCAATGCCGGGCAGGCAAACGACCGCTGCGGCCTCCGGCACATGTATATGGAACCTGTTGCGCCCCTCCGACGCAAATGGCATGTGCGACATTGACCGCTCGAAAACGACGAAAGGAAGGCACATGGGCCGCGAACTTATTGCGGGTGCGAAGGCTCCGGCCTTCACCCTCAACAGGGACGGTGGCGGCAAGGTTTCATTGCGTGATTTCAAAGGGGGCAAGCTCGTCCTCTACTTCTATCCCAAGGCCGATACACCCGGTTGCACGAAGGAGGCGATAGAGTTCTCCCGTTTGCGCGCTGATTTTGCCAAGGCCGGCACCACCATTCTCGGCGTTTCGGCAGATCCGGTCACAACGCAGGACAAATTCAAAGCCAAGCATCGCCTGTCGATTGCACTGGCTTCCGACGAAACCAAGAATATGCTGACCGCGTATGGCGCCTGGGGTGAGAAGTCGATGTACGGGCGCAAATTTATTGGCGTCCTGCGGAAGACATTCCTGATTGGCGCGGACAGCCGCATCATCCAGATTTGGCCGAAAGTTCGCGTGCCTGGGCATGCCCAAGAGGTTTTGCTGGCTGCACGCAATGCGTAATCCTCAGCGATCGCTGAAGAATCCTAGCGATAGCGTATTCCGATTACCGGTTTCTTAACCATATCCGATTGATATCGGCTCCGTCTGCCAGCGGCTTCCACGGCTGCGCGGAGTTTTGATGTCGCATTCGTTTTCAACGTACCATCCGATTTCCGAACAAGGCACGCGCCACGCGCATCCGCGCGCATCCGCTGCGGCAATGTCGCGCCATGTCCAGCGCAGCCACAAGGGCTACACGCTCACGCATGCCGGCCACCAGATTCGCATCGGACCGGTCGCGTTCTGGATCGTCGTCGGAGCGCTGGTGGTGATGGGTGTCTGGTCGATTGCAACCGGCACCTATTTCGCGTTTCGGGAGAACGTGCTCACGCGGCTGATCGGCCGCCAGGCCGAGATGCAGTTTGCCTACGAGGACCGCATCGCTGAGTTGCGCGCGCAAGTGGATCGGGTCATGAGCCGTCAGTTGCTCGATCAGGAGCAGTTCGAGCAAAAGCTCAACACTCTGTTGCAACGGCAAACCACCCTTGAGCAGCGCACCAGCGCCCTCGGCGGCGAGACGACCGGCACAATCAAGCCTTCGCGCGTCGCGCCGCCTGGAGGGGCCGAAAGGACGCCGAGACTGTCGCCGATCAACGACACGGTAATCTTCGTCGCCCCCGCGGATCGTGAGGCGCGGCTCCATTCGCGCGAACTTCCGGCGGCGGCAACCCAAATCGCGGAACGCACGACCAGCGGTGGGCTCACCGGAGTGCTCTCGCGCATTTCGCTATCGCTGGACAAGGTCGAGCAAGCGCAAGCGTCATCGCTCACGAATCTTGAAGAGCGTATTGATACGAAGGCGCGCCGCATGCGCAGTGTGCTCGCGGACCTTGGGGTTGATCCGGTCAGATCGCGAGGCGACGGGCCTGTCGGCGGGCCCTTCGTTCCGATCAAGCCGCCGCAGGCCGGCGCCAGCGCTTTCGAACGTCAGCTTTATCGCGTAAACGTCGCTCGCGCGCAGATCGACCGCTACACACATACCTTGGTCGCTGTGCCGGTGCGCAAGCCAATCATCGGTGAGGTCGACATGAGCTCGCCGTTCGGCATGCGCATGGACCCGTTCCTGGGCCGGCCCGCTGTCCATACCGGTATCGACCTGCGCGGCGATACCGGGGAGCCAGTCCGCGCGACGGCTACCGGGCGCGTGACGATCGCCGGGCGCGAGGGCGGTTACGGCAACATGGTGGAAATCAATCACGGCAACGGTCTCGCAAGCCGTTACGGGCACCTGTCACAGATCGGGGTCAAGGTCGGTCAATTCGTCCGCATCGGTGAAACCGTCGGCAGGATCGGCTCGACGGGGCGCTCGACCGGGCCGCATCTTCACTATGAGACACGGGTTAACGGCGAGGCCGTCGATCCTCAGAAATTCCTGCGTGCAGGCCTTCGACTCGGCGAAATCTGATACCGGCCGCGACTATTCCACATCCTCGACCTGCTCAGGCCCACCGCCGAAAGCCTTCTGGGCCAGCGCCGCCTGCATGAACTCATCGAGATCGCCGTCGAGCACGCCAGCCGTGTTCGATGTCGACACGCCGGTTCGAAGATCCTTCACCATCTGATAGGGCTGAAGCACGTAAGAGCGGATCTGGTGCCCCCAACCGATGTCGGTCTTCGCCGCCTGCTCGGCCGCCGCTTTCTCCTCGCGCTTCTTCATCTCGACCTCGAACAGCTTCGCACGCAACATGTCCCATGCCATGGCGCGATTGCGATGTTGCGACCGGTCGTTCTGGCACTTCACCACGATATTGGTGGGGATATGCGTGAGACGCACCGCCGACTCGGTCTTGTTCACGTGCTGACCGCCCGCACCGCCTGACCGCATGACATCGGTGCGCACGTCGCTTTCCTTGATGTCGATCTTGATCCGATCGTCGACCACTGGATAGACGGTGACGCTGGCAAACGATGTGTGACGCCGCGCATTTGAATCGAACGGCGAAATGCGGACCAGGCGATGCACGCCGTTCTCGCTCTTGAGCCATCCATAAGCGTTGTGACCCTTCACCACGACAGTTGCCGACTTGATACCGGCGCCCTCGCCTTCTGTCTCTTCAATCCATTCGATCTTGTATCCGTGCGCTTCGGCCCAGCGCACGTACATGCGCATGAGCATGCTCGCCCAGTCCTGGCTCTCAGTGCCGCCGGCGCCGGCGTGCACCTCGAGATAACAATCATTGGCGTCGGCCTCGCCGGACAAGAGCGCTTCCAACTCGCGTCGAGCCACCTCGACTTTCAGGCGCTTGAGCGCGGCCTCCGCCTCGCCGACGGTCTTGTCGTCCTTTTCCGCCTCGCCGAGCTCGATGAGCGTGAGCTGATCCTCGAGCTCCTGCTCGATACGGCCAATCGCCTTGAGCTGATCGTCCAACGCGTCACGCTCGCGCATCACGCGTTGCGCCCGCACCTGATCGTTCCAGAGATTGGGGCCTTCCGATTCTTTGTTCAGTTCGGCGAGGCGTCGGGTCGCGGTGTCGACGTCAAAGATGCCTCCTCAGCAGCCGCACGGACTGCTTGATTTCCTCGACCAGATTCTGAGTTTCAGCGCGCATCAATTCGTCCCTCGCCGCAATTGTTGCGCATGTAGCGTTCCTGAACTTGTGCTGCAACCCTCAGGGCACGGCGTCGTGCGCCGCATACATGGGTGTATCAACGGGAAAGCCCCGGCGCTTCGGGCCGGGGCTCTCGTCAAGACGACATCGTTCAGTACAGGCCGCCAGTGCCCGACCGAACAGCCCGATCGGCATCGGGACTCACGCCGGCGCCCCAAGGCCGCTCAACATCCCTGCCATCGCCGCTTCCCACAACAGAGTAGCCGTCCGATGGTGGCGCTGTGCCGGGCTTGAAGGCTTCGAGAACTGCCCGCGCGGTTTCTGGCCCTGCCCGTGCTCCTGTCTTCACGTCGACGCGAATGAGCTTGATGCCGGGCGGAACGCGGAACGGGACGGCCGGCTTGTCGGCAAGCGCGACTTTCAGAAAGTCCTTCACGATCGGCGCGGCAAGGTGACCTCCGGTCGCTCCGCGCCCAATGTGACGCGGTTTGTCGTAGCCCATGTAAACTCCGACGACGATGTCTGGCGTGAAACCGATGAACCAGGCGTCTTTTTCGTCGTTCGTGGTTCCGGTCTTGCCCGCCACGGGTCGTCCGACCTCACGGACCACAGTTGCCGTGCCACGCTGGACGACACCCTCCATCATCGATGTGATCTGGTAGGCCGTCATCGGGTCGAGCACCTGCTGCCGCCGGTCGACCAGGGAAGGCTCCGGTTGATTTTCCCATTTCTTGACGCCGCAGCCGATGCACTCGCGCTCGTCGTGTTTGTACACCGTGTGTCCGTAGCGATCCTGGATGCGGTCGATGAGCGTCGGCTTGATGCGCCGCCCGCCATTATCGAACATGCCGTAGGCCGTCACCATGCGCAGCAGCGTCGTCTCGCCGGCGCCCAAGGAGAATGAAAGGTATGGGGGCAAGTCGTCATAGACGCCAAAACGCTTGGCATAATCAGCAATCAACGGCATGCCGATGTCCTGCGCCAACCGCACCGTCATCACGTTGCGAGAATGCTCGATACCGAAACGCAACGTGGACGGCCCGTAGAATTTCCCTTCATAGTTTTCCGGCCGCCAAACGCCGACGCCGGGACCTTGATCAATCTCAAGCGGCGCATCGAGCACGATTGTCGATGGGGTGTAGCCATTGTCCAACGCAGCGGCATAGACAAACGGCTTGAATGAAGAGCCCGGTTGTCGGAGCGCCTGCGTCGCGCGGTTGAACTGGCTCTGATCGAAGGAGAAACCGCCAACCATGGCGAGCACACGACCAGTCAACGGATCCTCGACGACCATCGCTCCGGAAATTTCCGGCACCTGCCGCAAACTGAACTGACCTTCAGTCTTCGCAGGCTCGACGTAGACGACATCGCCGGGGCTGACGACTTGGCTGACTTTCGTCGGGACCTTCCCGCTGGTCTTCGCCCATTTCAGGCCGTCGAGCGGCACAATGCCGACAGTGCGCTCCTTGCTGACAAAGCCGCCAGGCTCGCGTCCGGGCTGTAGCCCAATGCGGGCCGACTGATCGCCGACCTCCAGCACCACGGCAAGCCGCCACGGCGCAACGTCGGACAAGACTTTGACTTCGGCAAGCTTGACGCCCCAATCGGCGGCGATGTCGATTTTGGTTACCGGCCCGCGCCAACCTTGCGTCTGGTCAAAGCGCACCAAGCCGTCGATCATGGTCTTGCGCGCCAGAACCTGTAGCTTCGGATCAAGTGACGTACGAACTGACAATCCGCCTTCATATAATTTCTTTTCGCCGTAGCGTTCATAAAGCTCTCGCCGCACTTCTTCAGCGAAATATTCGCCGGCAAAGGTATGCGCGCTTGTCGACTTGCTTGTGACGCCGAGCGGCGAACGCTTTGCCTTTTCCGCATCGGCGGTCTTCACAAAACCGGCCTCAGCCATGCGATCGAGCACCCAATTGCGGCGCTCAATTGCGCGTTCCCGTTGCCGGAACGGGTGATAGTTGTTTGGCGCCTTCGGCAAGGACGCGAGGTACGCCGCCTCAGGAACCGTCAGTTCGTTCACCGCTTTGTCGAAATAGACTAGCGATGCCGCGGCAATTCCGTAAGCGCCCAGGCCGAGATAGATTTCGTTCAAGTAAAGCTCGAGGATCTTGTCCTTGCTGTAGGTCCGCTCGATCTTCAGCGCGAGCAACGCCTCTTTCATCTTGCGCGAGACGGAGAGTTCGTTTGTCAGCAGGAAGTTCTTGGCAACCTGTTGTGTGATGGTTGATGCACCCTGCGGACGCCGGCTTGAACCATAGTTCTGAAGATAGTTGACCGCAGCGCGCGCGATGCCCGTGAAATCCAGGCCGCCGTGCTCGTAAAAATTTTTGTCCTCGGCGGCGAGAAACGCATTGATCACCATCTTGGGGACCGCCTGGATGGGGATGTAGAGCCGCCGCTCGCGGGCGTATTCTGCGACCAGCGAGCCGTCGGCGGCGTGCACACGCGTCATCACCGGCGGCTCGTAATCCTGCAGCTGAGAGTAGTCCGGCAGGTCCTTGGAAAAATGCCATAGCAGACCGGCGGCCGCCGCCACACCTACCACGAACAAGATGGTGCCGGCCGCAAACAGGAAGCCGAAGAAGCGCAGCAAGAGCTTCATGATCGAATGATCCTGCGTCGTTTCTGATATTTTATCACTGCCGGCCCGTTCATGCCCGGCAAGGGGCCATCGCGCTGTGTTTGCTGGGTTTTATGTTGAAACTGAGGCCGGGCGCTCATCTAGCGATGCCCTCCGCCGGCTCCCGCCACACGCGGCGTAAAGAAGGTCTCGACCGCCTTAACCACGGCCTGGGCTGTGCGCGCCCGCCAGGCTGGCGAATTGAGCTGCTTGAGGTCGTCTTTCGTCGACATGTAACCAAGCTCGATGAGCACCGACGGTACATCCGGAGCTGTTAACACTTTAAATCCGGCCGACTTCAGCGGGTGCTTGTGCATGCGAGCCGCACTCTTGAGCTCATCAACGACCGTGCGGGCAAATTGCATGGAAAACGTCTTGGTTTCGCGTTGCGCCAGGTCGACGAGAATATTGGC
>JBKPRE010000055.1:0-23301 GCA_046734435.1 Pseudomonadota bacterium | reverse complement strand
CCCGACCAAAAATAAGAGCCACGATCGTCGCCAGCGGGATGCGTAAAGTGCCTACAAAACGATGCTACTTTTCGACAATCGTGCCGAGGCATCTGGTTTCGCGTTAATAAGCCGCCACCCCCAGCGGATAGCCGGCTAAGCAATAACTCAAAAGCTGGACCGGCCATCGCGCAGCGCAAAAAGCAGAACGAACAGCCCGTAATCCGTTGCAGGAAGATGTCGGGCCAAAAAAATATTGGTCAGACTCGGCAAAAGAATATGTGGCCTGTTTGAAAAACCTTGCCGTCTTCCTAACCGCGTACTCGGCGGCAACCGCAGAGGGAAGCGGCAACGAACGATCCACAAGGCACCAAGGCTGGTCTAGAAACGTGGGTCGGCGTCTTTGTGATTGCCCGATCTAAACAAGTGCTCTCTGGCCCATATCGCCGCCTGAGTACGGTTTCGCAGTCTTAATTTTCGTAGGATTGCTTTAATGTGCACTTTTACAGTTGCTTCGGTGATTACGAGATCGCGAGCGATCGCCTTGTTTGAGTTACCTGAGATCAACCTTTGCATGATCAAACGTTCACGGTTCGACAGTTCCCGCTCCAAATCGGGACCATGGTCAATGACCGAGGCAACAGCGAGTGAGCCATCGGAAACCGGGGCGAGGGCGCCAGCGGGCCGGCGCTCAATTGCGGTTGCCCCACCATTTATCCTTTCTTGTTGCAACACAGTCTCTGCGACCGGAGTCTCCATCTTCGTCAATAGCTGCCGTGCTTGCTGCAATGCGTGACCGTGTACGACCATTTCCCCATCCACGATCAACTCCAATGATTTGATCAACTGGTCTGGAGAAATATCTTCGCACAGGAAGCCACACACTCCGCCGTTTATTGCAATCATTGGATCTTCAATTGCCTGGGATGCCGCCAAGACCACGCGCTTGACGTCAGGTGCAATAGCCCCGACCCGACAAGCAAGACTGTTGGTAGCTGCCGTGTATTTTTCTACGCCGATAAGCCAAACGCAGTTCCCTCCAGGGGCAAGATAACCCTCCGAAGCCTGATCCAGATCTGGTGCCGCATGTACGGGACGGAAGCGCGTATTGGTCAACAGCTGGCGAAGGGCCTCACGAAACAGCTTGCTGCGATGCGTGATCAACAGCGGAACTACAGTCTCCATCGGGGTGCTCCAAATACTCAACTATTAATCTGTCCTTGGTGTTGCCTCTGATGGAGATCCCCAAACGGCGAAGTGATTTTTTTTCAAGTTTATAGCTCTTTGTAACAACCGCATAACAAAAGTCGCTGAGAAACTTTTGGTTCCGTCACCGAGCCATAACGTATCGCGGCAAAGAAATTGATGCTGCCGACACAAAGCGTTGAAAGAACAAACTTTCTTCCGTTTTCTTGCAATAGTTCCCGTTGACGGTGCTCCTTCGGAGTAACACTCAAGATCTACTATTTTTCCTCGAATACGAGGTTAGCGGGATGGTCAGGAGGTAAAGATCGAACGAGATTGCTGCCATTCCATCATTCGCGCGAATTGGTAGCGGCGCGCGCGGCCACAGTGCTCGAATTCTACTTCGGTGATGAAATTCGTAGACGGCTTGATATTTGTGTGCGCTACAACTCTCAAACGCCCTCCCCGGTAAACGTTTTGAAGTTGGTGGCACGCACTGCGCAAAAAAACTGTGCAAAAAAGAACACTTTTGAAAATGGTGCCAGAAGTGATCTCCGGCTTGAGCAAGGATGGGCGCGTTGGCGGTGTCGCTTGTCCTCGGTTTGGCGCGTGATATAGGCATCGAACCGATCCAGCGTGGGTTAGAGCTAAGTTTCGACGTCTCCTGTGCTTTGACCCCAGGGATGGACCGACGCTCGAAGCTCACCGAGACTAAAGTGTAAGAAAAGTTGCTGTGTACGGTGACCCGATGGATGTCATGGGCGAGCTCACCGAACCGTCGCCATTCCTTGCCGGCGTCGGAGTTCCCGCGAGCGCCAACAAACCGATAGTTTCCGTCAGGCTACGTAAGAAATGCCGCTTTGCGTGAAGAGCGGGCTTCGTCCGTTAATGGGCCCTGTTGTGGCCGCGCAAGAGCGCCGGCAGTGTCTGTAAGGCCAGGTATAGGTCAAGCCAAATCGACCAGTTGCGGATGTAGTACAGGTCCTCTTTTTTTTGCATCGGAATATCACCCAGACTGCGGGATGACACCTGCCACTGTCCGGTCAGCCCCGGCGGCACACTTGTGCGCAGGGCCTGAAATTCGGCATCGAACTTGTGGACATGGTAAGCGGGAAATGGCCGTGGACCGACGAGGCTCATCTCGCCCCTAATCACGTGCCACAACTGCGGCAACTCGTCCAAGCTTGTACGGCGCAAGAAACGGCCAACATATGGTAGCACGCGCGGATCATTCGACAGCTTACAGAACCGATCCCATTCCGCGCGCGCCGCGGGGTCCTCGGCCAGCTTACGCTCGAGCTGCTCGCTCGCGTCGGTGACCATCGTCCGCAATTTCATGAAATCGAATGGCCGCCCGTCGCGGCCAATACGAGGCCGAATGAAAAATGGCGGGCCGCCATCGATATACTTGATAGCCAGCGCCGCTAGTCCGATCAAAGGCAAGCTGAGAACAGCCGCCGGAATGGCGATGGCGAGATCCAATGCGCGCTTAATTTGCCGGTTCACCCTCTCATTGGGATCGGCGCCGGCTGCGAGATCAATGAATTTTGCGCCGTCGGCAAACGGCCGCTTGCCGCTGCCGCTTTTATCAGCTGCGAAAAAGATATCGACTGGGTAACCAACCTGTTTCGCTGCCTCGACTGCGCGAGTGAAATCGGCCCTATTTGTCGCCACGATGCATTCGATGCCGTGAACTCTGAAAACAGCTGGATCGCCAAGCGCACCGATCGACGGTAGGTCGGCTGCCCCGCCCGCGCGTCGCGAGCTCGGTTCGGCCGTGAGAAAACCGAGTGGGCGCAAGCCGAGATGCGGCATGGAAGCGAACAAGCCATAGCTTTGAATGGCCATTGGGCTATCGCCAACAAAAGCTGCGGGCGCGCCCCAAATGTCACGCTTGACGAGAATAGAGCGGACCGCGACTTCAGCATAGAAGCCGAGTAGGAATACGATGGCGCTGTCACAGCCGGCAGCAAGCCAGGCGTAGCCGCTAAACGGTCCGCCCTCGATGATCAACACCCCAAGGCCGAAGGCAAGCACGGCGAAGGCGCGCAAGCGCAACCGTTCGAACGGCGCCAGGACGCTCCGTTCGTAGAGTCCCAAGATCCAAAAGGAAACGAGCAGCAAGGGCAATGAGGCGAACCCGGCGCGTGCAACATCGGTGCCAAGTAGAATGCCGGTTGCCGCCAGTGCAACCACCGTCGCAGCGGCATCTGCGCCAAACAGCGTAAGGCCGAAGATAGCGCGACGACGTACTCCAGGATGATCGGCACTGTCGGTGGAGACACTTCGCGCGCGCGAGCCGCGTCTCTTGTGGCCCGGGGGCAAACCACGCCGGGATTGTTCAACGTCTAAAGTATCGGTTGCCATGCTCATGGCCGCTTTCCTTCCTTATCCACTCCTTCAACAATCCGGCCCGTCAGACGGCAGAGCCGCCTGTGCTGCATCGCAAAGCTAACTCGGCTTTGCTCTCGCCCGCGCCGCGCAAACGGGTTATCTCCGAAGCGCTTTGCTAAACGGCCAGAAGATCGGCCTTTATTTCAAGTGTATTGAGCTGCGACTGCACCTCGCGCGCATAGATTGGATTCATAAGAATGACGACATCCGGCCGGATCGCCGCAAGCGCCGCCGGCGCGACGACTTCGTGCCCCGTCCCTGGCATGAATTTGCCCTGCTTATAAGGATTTACGTCGACGACGGCGGTGATCTCCTCGTCGAGGCCAAGCGTGGTGAGGAACGCAACGCCTTTGGAGCCGCCGCCCCAAAGGACAATGCGGTCGCCGTGCGCGGCTGCTTGCGCGATGCGCGTTTGCCAGGCGGTTTTCACATCGTTCACGCGGGTCGGGAACGCCGCGGCCAGCGCGCTCATCGTCGGTAGGTCGAATTCGGCGCGGAACCTGGCCTGCGTCGGCGCGGCCGCGGGTCGCGCGTACTGCACAATATATTGGTCGTTGTAAACGACTGACAGCTCGGTCACATCGAAGCCTTCGCGGCGGAAGAGGCGCGCATGCGCCCCGGCGCTGAAGTAACAGCAGTGTTCGTAGTAAATGTCCCAGAAGGCGCCCTCGCTGAGCACACGCAGCGCATCCGGCGTTTCGAACACGATCGCGATATCGTCGCGGCCTTCGATCGATTCGCGGATCATGCGAATGAAAGATTGCGCCTCGGGAATGTGCTCGAGCGTGTGCCGACACAAGATGACATCGGCATGCAGATCCTTGTAACGGGGCCCGTAGAAATCAACGATATATCGGACGTCGCCCTGCTGCGCGCGGTCTTTATCCGCTCGATAGCCAGGATCGATGCCGATGCCATGCGCGCCGCCGACGGCGCAGAGTTCGGCCAGAAATTCGCCTTTGCCGCAGCCGATTTCCAGCACTTGCTTTCCCGCGACGTCGCATTTTTCGGCGATCTCGCGCGCCAATTTGCGCGCAAAGCTCGAAAACGTGTCCGAGAAGTGCTGCGACTCCTCGAACTTCGTCGAGTACCGCATGATGCTTTTGTCGAAAAGATGATTGAAGACAAAGCCGCACGTCTGGCAGAAGGCAAGCTCGAGATCCCTTCGCGGGAAAGCACGCGCCTCGGTGGCGCTGTCGAGGAGCACGCAACTGTGCACAGGCACCGATGCCGCGCGGTAGATGACGCGCGCTCCGGATTGCCCGCAACTCGGGCAGGCAGCAGCCGTGCGCGGCCATGGTGGGACACGAGATCTCACTTCATCCAATGCGGCGACGCCCGGCACTACAGGATTTCCAGTTGCGGGATTGGCACAATGAACTGGCCGCCGGCGGCGCGGTAGGAAGTCTGCTGACGCATGATTTCCTCGCGAAAATTCCACGGCAGAATCATGAGAAAGTCCGGACAGTCCTCTTCGAGGCGCTTGGGATCGTCGATGCGGAGGTGAACACCTGGCATATAGAGACCATGTTTGTGCACGTTGCGATCGACCACGTATTCGATCGTGCCGCTGTCGAGGCCCAGATAGTTGAGCATGATCGTGCCCTTGGCTGCCGCGCCATAGGCGGCGATGCGCTTGCCGCCGGCCTTGAGATTGCCGATCAATTCCCGTGCGGCTGCGCGGAATTTCTGCACGCGTGCGCCGAAATCCGCGTAATAGGCATGCTCACACATGCCGTCCCGCTGCTCTTGGGCCAGCATGTCACGCACGGCGGGACCGCGACGCTTCACGGGCTCGATGTAGAGGCGGACCGACCCACCGTGAATAGGAATGCGGCGGACATCATTGATGTAAAGGCCGTGACGCGCGAACAACGCGTCAGCGCTCGTAAGGGAAAAGTAGCAAAGATGCTCATGATAGATGGTATCGAATTCGCCGTTCTCGATGAGATCTCGTACATAAGGGAATTCGATCACCGCCATTCCGTCGTCCGCCAATACCCTGCGGATGCCGGCAACAAAGTCGTTGGGATCGGCAACATGGGCAACGACATTGTTGGCGATCAGCAGGTCAGCCGCGCCGTTTTGGCGCCGCAACCGCTCGGCAAAAGCATCGGTGAAGAATTCATTAAGCGTGTCAATGCCAGCTTCACAGGCGGCTGTTGCCTGCTTTGGCGCCGGTTCGACCCCGAGCACCTTAATCCCGCGTTCGGCGAAATTGCGCAGCATGTACCCGTCATTGCTTGCGGGCTCTATCACCAGGCTGTGCGGTCCGAGTTGGCGTCGCTCGATGAGTTCGATCGCGTTCGCACGCGAGTGGTCGAGCAGTTCCTGTGAGAACGATGAAAAGTAAAGATAGTTGGCCCCGAACAGCTCTTCCGGCGTCGGCGCCTCAAGGATTTGCACCAGGGTGCATTCCGGACAAAACGCCAGCTGCAGCGGAAAGCGTGGCTCCTCGCCGAGGCCGTTGGCGGATATAAGTCCATCCGATTTGGGCATCGACCCGAGGTCAAGCACAGGCTGGAGTCCGACATGGCCGCAGGAATGACAGGCGGTCTTGCGACAGGCCTGTTCGAACGCCGTGTTGGCAGCGCCGTCAGGCAGCTTGGCCCCGTTAATGACGGTTTGCGGTGCTCGACGGCGCAGCGAGGAATCGAGCACGCCGGTCTCCATCAGCTTGCGCACGTGCGACAGCCGCTGATAGCGCGGGCCTTCGAACTCCTGCAGCGTGAGCCCGCTACCGCAAAAGGTGCGATAAAGTTGTTCGGCGCCTTTGCGTGCGCTCCAGACCGGCCGATAGTCGGGCAGCACGCGGCGGATCTTGTCGCAGTTGACACGGTAGCAGCGGTTGTCTGGCCCGGCATCCTCGGCAAACGTGACGGAGCTGTTGGGCACGACGTCCGCGACGATCTCGGCAAGTTCGCGGATCCGGTAATTTTCTCTGGTGCGGCCGACATTGAAGGCCTGGTTGAACACGAAATGCTCGGGAGCCTGCAATACCGCGAGGTAGGCGCGTGCGATGTCTTCGATGTGCACAATCGGCCGCCAAGGCGTGCCGTCCGACTTCAGATGGATGTTGCCGGTGGTCATTGCCCAGGCGACCAAATTGTTGAGCACCAGATCGAAACGCAGCCGGGGCGAGACGCCATAGGCCGTCGCTGCGCGCAAAAAGGTCGGGCAGAAGTCGGCGTCAGCAAGCTCGGCAACGTCGCGCTCGGTGCGGACTTTCGACTCGCCATAAGGCGTCACTGGATTGGCGGAGCCAAGCTCGTCGATGAAATCGTCTCCTGCCTGCCCGTAGTTGCTGCATGACGATGCGAAGATGAAACGTTTGACGCCCGCACGCTTGGCGACTTCGGCGAGTCGCACCGAGGCGCGGTAATTCAAGTCGAGGGTGGTGTTGGGATTGAGGTAGCCGAGCGGATCATTGGAGATGCCGGCAAGATGCATGATCGCGTCGAAGCCGACGAGGTCCGCCATCTCGAGATCGCGAACGTCTTTCGCGAGGTTGCGTACCTGCGGCAACTCGCCCGCCGGGGCGAAGGTGCATTCGCGATAAAGATCGATGTCGCAGCCGACCACACGGTGGCCAGCTGCGGTCACTATCGGCGTCAGGACAGTGCCGATGTAGCCCAAATGGCCGGTGACGAGGACGCGCATGCGTGCTTCTCCCAAGTTGCCCAAGGTCGCTTTCCGGATTGCCACATTTCGTCGAGCCGCATCTTGTCGCGAAGCGTGTCCATGCAGGCCCAAAAGCCTGAGTGTTTGAAGGCCATGAGCTGACCGTCGCGCGCCAGGCGCTCCATTGGCGCGTGCTCGAACATGGTCTCGTCGTCGTCGATGTAGTCGAAGACCTGCGGCTCGAGGACGAAGAAGGCGCCATTAATCCAGCCTTCAGCGGTCTGCGGCTTTTCCTCGAACCGCGTCACACGGTCGCCGTTGAAAATCATGTGGCCGTAACGCGCCGGTGGCCGAACCGCGGTGACCGTGGCAAGCTTCCCGTGCCGCCGATGGAAGGCGAGGAGCTCATCAAGGTTGACGTCGGAGACCCCATCACCCCAGGTGAGCATGAAGGTTGAATTGCCGAGGCAAGGTTCGAGCCGCCGCAGTCGGCCACCAGTTCCGCTGTGCAGGCCGGTGTCGATAAGGTCCACGCTCCAGGTCGGCTCTTCCACCATGCCATTGCCGCGCCTGGCGATGCGCCGGCCGTTCCGCGCGCCAATGGTGATGGTGAGGTCGCCGCTGAGCATACTGTAGTCGGCAAAATACTTCTTGATGTACTCGCCGCGGTACCCCAGGGCGACGATGAAGTCGCTAAAGCCATAGTTCGAATAATGCATCATGATATGCCAGAGGATTGGCTGGCCGCCAATTTCGACCATTGGTTTCGGGCGGACCTGAGTTTCTTCCGCAAGCCTCGTGCCGTGGCCGCCGGCGAGAATCGCTACCTTCATTCAAAGCCTCAATCGTCGTAACAGTTTAGATTGCTACGAAGATTGAAACCCCGACCGGTCGCAACGCCATAGCGCGAACTAGGAGTACCCCGGCCGCGCCGCGCTCTCTCGTTGTCGAGGGAGGCGTCGCCGTCGAGTAGCGTTTTCGTCATCGCGGTAGCGTAGCTATTTAGATCGCCGGAACTTCCTCGTGTTCCCCTGGCTCGCCGCTCAGCGACCCTCGATCCTACATTGCTTGAGAGAGCGGATGGCGACCATAAGGCGGATGACGTCTCCAGCCGCCAGTGCAACGCAGGCACCCTCAAGCATTCCGAAAAGCGCGACGAATGGCGGCACCAAAACGGCAATGGCCGCGGCCCCCATAAGATTGATCTTCAGCGGGATCCGGGTCTGCTTGATTCCAAGGAAGTAACAGTTCAGCAATTCGCATGGGATCATGGCTGCGATAAACAGTCCAAGCGATGGGAGCAAATGGCCCACTTGGAGGTAAGGCGATTGGGAGCCATAAAACGTCGAGAGCGCAAAGGGAGAAATTAACACCATAAGAGCGACATATAGGATTACCGGCGGCAGCGCGATTAGGATGTAAGGCCGCGTGGCCTCCCAAGCCCCGCGTCTGCCCCCATGCTCGATGCCGCGGGCCGCGACCTGTGGGATGATATTGCCCAAACTGAACAAGACGAGGTTGAGCGGCAAAAACATATTGAGTCCGGCCTGCATTGAGGCCACGGTCCCAGGGCCCGCCAATATGGCGAGCAACCAAAATAAGATGTAAAGGCGAAGCGTCGAAACGACAACGGCGGCCAGCGACCAGGTGCCGAGCGAAGCATTGTCGCTCAGCCATCGCATGGGACTATAGAAGCCTTTAAGGGCAAGGCGCAGTTGACTTGCCTGGGTGATGGCCCCGAGCGCTGAGGCAGCCGCCAGGCTATAGAGCGCCGCCGGAAGAGACAGGCTCCCCATGCTCGCGACCAGTCCAATGATGAGAATCTGGCCAAGAGAACTAATCGCGTCGCCAAGAATGGCCTTGCGATGGGACATATCAGCAAGAAGCGCGCGGCGGGTTGCCTGTAGAATCTGATAACTGAAAAACCAGGTGACACCCGGAATAACGAGATCGGCGCGGCCGAGAGCGAACATAGCCGCGGCAACGAAACAAGAGAGCGGCAAACAAAGGACTGCAACCGTTAGGATACTGCTCGTCCACAACCGTGGATACTCATCAACGCGGACGGCGGCGATGCGCACACTCAGAGGATAGGCTGAAAGGGAGGAATTAACGAGCTGTGCAGTGAAACCTACCGAGAGCAAAAGCGCAAAGACGCCATACTCCGCTGGGGTAAGCAGCCGGGCCAGGAAAACAATTACGACAAATGTTCCCAGGCTGACAATGGCCTGATCCGCAAAGGACCAGGCGGCAGGACTCACAAAGCTTTGTAACAGGGTCCCCCAAGGATTAAACGTCGACGAGAAGGGCGCCGCTCCAGTTTTCGCACGAGTATTTCTTAAAGGCGCCAATGCCCCTCGCTATTCTGCTATTTTCCTGAGATGAAACTTGTAACGTTGCGTTGTGCCGGTATGCGCGTGCCATCACCTCGGGCGAGAATGGTTACTTTCATGGGCTCTTGTTCATAATTCGGAATGTAAGAAGCACGACAGTTCGCGAACGAATTGAAGCCTCGAAATGTTTTGTCAAAAAACTCAAATCGGAGGTACCACCATGGGACGCGGAAGATGGTCGGCACGCTGGCTAGCGCCGTGCTTAGGGCATTGTACGATCGGGCCTAAGTTGTGCGCCAAGGATGGACGCGAAGTTGTCGCCTTCTTTCAAAACCCCGCAAGCGCTGAATCATCACCTTTGGTCCTAGTAATGACACCATTACTAGACAGGCTGCTATTTCGGCCATCGACAGGCCTTTGCCAAAGGGAGCAACAGTAAAGGCCGCCAACTGTTGCATCCGCAACGGATATCTGGGTGCGGCGCTGAGGGACCACTCGCGACGTTCTTTCCCGGTAAGCACCCACGACATGCTGTTATGAAAGCGCTTGTGGTAGAGCTGCTGTAGGCTTTGCACAAACCGCCCCAGCAGGGCTAATTCGGCCAAGAGAAGCTTATCAGTTCCATAGAAGTTTCGCATTAGTCTGGTCCGCTTGAGCGCGGCTCGCCGTATAACGCCAAAAATATGCGTGTTACAATTCATCTTGAAAAGCACGTCGGCGAAACGTTGAACTGCTGAGTGCCCACTCGCAAGTTGGACCGGATCGTTGTCGAACACCAAACCCGAGCGAGGATCAATAAAAGAGGTCCGGCTTGGGCCACGCCCAAAGGGCCTTCCCAAGTCGTCAATACAAAGGCAGTCGCAGTGTGCGAGCACCGCGTCCGGATTCTCATCAAGGTGCCGCACGCATAATTCGAGGAAGGTCTCCCCGTAGAGGTCATCGTGCGCCGCCCATTTGAATAACTCGGCCTCACTCAACGAAAACACTTTATTGTAATTAGGATTCGCTCCTAGGTTTCGATCGTTGCGACTGTAGCGGATCCGAGCATCGGAGCTGCTATGGTCGAGACAGATTTCTCGCGTGCGATCGGTCGACGCATTGTCAGACAGGATTACTTCAAAGTCTTGGAATGTTTGGGCCTGCAAGTTGCGCAGAAGACCGTCCAGAAATGCCTCTCCATTGTATATTGGTATGCCGATCGACAGCCTGGGTTGGATTTTCATAAACCAATCTCCGCACAAATATTCATCGGCCTTTTTTGGCGAGCGCTACAAATGCGAAATCGAGGTAACACAAAGGAATACAAAAAATTTCACGTCGTCTGATTGAGGGCTTTGCGATATGCGGCCATCAATATTGGATAATTACGCTCGGCCGTAAACAGTTCCTCATATGTACGGCGGCAATAAGCTCGCATGGCTCGCCTCTCAGAAGGAACAGCGAAAAGGCTTTTGATTTCGTCGGCGAGGCCGCGCGCATCACCTGGCCGAAAGAGCCGGCCAGTTTGTCCTGGCCGTACCAAATCGGGAAGATGCGCTATCCTGGCTGCAACGACGGGCGTGCCGGCCGCAAAAGCCTCGATCATGGTGAGCGGGAAAGGCTCGTACCACTCGGATGGAAAGACCATCATCTCCGCGCGCGACAGCACTGCGTGCACTTCCGCACGACTGCAAAATTTCATGAATTCGATACGGGGGTCGACTTCCGCTGCTGCTTTGACGATGTCGCGCATCGGACCATCGCCGACAATCTTCAGTTGGATCGAGCTATCCAGGAGACTCCATGCCTTCAACAAGGTCGCTACACCTTTTTCCGGCACTAACCTGCCAACATAGGCAACATATCCGCCTCCGCCGGGCCCTTCTTGCAGAGCATCAACCAAAAAGTTGGGCTTTACGACTATTTTATCTGCGGAGAAGCCTCCCTCGATCAACTTCTTGCGCGAGAAATCCGTTGCCGCAATGTAAACGTCGACCAATGAATCCCAAGTGCCGCGGACCCGATGATAGGCCGTCATCGTGGCGGTCAACCCTGTCGCCAGGGCGCTGCCTCGATAGCAGCGGTGGATGATAGACGGCCACGCAAACGCGCGGTGGGTGCACTGTTCACAAACATGGCCGTCGCGATACATAATCGCTTTGGGACAGATCAGTCGATAGTTATGCACCATCTGGACTACCGCGACATTTTGCATCCTCGCAGCGTAATAACCAGCGGGCGAAATCAACGGGAAAATATTGTGGAAGTGAGCAATCGACGGCCGTTCCCGGCGGATGAGTTCCGTTAGCCGTCGAAAAACGTCATCATTCCAGAACGTTTTCCAAGCTAAATCCCATTTGTTCAAAGCGTTCACTTCGTCATTGTGGACTGTAAATTCAGAAACAGAATGGCCTTTGGCCTTGAGCATCGCGATTTCTTGCCGAAAAACTTGATCCTCCCCGCCGGGAGACTGATAGAAATTATGCACGACAAGAACCCGCTCAGGATTGCTTTTGGCCTGTTCTGTTTCTTGTCGACTCGTGTAGTCGAGGGCCGCGAGCGAACGGCTTGCCAGTTCTTTCCCTAAAGTCTCTGTACGCATGGCTCGAAAGTGCTCCCGCCGGGCCGTTAGTAGGCCGTTATTGAACCATGGGTTTCCTGGCCGAATTTTTGAAACTCGGACCACACATATTGCCCATGACCCCATGCGAATGTGAGATTGGAATCTTTAGGCTTGTAATAGGCATTGAAGTCGAAGAAGTTCTTTCCATCGGAAATTATTCTATAGTTTTCATCCGATGGCGGTCGGTCCGACGCTCCCCCTGCGCGCCCATCGCCTTCGAACAAGAACCAATTGTTATGCACCTCGTTGTTGCGTGTTTCATATTTTCGATTAAAGCCGCCCTCGGGTGCCCGACCTTGATCAATGAGCATGACGGAACCGCCGCCGGGCCTGACAGTGATATGATTTTCGTAGACCTGCACGTGCTCCGAACCTGCGATCTGAATTTCTGAATTCCAGACCCAACGAAAGCCACTCGCACCGTTGTATCGCAACGTGTTATGCCGAATGACTGCTTCGAACGAGATTTCGTAAAAGATTCCAGGACCGTCATTAAATTCGATCGTATTACCCTCATAAACGACATTGCGACAATTGATATCGCACCATAGACCTGAACCGCCGTTACGATAAACGCGGTTGTTGCGAAGAACCACATGGTCAGCCAGTGCAACCTTTATTCCGCCTGCTTCCCAAGCAGGATCAAATCCGTAAACATTATTGTTCCACACTTCATTTTCTTCGATAACAATGTCGCCACCGAAAGCATTAACGCCAAGCTGTCCGTTGTGATGACTTTTAGATCGTATAACGTGCCCGCCGGGACCGACGGAAATGCCGGCACCGCTATTCCAGCGGGCTTCCACATCACTTACTGTCCAGTTTTTACCTGCACTCCCGTTAATGGCTCCGCGTTGGGCCGGGGTAGAATATTTCTCAACGACGATTCCATCGATCCGCACATTTGCGGCAGGTCCGGCAAAGGCGAAATTCATAACAGTTGCTTCTATTACATGGCTCTGAGGATCGTTCGCGAAATAAATCCGCTTGCCTGCATGATCAAAGTAGTAAGTACCCTCAGTCACTTCTTCCTTGGATAGGACGCGTCTCAGCGCGCGGTCATCGATAAACAAGACATCTGGCATATTGCAGGTCGGAAATTGCTTCGCGCACACGCCGCGCCTTGCATTGGCCTGTTCCTGTCCGACGGCGACCCATAATTCGCCATCGCGTTCGAAGGTGGTGATTTTGCGGGCACCAATGAAAACGACGCGGCCGTCGCTATAAAAGCTCTGTCCATTTTTGGGAATAACTTGCTGCAATCGATATGTGCCCGCCTTCAAGCAAAACACCGCACCTTCTTGGGCAGCGTCGACGGCATCCTGAACGGAGGCGTCGGGATTGATTTTGATCGCGTCAGCAGGACAAGCCGGGGCTGAGGTCGGAGTTGACATTACCCTCGTCGTCGATATCCAGGTCGCCAGTGTATAAATCGCAAGCGGCGGCAGAAATGCTAGGGCGAGCCTCTGCGCCGGACGAACAGGTGATGGTTTTTGTCGCAATACTATTTCCTCCTTCAGGGGCCGGTCCAATTCATCGAGTGTCAGCTATTTGCAATCAACACCCCGTCTTCACCACACCACTGGCGCGCGCAAGTAAGTTCAGCATCCACACAATTACGCATCCACATAACCATGGACGCACCCAACTTTCTAAGCTTCCTAAGGGCCGAACGAAGTCATGGAAACGCAAGAGGACTACCCCAAGTGGGTAATAGAGACAGTCTGCCAATCCATTTACTCGAAATTTTCAGTTTGCTCGTGCAAATCGGGAGTTTTGGCTTGGTAACCCGCTGGGACAACACTCGCCAAAGGGCGTGGTGCCAACCTATCGGTGGATCGCTGAGCAGTGCGCGTGACGGACAGTGCGATCATCACTTCGGCACGATCAGTCGGTGGCAAGAACCTTAGATCAATCCGTTCCGCGCTCTTCTGCCGGAACGGCAGGGAAATCCTTCATAAGATCTCGTCTGGGGACTTTTTTGCTGGATGACGCCAGAGCACGCGGCGAAACCCATCAGTGGAATTTGGGACCGCGTCAACATTCGCGCTGGCGGGTGTTAAATTTTCAGACATCGTGGTGCGGTCGTGGGAACAGAGTGCAATTCCTGATTGGAAAAACACTGGCTTGGAGCGAGCTTCCGATAACACCGAATACAAGCCCGAATCGCTCTACGTCGAGTGTCGCAAGCCACTTATTCCCGGCATTCCAGCACGGTGCAGATTGCGACTCTCCAGCGCTGATGACGCGTCACTTAGCTAGTCTGGCTCACTGAATATTCGAGGTCACGGACCGCACCATGTCGTTGCGACTCGGCGGTGTAGATCAGGCTTGCCCCAACACCGACACCGAAAACACACCAGAACCAGATTCCATCCATTGGACCTTCAAGAACGACGTCGAAAGCGGCCTCAACCAGAAATCCCAATCCATAGCAGAAAGTCAGCAGAAAGAAATTGCTCCAAAAGACATCACCGCGCCAGCGCGCGCGCACGACATTGGTCAGTACCAACGCCCCCCAACTGGTGATGAGCAGCAGCCATAGCGCGACCCCGGGTATGCCTGTCCGCGCAAGAATGGTCAGGTGACTGTTGTGAGGGCTGCGTAACAGTGGGACGAGCGCGGTGGTAGCCGGAGAAATGATGCCATCATCAATGGTCAAATTAACGCCAAATCCTTTCCCTGTCCAAAAATAGGGTCCCTCGAAAGTATAACTGTAAATACGTTGCCACCAATCCTGTCGCCATTGCTTGGTAGCATCTAGGTTTTCATTCGTTGTTTGAAAGATACTGCCAAAGTTTTCGAGCACTTGAGTGGCACTGATGTCGCGCCCTCGCGGCGTGGGCATCGATAAATCGAGAACGTAAGCGATACTGATTAGTGCAATCGCAACGACCGCAATTCTTCCGAAGAGGCGAAAGTTGCCGGTCGCTACAACTGCTACGCTTATCATCAATATAAAGGCAAGCATCCCACCTCTGCTTTGACTTGCGATCGCAATCATTCCAACGGTCAACAACATCACCCAGACGACGTGGGCGCGCCGAAAACCCAATAGGGCAAGGAGCGCGGCCGCTGCGAGATGCACCGCAAGGGAATCCGGTCTGACGTAACTAAGTTCGTATTCTCCAGTGAGAGAAAAATATGATGCATTGCCCATGAGCACGAGAACTGGAGCGATCGGGACGATAATGTTGCTGATTAGGCGCAGAAAGCTGATAGGAAGGAACAGTCGTTGCGGATTTGCGAGTAGTAAAGCGGTGATAATGAAAGAGAACCCACCGTAGAGTATGATGACACTATCGCGTAATGCGTCTATTCCGTGCTCTGCAATGTTGAGTATTGTACTGGCCACAACCAAACACATTAACGTTGCCAACAGAAGGTGCGGCAACGATGCGAGAGTGGCGATCGCAGCGCGCGACCGTATGAATGCATAAATGCCAAATATTAGGGTCAATTCCCCCACATAGAGGGGAGCAATCCCAAGATTGGCGAACGTCTTGCCAAAAATGGCATAGCCAGCCAAGACGATGGCGAGCACCACCAGAAAATAATCACCGGATGAGCGCCGGACGACGTGAGGTTGCTCGTTAACAAGATTTGACTGTACGTCCATTTAACCACAGGTCAGGTTTGAGCAGCGCAGCGAAAGTCAGCTCTAAGCCCGAAGAAGCTTAAGCGCTTTTTCGGATGTCCTCTGCTGGCCTTCAGCCGAGGCTTGGCTCCGTCATGGTTGACCGCCGAGCTGAAACATCACCGCGGCGTTCAAGCCAATAAGCGAGGCCGATGCCGCCTATGAGGCCAAGGAGCATAGCGATACCGATGATGACTGGAGGGTTGGGCGATGAAGGGACGGCAACGGCCCGCGCGAAGGTGACGTTCTCGCCCGCTGTACGCTGAAGTTCCTCGGGCGTCTTGGCAAGTTGCGCTTTGAAAAGCGCATCTTCAGCTGCCACTCGCAGGCTCGCTGCTCTTGCCTTGGGATGCTTCTCCCCAAACGTAGCGAGTTGCTCTGACAATTCCCCATACGCTGCAGCACGCTGGTCTGACACGGTCTGCAAGGTTGTGAATCGCAGGAATTCGGTCACGAAGGAATTTGCAATCATGGTGGCGCGCTGGGGGTCGCTCGCCGTATATCGCACCACGATCAGGTACACCCTTGGCTCCGTCTTCACCGACAATCCACGGAGCAACCTTTTTGCAGCGGTATCGATTTGGTAGCCGGGAGTTTTGACGCTGTCGCCGTAGAACAGCGCTTGCAGCCAGGATGAAATTAGGCCTTGGCGACCGATCTCAGGCTCAAGCCGTTCGAGCCCGAGCCGCTCCACGACTTGATAGGCCAGCTCAGGCGACTGGAGCAGCCGCGACCGCGTTTCGACCAGCTGCGAAGCATCGAAGTTGACGGACGGACTACCACCGTTGTCGGTGCGGTTGGCTCTAGCTGGAGGATATGGCGCCGCAAGCCCCCCATATACATAGGCCTCAGCAGTATATTTTACCGGCAATGCTAACGCGGCAACAATCCCGAGCGCCAGTACCATGGCCGCGGTCTTTAAAATAAGCTGCTTGCGCCGCCAAAGACCGGCAAGGGTTGTGAGCACGGCTTGCTCGTAGTGAGTGCCAAGAGACATGTTGGCCGCACCAATGTGATCCAGAGTGTTGCGCATGTCTTGTGTCACCGCGTTGTAGAGGTTTCGTCACTTATCCCGGCCGTTGCGGCGATAGCAGCCGCTTGCGAGCCAAGGGGTTCCCCGATCCCGGTTGTTTCCGGATCAGTCACGCGCATCGCAGCCGTGGAGACGCTGTCGGTGGACGGCAAATCGAGCCTGACTTCGACGACGTCGCCGGGTTCGAGCACCGTGTTGCCCGTGGCCTTGAACGTAGCCGGTTTCCCGTCGCGGAACCGTGTGATACGCACGATCATGGACGGCTCAGCGCCACCGCGTCCGATGTCTTGTGCCTTCACGCGGCGAAACGCGCGAGCCGTCACGAGTGTCGTATCGAGATCACGTAAGTCCTGCTGAGCTTTTTCAAGCTCGCTGAGGATCTGGCGGTTGAAGGTTGCCTTGAGATCGCCGATCTTGATGTCCAGATTGCCGAGATCCGCGTGTAAACGAGCGATTTTGGCTTCGGACTGAGCCACCTCAGCCTGGACAGCGGCCTGCGTCCGGCGCTCTTTATTGACTTCGTCTTCCCGCACGATTCTCCTTTGGAAGTATGTCTCCAATTCGCCAAGACGATCGGTCACGAGCTTGAGATGCCGGCGCTCCTTGTCCAATTGGTCTTTGACGGCGGCAAGTTCCGCGCTGATGTGCGGCCGCTGTTTCTCCAGCAGATTTATCTGCTCGTGCTGCATGCTCATCAAGCGTGCAAAGGTTTCGTGTTCGGCTGCTAGGATCGGGGTAACTTCGATGCCCTCAGAATTCATACCGACAAGCTGAGGGAGGACGAAATCTGTACGGTCATCGCGTTGTGCCACGAGGCGTGTCCTGCGCACGAGCAACCCAAGACGCTTGGTTTCGAGCATGCGGACGCGCTCGTTCGCGTTGATGTAATCTGCCATCGCCATGCCAGGGGACTGGTCGGAGATGCGATCGCCGCCGGCGGTCGCTATAGCCGCTGTGACAACCTGTCCGAAGCGGAAGGGGAAGCTGCCCGGTTTCTTGACGTCACCAGCGACGACGATTGGCCTGTATTCCTCGATGCGGAGACTGACAGTGGGTTTAACGAGAACGCCATCCGCCAAAGCATCCTGGATTTTCTGCTGGGCCTCGGCGAGGGTGAGCCCGGAAAGCCTGACTGGGCCGATAATCGGCAACAACACTTTCCCGGCGCCATCGAGGACGAAGTCGCCGGACAGTTGCTCCTGATCAAACACCATCACCTTGACGTGGTCGCCCAGCGCCAAGCGGTATTCGGGCTGATTTGCCGGAACTGCCTGGTCGGGCAACGCCGCTTGCGGCGGCATTGCTGTGCCGACCGATGCCGAGCCTTCCTGGCCGGCTTGGGCGGCTACGTCGGCCGCGAAAGCAGGCAGGCCGACGAGAAAGACGACAGCGACTGGAAGCATCCCGCGCGCGGCCGCTGCAACGAACTGACCGCAGCGGAACAGGCTGCACGAGGTTTCTGAATAATTCTTACGGAACGTCATGGCTGTTCTCTCCCGGTACTCAGGCCTCGCCCCACGCCCAAACATTCGTTGCAAGTGTAACCGGCGGAATTCGCCTAGACGGCAGGAGGATTCGGCGCATCGCGGGAAAGGAAGGGCTACTCCCTTTGAGGACCGTTTCGCATGGCCTTACCAGCGCCGGCGCCGCCCTACCCCTGATGCGCTCTCTCGATACCCGACGTCTCGTACATACTGCCGGCGCTAACGGTGTTTCAGTAGAGCGTGCGCAGCAAGTTCAACCCAAGAAAGGCGCAAGGTAATGGCAAAGCGAGTTCTCGTAACCGGAGGAGCGGGTTTCCTGGGTTCACATCTCTGCAAAGCACTACTCGAGCGCGGCAGCGAAGTGCTCTGCGTCGACAACTTCTTCACCGGCGCGCGCGGCAATATCGACCCGCTGCGCGACCACCCCGGCTTCGAGATCATGCGGCACGACATGATTTTGCCGCTCTACGTCGAGGTCGATGAAATCTACAATCTGGCTTGTCCGGCCTCGCCTGTTCACTACCAGCACGATCCGGTGCATACCACCAAGACCAGCGTGATGGGTGCGATCAACGCGCTTGGGCTCGCCAAACGACTGAAGGTCCGCATCCTGCAGGCTTCGACCAGCGAGATCTATGGCGACCCCGACGTCCATCCGCAGGTCGAGACCTATCGCGGCTCGGTTAATGTCAGTGGGCCGCGCGCTTGCTACGACGAAGGCAAGCGCTGCGCCGAGACGCTTTTTTACGACTACCATCGCCAGCATAACCTCAAGATCCGCATCGCCCGCATTTTCAATACCTACGGCCCCAATATGCATCCGAGCGATGGACGGGTCGTGTCCAACTTCATCATGTGCGCGCTGAAGAATGAGCCGATCCTGGTCTACGGCGATGGCGGCCAAACCCGCTCGTTCTGTTATGTCGACGACCTCATCGACGGCCTCATGCGCCTGATGGCGGCGCCTGAAGAATGCTCCAGCGCGGTCAACCTCGGTAATCCGGCGGAAATCACGGTCAAGGATCTGGCGGAAAAGATCATTGCTATCACTGGCTCGCGGTCGGAGATCCGATACGCTCCGCTCCCACAGGATGATCCACGACAACGCTGCCCCGATATCGGACGCGCGCGCGAGCTCCTCGGCTGGCAGCCGCAGGTGCCACTCGAAACGGGGCTCAAGCGCACCATCGCCTATTTCGCAGCCATGCTCGGTAAGGCGGAGCAGAAGCCGCGTCGCCGCCGCAAGCTTCTCGAGCAGGCGGCATGACCAGATCGCACGCCATCGGGCGCATCGACATTCTCGGCGTTCCGGTGAGCACCACCGGACTCGGCGGAGCGGTTGCGGCGATCGAGGATATCATCCTCCGGCACGGCCGCGAATATGTCTGCATCACGGGAGCCCACGGTGTTATCGAAAGCCGCCGCGACGCGCGGCTGCAGGCGATCCATGAGGATGCCGGCCTGGTGACGGCCGACGGCATGCCGGTCGTCTGGCTCGCGCGCGCGCTCGGTGCGAGAGAAACCCGCCGCGTCTATGGACCCGACCTGATGAAAGCGTTGACCGAGCTGTCGGCGCGGCGCGGTTATCGCCAATTTTACTACGGCGGCGCGCCAGGCGTGGCCGACAAGCTGGCAAGTGAGCTCATCCGCCGCAACCCAGGGCTCAAGGTCGTTGGCACGATCTGCCCGCCGTTCCGCCCGCTCATGCCCGCCGAAGACGACGCGGTTGTCGACGCGATCAATCGTTCCGATGCCGATATCGTGTGGATCGGCCTTAGTACGCCAAAACAGGAGTACTGGATGGCGGAGCATCGCCGCCGCCTCAACGCACCCGTGCTTGTGGGTGTCGGCGCCGCCTTCGACTTCCTTTCCGGAAGCAAACGTCAGGCGCCACGCTGGATGCAGCGGAGCGGCCTCGAATGGCTGTTTCGCCTACTCGTCGAACCGCGGCGATTGTGGCGGCGCTATGCAGTGATCGTGCCGAGCTTTGCGCTGCTTGCATTTCGCCGCTGGGCCGCCGCGACCTTTCGTCTCGGACACGGATCGCCGCCTGCGGCCATCCGATGACGCCGCGAATTCTAAAACGGCGGGCGGCAGTGCGCCCTCCGGTCGATAAAGGAGACAGACCATGACTGAGAAAACTGTTCTGGTGACGGGCGCGGGCGGATTTATCGGCCATCACTTGGTGCGGAAACTTGTCGCCAGGGGTTACTTTGTTCGCGGCGCGGACATCAAGCTTCCCGAATTCGAAGATTCGGCAGCCCACGAATTCTTACAGGTCGATCTGCGCGATTATGCGAATTGCCGACGCGCGACGCAGGGCGTCGACGAGATTTATCACCTTGCGGCTGACATGGGCGGCATCGGCTACATCACAACCTCGCATGCCGGTATAACGCTCAACAACACGCTGATCAACGCCCACACCGTGCGTGCCGCAAGCGACAATGGCGTCAAAAAACTGCTGTTCTCATCGTCAGCCTGCATCTATCCGCAGTATCTGCAAAAACAGCCCGACGTCACGCCCCTGCGCGAGGATAGCGCTTTTCCCGCGGACCCCGAAGAAGGTTACGGGCTGGAAAAGCTGTTCATGGAGAAGCTCTGCCAATATGCACACGAAGACTGGAACATCGAGACGCGCGTCGTGCGT
This sequence comes from Pseudomonadota bacterium, assembly GCA_046734435.1. Lineage (GTDB taxonomy): Bacteria > Pseudomonadota > Alphaproteobacteria > Rhizobiales > Xanthobacteraceae > Pseudolabrys. The sequence continues at coordinate 2,383 of JBKPRE010000055.1, read as the reverse complement.
TTCCACAACGTCTACGGTCCGCTCGGCACCTATGACGGCGGTCGCGAGAAAGCGCCGGCTGCAATCTGTCGCAAGATAGCCAAGGCCGAGCCGGGCGACACTATCGAAGTGTGGGGCGACGGCAAGCAGACGCGCTCGTTCATGTATATCGACGACTGCGTCGAAGGTATCTACCGCATCATGCAGTCCGACTATGCCGCGCCACTCAATCTTGGCTCGGACGAGCTTGTGACGATCGATGGGTTGGTGGATCTCGTTTCGGACATTGCCAGAAAGCCGGTAGTCAAGCGCCACGCGCTGTCGCGCCCGCAGGGCGTGCGCGGGCGCAACAGCGATAATTCGCGACTACGCGAAGTGCTGGGCTGGGCACCAGGCACGACCTTGCAGCAGGGTCTAACACCGACCTATCGCTGGATTGCCGAGCAATGTGCTGACTCGCGTCTGGCCGAACATACAATTATGGCCGCCGAATAGTGCCGCGCGAAAGGCCGCGCCTGTCGAATCAAAAAAACTTTGCGGTTTGGTTCGAAGGGAACGAGCACGTAAATGATCAAACTGTTTAAATGGGGGAAGCTAGTTTTATTCGGTTCGCTCACGATGTGTTCGCTTGGCCTTTCTATCCAGTCGGTCAGCGCGGCTTCCAGACTTGCTACCATCGCAACGCCAGCGCCTTTGACGACCCTTTGGAAAACACTGAAATCTGCACTAGAGGAAGACCGGCAGATCGTCTCCCTATGCAATGAGGACCTTGAACATTGTTCGTCCTCGGCTGCCCGTCGCTTCAATGCAATAGTCGAAGATGGTTCGGCGTATGAAGGCCTGTCGCGAATCGGACATATCAATCGCGCCGTTAACTACAGTATCCGCGTGACAAACGATCGCAGTCCGGAAAAATGGTCTTCACCTTTAAGCGCACTCGCGAAGGGCGCGGGCGACTGCAAACAATTCGCAATTTTGAAATACGCCGCGCTTTCAGCCGTCGGCTACGGTGCGGACGATCTTCGTATCCTCATCGTCGAGGATAAATCCTTCTATCAAGCCCATGCCGTTGTGGCAGTACGCGACCACGCCCGATGGCTCATTCTCAATAATCGTTCATTGGCAATTGTCGCACTGGATGATTTTCTAAATTACTATCGATTATTGGGCATGCTCGGTCCCGACAATTTGCTGGAATTTGCGGAGCGCCCCCAATTGATTGGGTTACAGAATGAATCGTACGGCCGCGTCTCCGAGTAATCCTTGCTAACTCGTTGAAGACCGCCATTTGATCGCCTCGCGTATTTCAGCAAATACTCTTCCGCCTCGGGACTTTCTTTCGGGGTACCCCAGATTCTACCGACAAAGAACCATCGATTGGTGTTGTCTGTTTGGGGGCAACAGCGAACAGGGCTGTACCGTTATGGCCGCAACCTTTCGGCAGTGTCCAATTTGCCAGTACCCGTCCCCGGTACCTTTTTTGAAGCTGCAACCGGTTCCAGTATTTTGCAACGTATTGTATCCCTCAGCATCCGCAGCCCGTCGGGCGCCAGCCAGTGCGATTCATCTGGTTGTCTGTGAGAACTGCGCACTGATTTATAACGCGCAGTTTGAACCAGCGTTGATGCAATATTCTCCCGGTTACACCAATCCATTAGATGTCTCAGACCGCTTTCGCGCTTTTGCGAACGAACTGGCGACCAAGCTTGTAAAAAATCACGCTTTGTATGGCGGGAGAGCTGTCGAGATCGGCTGCGGCAATGGTTTTTTTCTTGAGCGACTCGTTGAAAAAGGAATGAAACAAGGCATCGGGTACGATCCGTCGGCCAAACGTCGAGAGGAAACGGAAAATTTGCCGGTGCAAATTTTTCCTAAATTAATCGATTTGGACCATAGTCTCGGACCTGTTGATGCGTTTATTTGTCGACACGTTTTCGAACATTTGTCAGACCCTGTCGAGTTTCTCAGCAAGCTCCGTGCCCACATCGAGAAAGACGACGCTCTGATCTATTTTGAAGTCCCAAATGCGAACCAAATGTTAGACGGAGGAATGATTTGGGATGTGATCTATGAGCATTTCACTTATTGGACTTCGCCAGCCCTAAGCACGCTCTTCGAGCGACACGGTTTCGAGCCCATTTCAGTGTCCACAGGTTTCGGTAAGCAGTTTCTAATGCTTGAAGGGCGACCCAGCGCTTTGCCTTATCAAAACTCATGGCCTGCGCGCGCTGACGTTCACGCTTTTAAAAAGCAGTGCTTCCGCTTTGGAGAGACGAGTACAAAGTTAATATCACATTGGAAGTCAGTGTTGCGGAATTTAAGGACGTTAGGCCGCAAGGTGGTTTTATGGGGGGCCGGATCGAAAGGCATTACGTTCGCCAATGTGGTTGCCGGAGAGGAGCCG
>JBKPRE010000054.1:0-8354 GCA_046734435.1 Pseudomonadota bacterium | reverse complement strand
GCGGGCAATGGATTATTTCGATCTGGCAGCCGATCACGATGGTGTTCTGGCCAAGGCTTTCCATCGCACGCCCACGCGGTTCTGCGTCATCTCGTTCACCAGCGACTGGCTGTTTCCGACTCCCGAGTCGCGCGCCATCGTCCAGGCGCTCAATGCGGCGAGCGCGCGGGTGTCGTTCGCCGAAATCGTCACCGACAAGGGTCACGACGCGTTCCTGCTCGACGAGCCGGAATTATTTGCCATCGTGCGCGGCTTTCTCGACGGGGCCGGCAAGGCGCGCGGGCTGGGTTCCGAGAGCTGACCGATGAGCACCCTGTCGCGCGCCGACATCGATGTGAGCGCCAAAGGCGTCGCGCGCGCGGCAGGCGGCGCGCGTGTCGACCTCGTTCTTGTTGCCGAGATGGTCGAGCGCGGGGCGAAGGTGCTCGACGTCGGTTGCGGTGACGGCGAATTGCTCCGGATTCTGAGCGAAACGCGCGATGTCGATGGGCGCGGCATTGAGCTGTCGCGGGAAGGTGTGAACGAATGCGTCGCGAAGGGTCTGGCTGTGATCCAGGGCGACGCCGATACCGACCTTGGCAACTATCCTGACGACGCTTTCGATTACGTCATCCTGTCGCAGACCCTGCAGGCAACGCGGCACCCGCGCATCGTGCTGGAACACATGCTGCGGATCGGGCGTCACGCCATCGTGTCGTTTCCGAATTTCGGCCACTGGCAGGTCAGGCTGCAGCTGCTTTTCGCGGGCCATATGCCCCGTACCGACATGCTGCCTTTCAGCTGGTACGACACGCCGAACATCCACCACTGCACCATCAAGGATTTCCGCCAGCTCTGCACGGCCGTGGGAGTCCGGATGGAGAAGGCCGTGGCGCTCAATGCCTGGGGGTCGCCGCTGCGGCTCAACGCCCCGTGGTGGTTCTGGAACCTGTTCGGCGAACAGGCGGTCTTTCTGCTTAGCCGACGGGACTGACCCCGGCTTCCTTGGCTATTTCGCCCGAACGTAACGGGGCACGCCCTTAACTGGGCCGCGACGCGGCGATATCTTCGTCGCTAAATAATAATTCTCACAAAAACAGTATTATGAAACGAGATGAAGTATTCGTAGTTCCAAAGAACGTATACCGGTTTCCGTAGGGCTATTCCTATGGAATAGCCGCTATGCGCGGCACGAAATGACCTTTCATTGATCACGAAATTGCCATATGGGGGCGGCGTTTGGACACCGCGCCCCGTGGTGAGTCTATCAGTGCGGTGCGCATTTGCTTAAGAAGCTAAGGGGACTACTCTAATGACGATAAGATCAAGACGGGCGACGGTATTGTTGTGCTCTGCGGCGGTTGCACTAATTGCAACCTCTGCCTTTGGAAAACCCGTCCATCACCGTCGGCACCATACTGCCGCGGCCGCGCAGACAGCGGCCCAATCGCAGCCAGGTGCCGATCGGGATATGCGCTATTCCTTCAATGCAAATCAGGCGCCGGCCGCAACCGGAATGGCCGCTGAAGCGGGCGAAACGCTCGGCCGTAGCCGTCATCATGGCCGCCGGGATGTGGCCTCTGCTCGCGCGTTGGCGCAATCGCACGCAAATTCGGCATTCGGCGGCGACACGACCAATTCGCTGGTGTCGGAAGCCCGCAAATACATCGGCACCAATCCGACCGGCCGTGGAAGCCTGTGGTGTGGTGCGTTCATGGACCTGATTCTCAAGCGCACCGGTCACACCGGTGGCGGCAACCTGGCGAAGGCCTACGCGAGCTACGGCACGCGCGTGAGCGGACCGCAGGTTGGCGCAATCGCAGTCATGGGCCGCCGCGGCGGTGGTCACGTCGGCGTGGTCAGCGGCGTTGATCCGAACGGCAATCCGATCGTCGTCTCCGGCAACCACAATCACACGGTCGCGGAGTCGGTGTATCCGGCGGGCCGCATCAGCGCTTACGTGTTGCCTGGCGGCTGATCTCGTCTCGATCACAGCAGCCTTGTGAACCGCGCCCCGTTTGACCGAATGGGGCGCGGTTTTTATTGGGGTATGGGCACTATCGCATCGCCGGGAGCGACCTCACCGGGCGTGATTACTTCGGCATAGACACCGCAATCGGTGTGATCGAAGGTGTTCAGAAGCGTGCGCGGAATTGTGAGGTCGCGGATTCCGGTCTCCGGGTCAACGTCGGTGGCGGCGCAGCGCTGTATTCGTTTGATGATCTTCACCTGCGCGGTTTTTCCAATAGCGAGTGTTTGATCGAGGAAGTCGAATTCGCGCCAGGCCGGCCAGCCCGACAGATAAATGTTGGCCCGGAAGCGCAGCGGGTTCACGGGCAGACCGACGGCATCCTCGACCGCGGCCACCGAGGCCAGATTGATGATCGACACGACCTTCTTGGCGACGTCCGAAAAGCTGTGACCTTTGCCATACAGGACCTTGGGCGGTCCGTGCAGCTCATCAGCGCAATAGCGGGCAAAGAAATTCTCAATAGCGGCACGGCCGTGCGGCATCCGGAGGTCACCCTGCGCTGCCTCGGCGCCCTGCCAGTGGATCGAGAGCGTGTGCGTCGTCTCATCGAATTCTGTTCGCAGCGCGGCGAGGCGCTCGTTACGCATCAACATGAGAAAGCGTTGCTTCGGGAAATAGGCCGGTGCGGCCGGATCGAAGCCGGTCGGGCCATTCTCGATGGCATAAAGGCGGTCGGCTGCAATGGTCTGACCGGGCATGAGCTGGGCCCGTTCCAGGGCCTGCGGGGACAACCCTTTAACGGGATATCGGAAGATGGCCCTGACGGTGGCGGCTTCAGATTCCATTGATTTCCCTTCAAAAAGCGAGCGGTCTAAAAGCTGACCTATATCAATGACTAGGCCCCTTCAAACCACGAAAAATGCACCCACATAAATCAACAGGGTAGGCTGCCTAAGGGGGCCTGCCTTTTTCCGGCGCCATAACGGGCCGAGGGAGTGAGGCATGAATTTCGAGAAGTACACGGACCGCGCCCGCGGTTTTATTCAATCTGCCCAATCGATGGCCTTGCGCGAAGGCCACCAGCAATTCGCCCCCGAACATCTGCTCAAGGTATTGCTCGACGATCCGGAAGGCCTCGCCGCCGGCTTGATCGATCGCTCGGGCGGTCAATCGCGCCAGGCATTGCAGGCGGTGGAAGCCGCGCTCGCGAGGCGCCCGAAGGTCAGCGGCGGCGGTGCGGGCCAGATCTATCTTGATCCGGCTTTGGCGCGCGTCTTCGACGCCGCCGAGAAAGCCGGCGAGAAGGCCGGCGACAGTTTCGTTACGGTCGAGCGACTGCTGCTCGCCCTCGCATTGGAGAAAGACAGCGAGGCGGGAAAAATCCTCGCCAAGGCCGGCGTGAGCCCGCAAAGCCTGAACGCCGCGATCAATGCGCTGCGCAAAGGACGCACGGCCGATTCCGCGTCCGCCGAAAACGCCTACGACGCGCTGAAAAAATATGCCCGCGATCTCACGCAGGCCGCCCGCGAGGGCAAACTCGATCCGGTGATCGGCCGCGACGAGGAGATCCGCCGCACGATCCAGGTTCTGTCGCGCCGCACCAAGAACAACCCCGTCCTCATCGGCGAACCTGGGGTTGGCAAGACCGCGATCGTCGAGGGATTGGCGCTCCGCATCGTCAACGGTGACGTGCCCGAAAGTCTTCAGGACAAGCGGCTGCTTGCGCTTGATCTCGGCGCGATGATTGCCGGCGCAAAATACCGCGGCGAATTCGAGGAACGATTGAAGTCCGTGCTGCAGGAGGTCACGTCATCCGACGGTGGCATCATTCTCTTCATCGATGAGATGCACACGCTGGTCGGCGCCGGCAAGGCCGACGGCGCAATGGATGCATCCAATCTGCTCAAGCCGGCGCTCGCGCGCGGCGAATTGCACTGTATCGGCGCCACCACGCTCGACGAATACAAGAAGCATGTGGAGAAGGATGCGGCGCTCGCCCGGCGCTTCCAGCCGGTTTACGTGTCCGAGCCGAGTGTCGAAGATACAATTTCCATACTGCGCGGGCTGAAGGACAAATACGAGCAGCATCACGGCGTGCGGATTGCCGATTCGGCGATCGTCAGCGCCGCGACGCTCTCGCATCGTTACATCACCGACCGTTTTCTGCCCGACAAGGCGATCGACCTGATCGACGAGGCGGCCGCGCGTCTGAAGATGCAGGTCGATTCCAAGCCGGAAGAGCTGGATTCGATCGATCGCGAGATCGTGCGGCTGAAAATCGAGCAGGAGGCATTGAAGAAAGAATCCGATCCCGGCTCGAAAGATCGTCTTAAGCGGCTCGAGGCCGAGCTCAAGGAGCTCGAGAAGCGCTCGGCCGATTTGACCGGCCGCTGGAAAGCCGAAAAGGAAAAGCTTTCCGACGCCCAAAAACTCAAGACCGAGCTCGACCAGCTCCGTGCCGAACTCGCCAACGCACAGCGTAAGGGCGAATTCCAGCGCGCCGGTGAACTGGCCTACGGCCGGATCCCCGAGCTGGAAAAAAAGCTTACGACGATCGAGGCGGCCGAAGCCAAAGGCGCCATGGTCGAGGAGACGGTCACCGCGGATCACGTTGCGCAAGTCGTCTCGCGCTGGACCGGCGTGCCGGTCGACAGGATGCTCGAGGGCGAGAAGGAAAAGCTGCTGCGCATGGAGGACGAGCTTGCCAAGCGTGTCATCGGCCAGCAGGAAGCCGTGCGTTCGGTCTCGACAGCGGTGCGACGTGCACGCGCCGGGTTGCAGGATCCGCACCGGCCGATTGGCTCGTTCATGTTCCTCGGGCCCACGGGCGTCGGCAAGACCGAGCTGACCAAGGCTTTGGCCGAGTATCTGTTCGACGACGAAAATGCGCTGATCCGCATCGACATGTCGGAGTACATGGAGAAGCACGCGGTTGCGCGCTTGATCGGCGCGCCTCCAGGCTATGTCGGCTACGAAGAGGGCGGCGCGCTGACGGAGGCGGTGCGGCGCAGGCCGTATCAGGTCGTCTTGTTCGATGAAATCGAGAAGGCGCATCCGGACGTGTTCAACGTCCTTTTGCAGGTGCTCGATGACGGGCGGCTGACCGACGGGCAAGGCCACACGGTCGACTTCCGCAACACGCTGATCGTGATGACGTCAAACCTCGGCGCGGATTTCCTGGTCAACCAGCCGGAAGGTCAGGACACGGATGCCGTCAAGGATCAGGTCATGGCGGTGGTGCGTGCGGCATTCCGGCCCGAATTCCTCAACCGGGTGGATGAAATCATCCTGTTCCATCGGCTGAAGAAGGCCGAGATGGGTCGCATCGTCGACATCCAGATCGCACGGCTGCAGAAACTGCTCGACGACCGCAAGATCACCATCAAGCTCGATGCGAGCGCCCGCGACTGGCTGGCCGACAAAGGCTGGGACCCTGCCTATGGAGCACGTCCGCTCAAGCGCGTGATCCAGAAATCGGTGCAGGATCCGCTTGCCGAGATGATCCTTGCCGGCAAGGTCAAGGACGGCGAGAAGGTCAATGTCTCCGGCGGCAAGCAGGGGCTGACGTTCAACGGCAAGCTCGCGCAGGCGGCGTAACCGCCACACGTCGCGTCATGCCCGGCCACCCGGGTCCGGCCTTCGGCCGGCCCGAGTGCAAGCTTGTGCCGGGCATTCACGACTTGTTTTCTCGAAGCGAAGACGTGGATGGCCGGGACAAGCCCGGCCATGACGAATTGAGAGGCTATGCTGAAACGAATTCTTACCGAACCGCCGCTCCACTCGAGGCAACGCGTGCCGGCTTGCGGGCCATGATGCCGTCGAGCCGCTCGCGTTCCTTTTCGAAGCCCGCGAGCATCGAGCCTTCGAGGACGCGGCCGCGCGGGAGCTTGATGCGCATCGGGTCGACGAAGCGGCCGTTGACCAGGATCTCGTAATGCAGGTGCGAGCCGGTCGAGAGGCCGGTCGAGCCGACAAAGCCGATCACCTGCCCCTGGCGCACGCGCGTGCCCTCGTCCATGCCGCGGGCGTAAGCCGTCAGGTGGCCGTAGGCGGTCTCGTAGCCATTGGTGTGGCGGATGCGGACGTATTTGCCGTAGCCGGATTCCCAGCCGACTTTCTCAACGGTGCCGTTGCCTGAGGCATAAATCGGCGTGCCGCCCGGCGCCGCCCAGTCCACGCCGGTATGCATCTTGGTGTAGCCAAGGATCGGATGGCGCCGCAGGCCGAAGCCGGAACGCATGATGCCGGCGAGCACCGGCTTGCGGACCAGGAACTTCTTCGCGCTTTTGCCCGTCTCGTCGTAATAGTCGACCAGCCCGTCGTCCGGCGACTGGAAGCGGTAAAATTTCTTCATTTCGCCGCCGACGGTCAGCGCGGCGAACAATACGTCGTTGCGACTGTCGGCGGCCGGGTTTTCTTCTTCGCCGGCGTACAGCACCTCGAAGGAGTCGCCGGGCTGGACCTTGCGCTGGAAATCGACGTCGTAGGAGTAGATGCGGATCAGGTCTTCGATGATCGGGCGCGGGATCCGGTTGCGCAGGGCGGTTTCGTAGACGCTTTGATAGAGGCGAACGCCGGACGTGTCGTTCTCGTCGTTGCCGTCTTCGGAGCTTTCAGCGACCTCCGTGTCGATGTTTCTCACATCGACCGAAACATATTTGCCGGTATCCGCAAGCGCGACGACGGCGTCGATTGTCGATTCACTGGCAATGATCACACGGATCGGCTGCAGCCGCTGACCGCCCAAAACGGGCGCCATCAGGACCCGTAGTTTCTGGCCTTCCTTGATCCCTCCCTCGAACCCGCGCGGCCCCAGAACACGCACGATCGCGCCAATGTCGGCAGGTACCGCACCGAGATCGCGCAGGATGCTGGCGACGCTTTCGCCTTTCTTCGCGACGATCTGCTTTTCGTTGAAGGCATTGCCGCCTGTCGTCTGCGTCGTCGTCTTCGGCAGCAAGGTTATGTTTTCGGGGACGATGCGCGCTTCAAAGCCTGCATAGGGATCGACGGTGCCGTCGCCGGCATAGGCAAGCTTGATCCCGGTGATGCTTGCCGAAACAGGCAGGTGATTTGCGGCCTTGTCGCTCCACTCTGCCGCCTCGCGCACGCGCGCCACTACTTCGTCGGACGGCGTGAGCAAGGCGATCTTGAGCCTGGGCATGATCGGCGCCATGTCGCGCATTACGAAAGCGACTTCGGCATCCGGCTCAGCCGCCGGCGTATCATCCGATGCGGTGGCGCCACCCGGCGTGGCCTCCGCCAGCAGCCTTTGCGGATTGAACGGCGGAATATTCGCCGAAAGATCGGAAACGGTGAGCGAGAGATTGCCGGCAATTCGGACGAACGGGCGGACGCGAACCACCTCGTGGTTGCCGACGCGGTTGATGGTGGAAACGCGGATGACCTGCCGTGCGAATGTCGGCTCTTCTGCGGTCGGCAACCGGTCGCTCTTGTGCCCGCCTTTTTCGGCGCCACCGCCCAGCGCGCCGCGCAGCGCGACTTCGACGCGTTCGGGCAAGGACGCAAAATTGGCTTCGCCGTCGAGAGACGTGAAAACGGCGCCGCCCATGAGAGCAGCGCCGCTGAGAGCGGTCAGGATCGTGCCGGCAAACCACTGTACGGAAACGCGTCGGCGATCGACGAAGCCGCTCGAGCCGCCGTCAACCGACAGCGGCGGCTCATTGCCGAGCTCGATGGCGTCGGCCTGTCTTGATCGAATTGCGCCGCGCGACCGTGTTTGGTCCAAGCTCGCCGTCCCCTGCGCCTCGGATCGAAGGAAGCTTGCCGCAACCAAATTTGCCCCAGACGCTGTCGGCAGGCCTGTGAATCAATTGGCCGGCACGATGCCGGTTGGCTTCTGGGCCGTCAACGACGACGCCTGAACCCCTTGTACTGGCCTGATTGACGCGGGCTGAAGGCCCCCGTTGCGATTCCGTCCCTCGAAGAACCCTTAGGACGACGCAGGAATATGGCCTGAGTGCGGCGCGGCGGAGATTAAGGCACTGTTTAACTTTTCGTCCCCGAGGCTTTGGCTGGGAGGGACTCAAAACCTCTGCGGGCCAAGAAAAATGGGCGTTTTTGGTTGACAATGCTTCGGGGCGAAGCCTATATACACCCCATCGGCGCGCCGTCCGCTAACGGCGCGATTGCGCGCCTCTGAAGCTCCTCACTGGAACAGTGAAACGGCATCCGATGGTTCTCGGATGCACGGGCTTCGCCGGCTCTTCGGCTTACCGAGGGGTGGAGATCGCCATGGTCTCCGGGCTGTTTGAAAAGTGAATCGGAAGAAAGAGAAACGTGGACGGCGGAGTCCTTGCGGGCCGCTCTCGCGTGGAGAAGCAATTCTTCATGAGAGGCGGCTTTCGGAAGAGACATCGGCGGTTCACGTTTAAGGTACATC
>JBKPRE010000053.1:0-22042 GCA_046734435.1 Pseudomonadota bacterium | reverse complement strand
CGGCATTAACGGCCGGAGGATTGTCCCCTAGTCAGGAACCCGTCAAGGCGGTATCAAGACACCAACAAAAAGAAAGACTGCTGGGAGGATTCAGATGCCAATGCGCGACCGCGCCCGGTGGGCGCTTGCCATCTTGTTGTCGATGGCATTGCTCAGTGCGCCGGCAATCTGGAACCGTTTTCCCCTTTTGCAATATGACACCGGCGGCTACCTCGCCCGCTGGTACGAGCCCTACCTGGTGCCGAGCCGTGCGGTCGCCTACGGGCTGATCCTTAATGCCGGCGCGGCGTTGTCGTTCTGGCCGGTGGTGCTCGGGCAAAGCGCGCTCACGGTGTGGGTGATCGCGCTGATCTTGCGTGTGCATGGCCTTGGCGGCCGGCCGGGATTGCTTGCCGGCATCGTTGCCGCGTTGTCCGTATTCTCCACCCTGCCCTGGCTTAGCTCGATCCTGCTCACGGACATTTTCGCCGGGCTCGCGGTGCTCGCACTTTATCTTCTCCTGCTCCGCGCAAATGACGTCAACGGACGCGAGCAAGCCGGCCTTGTTGCTCTGATCGCGTTGTCCGTTGCAACGCATAGCGCGACATTTGCCGTCCTGCTGATATTGCTCGCCGCAGCCGCCCTGCTCTCGCTCGCCGCGCCCAGCCGGCTGCCGCGGCGGCGTCTTGGCAACGGCGCGCTTGCGATTGCCCTCGGTGCGGCGCTCGTGTTCGCCGCCAACGCTACCGTTACCAGGCGGCTGACCTGGACGCCGGGCGGGTTTGCGCTCTCGTTCGGCCGCATGCTGCAGGATGGCATCGTCAAGAAATATCTCGATGAGCACTGCCCACGAGCACGTCTCGTGCTCTGCGCTCACAAGGACGAGCTGCCGCGTGACGCGGACGAATGGTTCTGGGGCAGCCCGCTGTTCGACAAGCTGGGACGCTTCGCCGGCCTTGATGCGGAAATGGAACGCATCGCCTTGGCAAGTCTCGCCGAATATCCGCTGCTTCAAATCAAGACAGCCGCTATCGCAACCGCGCGACAGCTGATCGATGTCCGTACCGGTGAGGGCGTGGTCAATTCGATCTGGCACACTTATGGCATTATCGAGCGCTATCGTCCGGGTCTTATCCCGGACATGCGCGCGGCGCGCCAGCAACGCGGCGAGATCGACTTCGCGATCATCAATCGCGTGCACTATCCCTTGGCGCTTGCCTCCCTTCTGCTGTTGCCACTGATCGGCGGCTACATGCTCAGGCGGAAAGATGTGACCGAGATCGGCGAGCTCGCCACGGCCTGCTTCCTTGCCCTGCTGGCGAATGCCTTTGTCTGCGGCACGCTATCGAACCCGCATGATCGTTACGGCGCGCGCCTGATCTGGCTTGCCGTAACCGCCGCCGCGATCGCCGCGGTCCGTCAGTACGAAGAGCGCGAACGGCTGCGTGCCACCGGGATTGTGGCCTCTCCGCCGTAGGCTTCACCAGCGCATGGCGCCGCTCCCGGATTTGGCCTAGGCTTGATTTCTTACAGGTAATTTTTGGACTACGGCCCGGCTGGCCGGTGTGAGTTCGTAGAGACGCGAGCCGTAAGTCCGCGCTCAAGCGTCCGCCACAAGCGGAGGGGGAGACGTCCATGGCAATAAAATCACTGACTGTGAACGGCAAACGCGTGCCCGTTACCTACAGCGATCCGCAGATGCCGCTGCTCTACGTGCTGCGCAACGATCTCGGTCTGCATGGCCCGCGCTTCGGCTGTGGTCTCGGTCAATGCGGCGCCTGCACGGTGCATATTGACGGCGCGGCCGTGCGCTCATGCATCACGCCGCTTTCCGCGGTCGATGTGAACAAGAAGATTGTCACGCTGGAAGGCCTCGGCACGCCGGAAAAGCCACATCGGGTGCAGAAGGCCTTTATCGAGGAGCAGGCCGTGCAATGCGGTTACTGCATCAACGGAATGATCATGGAGTCGGCGGCTTTCCTCGCCAAGAACAAGAAGCCGACCGAGGCCGCCATCAAGGATGCGCTTGCCAACAACCTTTGCCGCTGCGGCACCCATGCCCGCATCGTGCGCGCCGTCAAACGCGCGTCGGCCTGAGCGCAAGGGAGGCACACATGAACATCCAGATTTCCCGGCGTGACGCCTTGCTCGGCTCCGGCGCTCTGATCGTGAGCTTTGCTTTGGCCGGTTCATCGACCGGCGCACAGGCGCAAGGGGCAGCGAAGCCCCTCGCCCTCACTGAAGTGGACTCTTTCCTTGCCATCGACAAGACCGGCAAGGTTACCGTCTATTCCGGCAAGGTCGATCTCGGCACCGGCATCACGACGGCCCTGCGCCAGATCGTGGCAGACGAGCTCGACGTCCCGATGAACCGTATCGAGTTGGTGCAGGGTGACACCCTGCTCACGCCCGACCAGGGTAAGACCTGGGCGAGCGTTACCATCCAAGTTGGCGGCATGCAGCTGCGGCAGGCCGCCGCCGCTGCGCGACAGGCGCTGCTTGCCGAAGCCGCCAAGAAGCTCGGCACCGATAACCTCACCGTTGCCGACGGCGTTATCACGGCCGGTGGCCGCAAAAGGGTCAGCTACGCCGAACTGATCGGCGACAAGAGCTTTTCGATCAAGCTTGATCCGAAGCAGCCTGTGAAGGAAAAATCGCCGAAAGACTACAAGATCGTCGGCAAGTCGACGCCACGGGTCGACATTCCCGACAAGGTCACCGGCCGCTTCACCTACATGCAGGACTTCCGCGTGCCTGGCATGCTGCATGGGCGCGTGGTGCGGCCGCCTGCCATCGGCGCCAAGATCGAAAAGGTGGACGAGTCCGCGGCCAAGAAAATCCCCGGCGTCGCCCGGATCGTGCGCGAGGGCGATTTCCTCGGCGTGGTCGCGACCAACGAATGGGACGCGATCCGCGGCGCGGATGCGCTCAAGGTTACCTGGTCGAAATCCGAAACGTTGCCCGACCAGGCGAAGCTCTGGGAACACGTACGCGCCACCAAGGTGGTGAAAGAAGACGCCACCAGCAACGTGGGAAATGTGGCGGAGGCCTTGGCCAAGGAAGGGGCGAAGCTTCGTAAGGCGACCTATGACTTCGCCATCCACACGCATGGTTCGATCGGGCCATCGTGCGCTGTTGCCGAATTCAAGGACGGCAAGCTGACCTCATGGTCGGCGTCGCAGGCTACGCACGACCTGCGCAAGCAGCTGGCTTTGATGCTTGGCCTCTCACTGGACAACGTGCGCTGCATCTATGTGGAAGGTGCCGGCTGCTACGGCCGCAACGGTCACGAGGATGCTGCCGCCGACGCCGCCTTGCTGGCCAAGGCGGTAGGCAACCCCGTGCGGGTGCAATGGTCGCGGGCGGACGAGCACGGCTGGGACCCGAAAGGCCCGCCGACGCTGGTCGATCTGCAAGCGAGCACGGATGACGCAGGTAACGTGACCGCTTGGGACTCGGTTTTCTATATCCCGCAGGCCGGACCCGAGCTCAACGTGGCACTTGTGGCCGCTGATCTTGCCGGCATGCCGACCGCGAAAGTGTCGTTCCCCGGCAATATCTTCCAGCTTTCGGCGATCCCGTACAAATTCCCAAACGTAAAAACGGTCTGTCGCCGCCTGGAAACGACGCCACTGCGCCCATCCTGGATCAGGACGCCGGGGCGCATGCAGAATACTTACGCCAACGAATGCTTCGTCGACGAACTGGCGGCGGCGGCGGGCGCCGACCCGCTGGAATTCCGTCTGAAATATCTCGACCCCGCCGACAAACGTGGGATCGAGGTGCTCAACCGGGTGGCAGCGTTGGCCAAGTGGGAGAAGCGCCCCTCGCCTATGAAGGCGGCGGGCGGCAACGTCGTAAAGGGACGCGGCGTCAGCTACACGAAATACGAGCTGGTGCGCACCTACGTTGGTGCGGTCGCCGAGGTCGAAGTTGACCGCTCGACTGGCCGTATCACCGTTTCAAAGTTCTACATCACCCACGACTGCGGTCAGATCATCAATCCCGACGGCCTGAAGAACCAGATCGAGGGTAACGTCATCCAGACCGTGAGCCGCACGTTGATGGAGGAAGTGAAGTTCAACCGCTCGCAGGTCACCAGCCTCGACTGGGCGAGCTATCCGATCCTCAGGTTCCCGCAGATGCCCGACATTGTGATCGAGCTGATCGATCGGCCAAACGAGAAACCCTGGGGTGCGGGCGAACCCGCGGCCGCGATCATACCTTCCGCAATCTCGAATGCGGTATTCGATGCAACCGGCGTTCGGCTGCGTTCAATTCCCTACACGCCGGCCAAAGTCCTCGCCGCAATGCAGGCAACCTGACGTTCAAAGCAATAGCGGAGCGCCCCATCGGGGCGCTCCGTCCTTTTCGAAGGAACCGCAATGACCATCGCCAGTCGCGTGGGCACTCTTATTACAGTTGCCATTCTTGCCTTCGGAATTGCCATGCCAGCCAGGGCGGACCTCATCAAAGAGCTCATACCTACCGGCAAGCTGCGCGTGGCGATCGCGATCGCCCCTGCCCCGTCCGCACTCTACGCAGTCAGGGACAGCAGCACCGGCAAGTTCCGGGGCGTCACCGTTGACCTGGGCGCTGCGTTGGCGCGAAAGCTGGGCGTGCCAGTCGAATTCCTCCCGCACTTGGCGTCCGGTGAGATCCAGAATTCAGCCGCAAGCGGAAAATGGGATGTGACCTTCATGCCGGTCGACGAGGAGCGCAAGAAATTCGTCAACTTCGGCAATGCCTACCACCTTTTGCAAAGCACATATCTCGTGGCACCCGGTTCAAAGCTCGCAAAAGTCGAGGACGCGAATGCACCGGCTGTTCGGATCGGCGGCGTCGCCAATACCGCGACGTTCCGCGCCGCCCAGCGCACCGCGCCGAAAGCGACCTTCGTCACCGTCGCTGGTGTGGATGCGGCGATAGCCGCGATGAATGCCGGGGAGATCGACTGCATCGCGCTCTCGCGCGAGTCGCTTTCCGGCCTCGTTTCGAAAATTCCGGGTTCGCGTATGCTCGAAGGCGGGTTCCTCAATTCATCGACCGCGGTAGCCGTCCCGAAGGACAAGCCGGACGCCCTCGCCTACGTCAGCGCCTTCATCGAAGAGGCGAAAGCAAATGGCCTGGTCCGCAAGGCGCTGGATTCGATGAACCTGCAAAACTCCCAGGTCGCGCCGGCCGGGATGAAACCCTGAACACGGCATGCTATTCGCTAGACAGGCGCCTCAATTCATTCCCGATTTTTCTGGAGTTCGTACCCGATGGTCGATGCCGCTGTTTCCCAACAACTCACCCCCACCGGAAAACTTCGTGTCGCCATCGCCATAGCGCCGGCGCCCTCGGCGCAGTTCGCCATCAAGGACGAAGGGACTGGCGCCTACCGTGGCGTTGCCGTAATTCTCGGAAGAGCGCTTGCGAAAAGGCTCGGTGTCGAGGCTGAACTCATCGCTCACAACGGCTCCGGTGAAGTGCAGAACTCGGCCGCCGACAACAAGTGGGATGTGGCGTTTCTGCCGGTGGACGAGGAACGCAAGAAATTCGTTGATTTCGGCAATGCCTACCACATCTTGCAGAGCACTTATCTGGTCGCGCCGGACGCGAAGCTGAACGCGGTGAGCGAGGCCAACAGACCCGGCGTGCGTATTGGCGGCGTCGCCAATACGGCGACCTTTCGCACGTCGAACAAGACGGCGCCAAACGCAGCACACACAGGTTTCCAGAAGGCGGACGAGGCGGTCGCCGCATTGCGCGACGGCAAGCTCGACGCCATCGCTTTTTCACGTGAGTCGCTCACCGGCCTGCAGACCAAGGTGCCCGGCTCGCGCATCCTCGATGGCGGCTTCATGAATTCGACGACATCGGTCGCCGTGCCGAAAGGAAAACCGGCGGCACTTGCCTATGTGAGCGAGTTCATCGAGGAGGCGAAGGCATCGGGTCTCGTGCGCAAAGCCTTCGACGAAATGGGCCTCAAGAGCTCGCAGGTCGCGCCCGCCGGGATGAAGTCTTAGGCCGCCGGCCTACGCTTGCTTGTCGGGAGTCGACACCACCAGCCCGTCGAGCTCGTCGGTTACTTTTATCTGGCACGACAGGCGCGAATTGGGCCGCACGTCGTAGCCGAAGTCGAGCATGTCTTCTTCCATCGGCGACGGTCCGCCGACTTTTTCGCGCCAGGCTTCGTCGACGTAGACGTGACAAGTTGCGCAAGCGCACGCTCCGCCACACTCGGCTTCTATGCCGGGAATATTGTTGCGAATGGCCGTTTCCATCACGGTCGAGCCGATCTCGGCCTCGACCGTGCGGGCATTGCCGCTGGAATCGGTAAAAGTAATCTTCGGCATGAGGAAGCGTGGCAGGAGTAACCGCGCCAGCACGTGGCGCGCGCCTCCTATATAGTCATTCTTTTGAGGACGCCATCCCCAATCAATGGGCGCGGATCAGGGCCGAAATCTCGGCTCGGGCCTCTTCTACAGCCTGCGCAAGCTCGTCAATCGCACGGCTCATTTCAACAGGTTTTGTCTGTGCAGTCGCTTCTAACTCGGCGGCGGCACTGGCGACCCGCTGCGCACCGATCCCGACAGCCGACCCTTTGAGCGTGTGGGCGAGCGTCGCGATTGCAGCCGGCTCGCTCGTGCGCATGCGCTCGAGCAGCAGTTCCGACTGGCGGTCGAATAACTGAAGGACTTCCCGTTCGAGACTTCGATCGCCGAACGTCATGCGCGCGAGATCGAACACCGCTGCATCCCGCGCTTCGTGCTGCGCGCGCTCGTATGTGTTGACCGCGACTTGCGCCATCTCGGCCTCCCAGCCGTTTTTATTGGCGAAGAGTTTGGCTCGATCGGGATCAAATCCCGGTAAATGCAAGGCAGCGAAAGAAGGCGGTGGTTAAGTCGCCGTAAGTGCGGACGATAACTCCTGTTCGCAAATCGTGGTCAGCCGTAACGTGGCCTCAATTCGCCAACCATCATCCGTCGGGACGAGCCCGCGGCCGGCGCCGTTTGCTATGGTTAGCAATCGGTTAACGATGATAAAAAAGTCCTTACCGGCGTGGTTTCTTTCATGTTGCCAAGGCGATAGGATGACCGCCGGGCGATAAATCGGGGATATGGGCGGCTCGGCTGCCGCTATGGTGCCGTGCTTGCGGCATAACCCCCTGATTTCTTGACGGTTCGGGCCGCGGCGACAGTCCGGCGTAATGACGAGGCGACGACCGAGATGGCGAATACCCCGCAGAAAGCTAAAGACGCGACCGAAGAGGCGCTGAACGCCATCCAGGAAGCCCTCAGCATACGCCCAGCAGAGACACGACCCAGTCCATCCTTTAGCCCCGCGGAAACCAGCCTGACGGACACGCCACCGCCCCATGAACCGGGCGACCTCTTTCCGCACGACGGGCCGCAAGCGGGATGGCAGGCGGGCGACGCCACGCCACGCCGCGCGGCGAACGACGACCGGATCGGCATCGGTCAGATTCTGCAGGCGCTGCGCCACCGTCCGGCGCGCGGCCCGTATATCGCTGCCGGCGTCGCCGGGTTCCTTTGGGTCGTCGTCAGCATTGCCGCGCTCTATTCGATCGACACCCAGGCGGTGTTCGGGACGGCGAAACTCGGCTTTGCCGCCATGCTTGCGATCGGCGGCGCAATTATTGTGCCCGTCGTCTTTTTCTTCGTCCTCGCTCACATGTTCAATCGCGCACAGGATATGCGCGTGGTCGCTGAATCGATGGCCGAAGTGGCGATGCGCCTGGCGCAGCCCGAAACCGTCGCCCGCGAGTCCATTGTCACCGTTGGCCAGGCCATCCGGCGCGAAGTCGCGGCGATGGGGGATGGCGTCGAGCGTGCGCTCGCTCGCGCGGCCGAGCTTGAAGCGCTTGTCCACAACGAGGTCTCGGCGCTCGAGCGCGCCTACAATGACAACGAGGTCCGCATCCGTGATCTGCTCACGGAGCTGACCAACCAGCGTGAGACGTTGGTCAATCAGGCCGAGCAGGTTCGCAACGCTATCGCCAGCGTCCACCTCGATCTCGCCCACGACATCACCTCGGTCGGCGACCTGGTCGCCGACAAGGTCAATGAGGTCGCTCAACGGGTCACCCGTTCCCTGACAGAAAAAGGCGAGCACATTACCTTGGCGCTCGGCCATGCCGGCGATTCCATGATTGACGCCTTGAGCGAGCGCGGTTCCACCCTGCTCGACCGGCTCGAAACGACAGGTGACCAGGCGACCAACGCCATCTCGTCCGCGAGCGAGCGCCTCTCTGCCAGCCTCAATTTCAAGACCGAGCATGTGCATGACGAGTTCGCCGACCTTGCGGCGCGCCTGCAGCAGATGATGACCGCGCGCCTCGACCAGGTCGCGCAGAACTTTGCCGACAAATCGTCAACTACTGTTGAGTCAATGGCGTCCCGTTCCCACCAGCTGACCGACGCCATTACGGACACCAGCAACCGCCTTGCGGAATCGATTGCGGCGCGCGCCGAAGAGGTGAACGCGACACTGCGCTCGACCGGCGACTCCCTCATCCTGGACCTTTCGCTGCGCGGCGGCGACGTGGTTTCGAAGCTCGAGCAGACCGGCGCCCGCATAACCGACACCATTTCCAGCCGCAGCGACGCGGTCGCCGAAAATTTCCGCGAGAGCGCCGAAACCCTGGTTGCCGCCCTCAACAACCGCGGCGAGGCAGTCAAGGAGATGCTCACGGCGCGCCTGCAGGCCTTCGAGACGATGTTCAATCAAGGCGGGACCGAGCTCACCGAGAAGATATCCCGCGACTCAAGCAACCTCGGCAATTTGATCACCCGGCACATCACAGAATTCGACCACACGGTGAAGAACTACGGCGGCGAGCTGGTCGGCCGCCTCGGCCAGCGCACGCAGGAAGTAGCGGAGGCGCTGCGCAATTACGTCGACACCTTCGATCAGCGCGTGTCCGGCCGCACCGGCGAGATATCGACGACACTCGATCAGCGTCTGGCGCAGTTCGAGACGCTTCTCGGCGCGCGCGTGCAGGACCTGGCCAGGACCCTCACCGAGGGCGGCAAGGACGTCGTCGGGGCGCTCGACCAGCGCATCGGCGAGGTGGCCGGCACCATCAATTTACGCGGTGCCGAAGTGGCGGATTCGCTCAGCGAGAAAATCAGCCAGATCGACCACACGCTCGGCACCCGGGCGCTCGAAGTTGCAAACAATCTCGACAGCCGCATCGGCCGTTTCGAGGAGCTCCTCGTCGGCCGCGCGGAAACGGTCACCAGCCAGATCGAGACCCGCACCAAGGCGGCCGCTGACGCACTCAATGCGCGGCTCGAGCAACTCAGCGAGGTGATCAAGGTCAACTCTGCGGAAGCGGAGCGCTCGCTTGGCCAGCTCGCGCTGACCACCACCGAGGCGATCCGCGCCAGCGCGGGAGATGCCGAGCGCACCTTGGTCGGTATCAGCGAGGAAGTCGCGCGCAGCTTCGTCGGCAAGGCCGAGGAGATTGCCACTGCTGTCAGCCGTCGCACCAACGAAATGACTACTGTTCTCTCCGAAAAGAGCGGCGGCGTGCTTGCTGCGATCACCGAGAAGGGCGCCCAATTCACGCGCGACGTCACGACCGCCACCGATCAGGCGGTCAAGGCGATCGAGGAAAAGGGCTTTGCCTTCACGCGCTCGATGATGGACAACAGCAGCGAAATTTCGCGCATGATCAACACCGCGGGCGAAGCTGCGACCAACGTCGTCACCCGCACGATCAACGAGCTCAACGAGACGGCACAGAAAGCGGTCGCGCAATCGCAACACACCGCAACGTCGACCGTGAAGGAAATGCTCGAGACGCACACGATGCTGCGGTCCGACACGACCGCCCTCTTCGAGCGCCTGCGCGAAGCCAACATCATGCTGCAGGAGGTACTCAGCGGAGCACACGAGAACATGGGCGCGCTGGAAAATACGCTCATGGTGCGCGTGTCCGAATTCGTCACAGCGATGAACGAGGTCACGGCTTCAACAGGCGACGCGACCGGGCGCGTCGAGACAAACATCGCGGCCTTCCGCGACATCACGACTCAGGTCATCAGCGACCTCGGGCAGTTGGCGCGGCAATTCGACATTCACGGCCGCGACCTGGTCAAGGCGGTCGAGATCATTGATCACAGCAATCAGCGTGCCGAAGACAGCGTCAACGAGCGGCGTGTCCAGCTCGATTCTCTGGTCGCCACACTCGACATCCGGACCGAGGATCTCGAGAAGCGCCTGACCCGATTCTCCGGTCTTCTCGACGAGTCCCTCGAGGCTGCTTCGACGCGTGCGCGCGAAGTTGCCCGGCTCGTCTCGGAATCGAGCGCCGAAGGCACCCGCGCCATCAGCGAACAGTACGAGCGTGTCCGCGAAAGCGCCGAGGAAGAACGCCAGCGTACTTCCGAAGCGATGCGCGCGATCTACGAGCAGGCTGTGGGCGACACCCAGGCCCTGTTCCAAAGCGCGAACGAGCGTTTTGGCGAAGCCGTGCAGGGAATGAAGCAGATGGCCACGGAAATGCAGCGCGAGCTGGAAAGCACGCGCAATGAACTCCGGCGCGGCGTCTTCGAGTTGCCGCAGGAAACTGCCGAAAGCGCTGCCCAGATGCGCCGGGTTATCGTCGACCAGATCGAGGCTCTCGCCGAGCTCAACCGCATCGTTGCGCGCCACGGCCGCAATCTCGACGCGGTGGAGCCGGTGGTGCGCCGCCCGCGCGAAGAGCCGACGCTGGCCGTTGTCGGGGGCCGCAGCGAGCTTCCGCGCGCTCCCGCCGATATCCCGCGAAGCGAAATGCCGCCGCCGCGTCCACCGCAGCGAAGCGAGAGCGGCGGCTTCGCCCCGCCTCCCCGCCGTGCACCGGCAGAACGCGCACCGGCGGAACCGCCCACGGTCACCGCCGCTCCGACCACTCCTCCAGGTCGCGGCTGGCTTTCGGACCTGCTCAATCGCGCTTCACGCGAAGAAAATGAGCCTATGCGCGAGCTTCCGCGCGAGCCGGCCCGCGAACCGGCGCGTGACGTTGTGCGCGATCAGCCGCGGCCGAGCGAAGACCGTCCGCCGCGACACTCCATCGAATCGCTCGATTCACTGTCGGTCGATATTGCGCGCATGATCGACCACGACGCCGCCGCGGACCTTTGGGATCGTTACAAGCGCGGCGAACGTAACGTTTTCACCCGCCGGCTCTATACGCTGCAGGGTCAGCAGGCCTTCGACGACATTCGCAAGAAGTACCGCGCGGACCGCGAATTCAAGCAGACGGTCGACCGCTACATTTCGGAATTCGAGCGGTTGCTCGAGGAGGTGTCGCGCGACGATCGCGGCCAGGTCGTGGCCCGCACCTACCTCACGTCGGAAACGGGCAAGGTCTACACGATGCTTGCGCACGCGGCCGGCCGCTTCGATTGACGCTGCCATCGTTGACCCTCTCGTACACTGTCGAGCGTTGGCCGATTGCCGGATCGTTCGGCATCAGCCGCGGCGTAAAGACTGAAGCTGTCGTCGTCGTGGCCGAGTTGGCCGACGGCAAAGCGCACGGGCGCGGCGAATGCGTGCCCTACCTTCGCTATGGCGAAACGGTCGAGAGCGTTGCCGCGCAGATTGAAAGGCTGCGGCCGCAGATCGAAGCTGGCCTCGACCGGCGGATGCTGCAGGCGGCAATGCCGCCGGGGGCCGCGCGTAACGCGCTCGACTGCGCGTTCTGGGACCTGGAGGCGAAGCGCAGCGGCCGTCCCGTCCACGAGATTGCCGGCATCGCGGCGCCCGCCGCGCTGACCACCGCGTTCACGATTTCCCTGGCGGCGCCCGCCGATATGGCGAAGGCCGCGGCAAAAGCGGCGGGCCGCGCCCTGCTCAAGATAAAGCTTGGGGCCGACGGTGACCCCGATCGCATCGCCGCCATTCGCAACGCTGCCCCAAAGGCAACGCTGATTGTCGATGCGAATGAGGGTTGGACCGAAGATAATCTCGGTTCCAATCTCGCGGCCTGCGCAGAGGCAGGCGTGGCGCTGATCGAGCAGCCATTGCCGGCCGGAAAGGACGACGCGCTTGTGCGGGCCAAACGAAAGATTCCCGTATGCGCCGACGAGAGCATGCACGATCGGGCTTCGTTGCCCGCTCTCGCGGAAAAATACGACGCGGTAAATATCAAATTGGACAAAACCGGCGGACTGACGGAGGCGCTCGCCACGGCCGCCGAGGCAGAACGGCAGAAGTTCACGATCATGGTCGGTTGCATGGTAGCGACGTCTTTGGCGATGGCACCGGCGGTGCTGCTGGCGCAAACGGCGCGATTCGTCGATCTCGACGGCCCCCTGCTGCTTAGCAAGGACCGTCCTGGCGGCCTGCGCTACGAGGGCAGCCTTGTCTTTCCGCCCGCGGCAGCGCTTTGGGGCTGACGGCACGGGAACTTTTTCGTCTGCAGCATGCTGATTCTGTTCGCGAAATGTGCCCGCCCGTTCACCGTCATTTTGTAGATTCTGAAAACCAATGCTTCCCGTCGGCCGCCCCCTTGGTCTAGACTTCGTTCAACCATCGCACCGCTGCTCGAACAGCGGGCAATGATAACGGGACGGGGAAATGCAAATTCGGGGACTCGTGCTCGGCGCCGCCGTGATGGCGCTCACAGTATCGTCAGCATCCGCGACAATGCGGATCTCGGAAGATCGCGGCGGTCAGATCGGCCGCTATCTGCAGGCTTACGCCGCGTTGCGCTCATCCGGTGAGAATGTCGTCGTCGATGGGAGCTGTCTTTCGGCGTGCACGCTGCTGCTGGGGGTGGTGCCGCGCGAGCGCGTCTGCGCGACGCAGAATGCGCGGTTCGGCTTCCATGCCGCCTGGATGCCCGACCACGACGGCCGCCCTGTAACGAGTCCGCTGGGCACGCAGGCGCTCTGGAATATTTATCCGGCGTCGGTCCGGCGCTGGATCAAGCAGCATGGCGGCTTGTCGCGAAAGATGATTTATCTGCAGGGGCGCGACTTGAATGGGATCGTCGCCAGCTGTGACCGCAGCCCGCGCTCGCAGACACGCTCAGCGCGTCGCCTGGCGCCGGAGCCGGTGCGCTACCAGTCCGCAAGCGCCTCCGGCGATCGCCATTAGAGCCATCGCTGCGTAGGCGGCGCTGCCGAAATCACGATAGAGCACGCCTGAGAGCGCCATCGCACCTGCCATGGCCACTCCGGACGCGATCGCCAGGTAGCCCTGCGCAGTCGCCGCCTGAGCCGGCGGTGCGTGCCGGGCGAGGAACATCAGCGCGCCGAGATGAGTCGCGCCGAACGACAGAGCATGCAGCAATTGCAGCGCGGCCAGCATGAAAGCCGGCGGATCGAAGGCCATTCCGATCCAGCGCAGCACGCCGCCGCAGGCACCGGCCAGCAGCAGCACCGACGGCTCGAAGAACGGGGGCAGCCTGGATTGCAGCGCGAACAGCACAATCTCGGCCGCAACGCCGAGTGCCCAAAGCGCGGCGATGATCGTGCCATCGAAACCGGCGGCGCTCCACTGCACCGCGGAGAAGCCGTAATACTCGGCGTGGCTCGCCTGGATGAGACTTGCCGCCGCGATGACGGCAATGAAGGGGCGATCGCGTAGCAGGTTCTGCCGGGCGGGAAGCGGCGCGCTCGGGGCAACCACAAGCGGCGTCATCGGAGGCAAAGCGAGCGCCGCGAGCGCGATCAGACCGCTCGCAGCAACGATGAGCCAGATCAGGTCGCGGGCCGGAATGACATCTGCGGCAAACCCGGCGGCGAAGTTGCCGGCGATAAATGCAAATGACCCCCAGAGGCGCACCGGCCCATAGGTGCGTTTGCGCGCGGCAAGTTCCTTGAGCGCATATGTTTCCGCGAGCGGCATCTGCGGCGTGGTTGCAAGCGATGTGAGTGCATAGGCAACGAAGATGAGGGCCGCACCCGCCGATAGCGCGACCAGCACGTAGCCCGCCGCGGCCGCAAAACCACAAACGATCAAGACGGCACGGACGGCATCGCGACGGTCGGCTTCACGCGCGAAAACTGGCACCGCCACAAATCGCGCGACGATCGGCGCCGCTAAGATAATGCCAATCATCCCGCTGTCGACGCCCCTGGCCTCGAGCCAGAGCGGGAAAAAGGGCATCTGAATGCCGAGAAGAATGAACAGCGCCGCGTAGAAAATCGCCAGCCGCGGGACCAAACCTGGGGCCTCTTCAGTCCGCATCGCATCGCCTCGATCCAACTAAAACATTGCCCAAGCTGGCCTTTTCCCACGCGGCGTCCGCCCGGCGACGCAGCAGCGCTGGCCGAATCATGCCGCATGATTGATAAACAGCTGCGTAAGGATTGCACATGCCGACCGACACCGCGCGAGCGCAACAGCTGCAGCCGGGTGCGCCGGACGAGGCTGACTATCACGCCTTCTGCGCGGCGTTATCGGAAAGCGCGCGCGGCCGTGCATTCCTGGCCGAATATGCGCGGCGCAACCGCAATGCCGACACGCGGCCATTGCTGACCGCGATCGAGCGGCTGCAGATTTCCCTTGCCACCGACCCGGCGGCGCCGGCCGAGGTGCTGGTCAAACAGAAATTGCGGGCCCTGCTCGACGACATCGACACGGCGCAGAATGAAATCGAAGCGAGCGTCATGGCGATCAGGACGGCAAAACTCGCCGATTTGATCGCAATGGTCGAGCAGAGGCTCGTTGAGATCATGACGCGCGTCATGAGCAACCCCGGGCCGCGCGAGCCACTACCGCCGTCACCGCCGGAAGAGCCTGCAGAAGAGGCACGCGCCCGCCTCGCTGTGGTGCCTCCTTCGGATCAGCCCGAACTGCCGATCCCCTCGCCGGCCGTCGCGCAAATGCCACCGATCACGCTGGTTCGGACAGACATTGTCATGGCGGAAGTCACCTTCGCCGAGCCTCAACCAGCGCCGGTGAATGAGCCGAAGGTGGCTGCGCCCGCAGCCGTGCCCGTCCCACCGGCTCCGCTGAAGGCGTCCACGCCAACGGATCCGCTGGCCGCGATCAAGATGCTCAGCGAAGAGGAGCGGCTGGCATTGTTTACGTGAGCAGGCGCGCTATTTGGCGATCAACCGCCCAAACAGCTCCGGATCGACGTTTGCGCCCGACAGGATCGCGACCACGATTTTTCCTTTGACCGCGACCTTGCCGGCGAGCAGCGCCGCAAGGCCGATGACGCCGCCCGGTTCGACGACCAGCTTGAGTTCATGGAACGCGTAGCGCACGGCATCGCCGACCTCGTCATCGCTCACCGTCGTGCCCTGCCCGATCAGTTCGCGCGTGATGGGAAATGTCAATTCGCCGGGCGTGTTGCTCAACAGTGCATCGCAGATCGACCCGCTCATGCGGGCATTCGCCTCGCGCTTACCGCTCGCGAACGAGCGCAACGTGTCATCGAACCCTTCCGGCTCGACCGCGTAGAATTTCGCAGACGGAACCTTTGACTTCACGCCAAGCGAAATACCCGCAGCAAGCCCACCGCCGGAGGCGCCGACGACCACGATCTCGGGCTTGAGAGAAAGACGGGCAAGATCCTCGACGATTTCGGCGCCGATCGTCCCCTGCCCCGCGATGATCAGCGGGTCGTCGTAGGGCGGCACCAGCGTTGCGCCGCGCTCGGCAACAATTTTCTTCGCGATCGCCGCGCGGTCCTCGGTGTTGCGATCATAGAGCACGACCTCGGCGCCAAGCGCGAGCGTGCGCTCACGCTTGGGCCTGGGCGCATCGGCCGGCATCACGATGGTGGCCCGCATGCCGAGAAGGCGCGCCGCAGCGGCCACGCCCTGCGCGTGGTTTCCGCTCGAATAGGCCACAACGCCCGCGGCCCGCTGATCTTTCGGGATCGATGAGATCTTGTTGTAGGCGCCCCGAAACTTGAACGATCCGGTGCGCTGGAGCGTCTCGGCTTTGAGGAAGACGCGCGCGCCGATTGCTTCGTCCAGCACCGGCGCATTGATCAGCGGGGTGCGAACCGCAACGCCGGCAAGCCGCTTCGCCGCCGCTTCAATGTCCGAGGCGGTGGGTAAAATCGTGTTGTCGACGGCGCCCATGGCGAAAGGCTAGCGCAATAAAATGGCGAGAGCCACCGGCCGATCATGCTATGCGGCCTGGCGCTTTCCTACGCGCGCGGCGTCGACATGCTCGAGAAATATCCGCGCGCTTTCGGCCCAGGTCATGCCGAGCGCGAAGTCCCGGCAGTCTTGCCGCCTGAGGTTCAGCGCGTCGAGGCACGCACGGCGCAAGTCCTCGTCGAGGCATCCGACTGGCGCGCCTCCTGTCACGTCGCGCGGGGCCGCCGCCGGAAACGCAGCGACCGGCAGGCCGCTGGCCAAAGCCTCCAGCAACACGAGACCGAAGGTATCGGTGCGGCTCGGGAAAACAAAGACGTCGGCGGCGGAATAGACGTTTGCCAGTGCCTCGCCGCGCCGCGAACCGACGAAAATCGCGTTTGGAAATTTCCGTTCCAGCAACGCGCGCGACGGGCCGTCACCGACCACGACTTTGGTGCCGGGGAGGTCGAGCGCGAGAAACGCCTCCAGGTTTTTTTCCACCGCCAGCCGGCCCACGGTCAAAAAGATCGGTCGTGGCAGCTTGAGATCGACGCCCGCGCGCGGCCGGAACAGCTCCGCGTCGACGCCGCGCGGCCAAAGACGGACATTGTTGAAGCCGCGCGTTACGAGCTCTCGGGCCAGTGTCGGCGTCGCTGCCATGACTGTTGCGCCGGGTAAGTGAAAACGGCGAAGCCAGGCCCAGGTCAGCTCGTTCGTCCATCGCTCCGGCACCGGCAGCCTTTCGGCAAGATAGTCAGGGAAACGCGTATGGAAGCTGGTGGTGAAAGGTAAGCCGCGACGCAGGCAGACACGCCGCATGGCATGCCCGATCGGCCCTTCGGTCGCGACGTGGACCGCGTCGGGACGTATCGCATCGAGCCGCCGTTCGACGTCATGCGGGCCGACCAGCGCCAGCCGGATCTCCGGATAGCTCGGCATAGGCAGGGTCCAGAACTGGTCGGGACTGAGGAATTCCAATTCGGCGCCGAGTGCCCGCCCCTCGCGGGCCACATGCCCGAGCGTGTGCACGACGCCGTTGACCTGCGGATGCCAGGCGTCGGTGGCGACAAGAACTTTCAAGCGGCTTCCGCCCTCGCCGACGGTGCCGGCGTCTCGGCCGTGGCACGACTGTCATGAGTCCAAGTGATGACCTCAAACCGGCCGTCAGGACGCTCGGCGACGGCCGTGCAACTCTCGACCCAGTCGCCGCAATTGATGTAGCGAAGGCCGTAGTCGTCGTGCATGGCTGCGGTATGAATGTGGCCGCAGATCACGCCCTCGGCCCGATGGTGTCTGGCCTCGGTCGCCAGCGCCTTCTCGAAGGCGCCGATATAGTTCACCGCGTTCTTCACCTTCAGTTTTGCCCACTTGGACAGCGACCAGTAAGGCGCGCCAAAAATGCGGCGGCATGCGTTGAAAATGCGGTTGGCCGTCAGGGCGAACTCGTAAGCCTTGTCACCCAGCAATGCGAGCCAGCGCGCCTGCGTCACCACCAGGTCGAAAATATCCCCGTGGACCACCAGGTAGCGGCGTCCGTCGATGCCTTCGTGAATCGTATTCTCGACGACCTCGATGCCGCCGAAATGCGTGCCGTAATAGCCGCGGAGGAATTCGTCGTGATTGCCGGGGATATAAACCACGCGCGCGCCCTTGCGGGCCTGCCGCAACAGCTTCTGCACCACATCGTTGTGAGCCTGCGGCCAATACCAGGACGATCGCAGCGCCCGGCCGTCGACAATGTCGCCGACGAGATAGACCGTTTCGGCTTCGTGATGGCGGAGGAAGTCGAGAAGCCTGTGGGCCTGGCAGCCGCGTGTTCCGAGGTGGACGTCGGAGATAAACAGCGCGCGAAATCGCCGCGTGGCGCTCTCCGTCACGGTACGACGTTCTCGGGCACATTGATCATGCACGACATTTACCAGTCCCGCGTTTCAGTATTGTGACGGTGCCGTTTACCGTGCGGACATCATTAGGCTGCCGCGCATTGCGCTTCGGCGCGCCTGAATCGCACCAGCGTATAGACGCCAAACGGCCTAAGCCTGCGCCGCTCGATCAGCTCTGCACCTCCGTGTGTCAGCGCCCAATCAGCCAGACGCTGAAACGGAAATTCCGGCCGCAGGCCTAACGGCTGTGCCTTCTGCGCCAGGAAACGCTCGACGGCTGCAGCGAGGCCGCGTTCCGAATACAGGTGGTTGACCAGAATAATCTGGCCACCTGGGCGAACCACGCGCGCGCATTCCGACAACACGCGCTCCGGGTTTGCAACCAGCGTGATGACAAACTGGCCGACGACGCAATCGAACGAGGCGTCAGCGTAGGCCAGCGCATGCGCATCCATCACCACGAGCTCCTTGACGAACGGATAGCGGCCGCTCTTCGCCCGGGCGCGCGCCCGCGCGATCATCGGTTCAGAAATGTCGATGCCGGTGATTTCTGTGTGCGCATCGTAGTCGTCGAACGACAGGCCGGTGCCGACGCCGATTTCGAGAATGCAGCCGCCTACGTCGCACGCGGCCCGCGCAGCGGCACGTCTCCCGTTGACGAAAACCGGCCCGCACAGCGCGTCATAGATCGGCGCCCAGCGCGCGTAGGCTTTTTCTATCACGTGACGGTCGGGATCGTGCGGCATGGCCCCTCGCGAATCGCTTTGCCCCGCGCAGGAGTAACAAGTCCGTGCGACAGTCAGGCGACACGCGCCGGCCCTTGACCGCGTCGCAGGTACGCCTTCTAACAGTCTTCAAGATCGTCACGGTTATGAGGCTCCCATGAATCTCGGAATCGCCGGCCGCAAGGCCATCGTTTGCGCATCAAGCCGTGGCCTTGGAAAGGCCTGTGCACGCGCACTGGCAGAAGCCGGTTGCGAGGTGGTGATCAATGGCCGCGACGCCAAGCGGCTCGAGGCCACTGCCACCGAGCTTTCCGGCACGCCTGGCGCTAAAATCATTCCGGTCGTTGCCGACGTTGCGACTGCCGAGGGCCAGAAGGCGCTGCTCGCCGCCTGCCCGCAACCCGATATCCTGGTCAACAATAATGCCGGCCCGCCAATGCGCGATTTCCGGGAGCTGACCCGTCAGCAGATGCTGGATGGGGTCATCGCCAATATGGTCGTGGCCGTCGAGCTTATCCAGAAGGTGATCGATCCGATGCGCGAACGTAAATTCGGCCGCATCGTCAACATCACATCGGGCTCGGTGAAGATGCCGCTCGCCGGCCTCGATTTATCGTCGGGCGCGCGCGCCGGACTCACGGCCTTTCTCGCCGGTGTCGCGCGCAAAGTCGCGGACAGGAACGTCACCATCAACAATATCCTGCCCGGCGCCTTCGATACCGACCGCTTGCGGAGCACGTTGAGCAAGACCGCCGAGCAGCAAAACAAGAGCGAGGCGGAAGTCGCGGCCGCCCGTATGGCCGGCATCCCGGCCAAGCGCTTCGGCCAGCCTGACGAATTCGGCGCAGCCTGCGCATTTTTATGCTCGGCGCAAGCCGGCTACATCACGGGTCAGAACCTGCTGATCGACGGCGGCACGTTCAACGGCGCCTTCTGAATGCGAAGGCCGGCAGTAATGCCGGCCTTGCACCCCAACCCCGTCGCAACACGTTACTTCATGAAGGGCTTTTTGACCGAAGGCTCGAGGTCGTCGAAACGGACGACGAGTGCGCCCGATATCATGTCACTGTGTGCATCCACGGTGCCGATATAACTGATTGAACCGTTGAACGACGGGTTACCCGATGCTGCGGAAATATTGACGTTCGGGTCTTTTATGAAGAGATGCGTATAGGCCAGGTCGAAGTGCGCGAAGGGTGCGATCTTCCAGGAAAGGCCGACGGATGCCCAGAACCGGTCATTGTCCGGCAGACGCGGCGTGCGGACCTGATCGGTAATCGGCGAAATTTCGTAGCCGACGCCCCCACGCACGGTTAAGCGCTCGGTCCATCGATATTCCACGCCCGCAGAGAAAAACCAGCCGTCATCATATTGGAGCGGGAGTGTCACAGCATTGGTAGCGGTCGTAGTGATCGTAGCAGGGGCTCCGCTCAGCTGGTTGATATTGACCGTACCGATCCGGCTCCAATTGCTCCACTCAGCCGTACCCATGACCGTCCAGCGATCGTCAAACCTGTGACGGATGCCGAGGCTGACGATGTCCGGAAGATTGATCGTGGTTTCGACCGAACCGCGTGTGGCGGGAAGCGTGTTGGGGGTTACCGCGAGAGTGCCACTGATGTCCTGATTGATTGCCGAGCGCCAACCGAGACCGATCGTTGTGTTCGCCCACGGCGTGAACGTCACGCCCGCCGTAGCGCCGAAGCCCCAGCCTTTGCCGTCCAGAATGACGACGGACCCTGGGGTGGGTAACAATCCCGATGTCTGCCGAATGCTGGCATATTGCGCCTGCACCCCGACGCCGATGCTGAACCAGTCGTTGACACGCCACGCGATGGTAGGATTCGCGTTGTAAGTTTTTACAGTCGTATCGCCGGCGTAGTTTCGGCCCGCCCAGGGGTCCTGAAAGCTGACGGACAATCCGAACGGTGCGTTGATCCCCAAACCCAGCCAGAGGTCGGGGCTTAGTTGATAGGACGTGTAGCCGCTCGGCACCCATGACATTTCGCCACTGTTCGACTCGCCACCAAAAAAGAAGGGCGCTCCGGCGAGCGTGCTGCCGGGCTGCGGCGTGTGTTGGGCGTGAGTAAGGATCGCTGTGACGTCGTTCTCGCTGACAATGCCCTTGAATTGGGTCAACGTCGCCGGATTCCAGAACATTGATGAGACCGCGCCGCCGGCCGCAACGCCCGCAAATGAGGTTCCTTGCCCGTACGCGCTTTGCTCGCGAATTGCGAAGCCACCGGCATTCGCCTGTGCCGTAGCAAGGATCAGAATTCCGAGCGCAGTCCCCGCCCGAAGCAAGCTCACCCATCGTGACATTGATTGGCCCCCGTCCGACTCGTGCCCGACCAGACTATGACTATCGTGATCTGAGGTTGTGCGGCGAACAATAGCGGGCGCCTTAAAAAATGCAGGAACGGCGCGAACTTGAGCAAAAAGACCGCGGCTGTTGCGGCGATGACACAGCGGCTTGCCGCGCTGCGGTAACTGGGGAATTGATTGCCGATCAATGAGTTGTAGACCGGACGGGGCCGTTCCGAAACCGCCCGACGGCCCCGGCTATTTTCACGGTCAACCGTGGCTTTCGGCGCACTAGGCGGCGCGAAATTCGACGCCGAGTCGCGTGTCCGAACGCCAGACGACGTGGCACGCCTGCTTGAACTTGTCGTAGCCGACCACGAGAACGAAATCGTTCGGAATGCCGATCTGGC
Source organism: Pseudomonadota bacterium (assembly GCA_046734435.1). Lineage (GTDB taxonomy): Bacteria > Pseudomonadota > Alphaproteobacteria > Rhizobiales > Xanthobacteraceae > Pseudolabrys. The sequence continues at coordinate 698 of JBKPRE010000053.1, read as the reverse complement.
TGCTCACCTCAAGGCAGGCGCCCACCGAGGACATATTGCGCACCCGGCAATCGATACCGCCGGCCCGGTTAAAGCTGATGCTGCCGGCCTTGAGCGTGCGTCCACGTTGCTCTTTTCGTCTTTCATCCATTGCTGCCTCCGTCGTCAGTTGGCATCCGCGTTCCTCGCGCGGCCTCGCCATGGCCTTCGACGTCTGACGGAAACGGCCAATAGCACGCTATGTCCGCCTCTTTATCGGGCAGTGAAAAGGATCATCAAAAGACCGCTAAAACTTTTAGAAACCGCTAACCATGGCCGAGCACCTGGCAAAGCCCCTGATCTGTCATCGATTTTCACCGGTCGGGGCGCATGCGCGGGCTGCAAAGGAGGGTTGCCCCCGACATGCCGCCATGCATGATGGCGCAAACCTGCCTGTCAAAATTCAAAAACAAACGCCCCGAAGGAGACATCTGAAAATGAAGCTCGTCCGCTATGGCGCGCCCGGCCGCGAGAAACCCGGCATCATCGGTGACGACGGAAAAATTCGCGATCTCTCGCGGATCGTGAAGGACATCGACGGTGCGATGCTGGCCTCGGGCGGCCTTGCCAAAATCAAGAAAGCGAACCTGAAGCGGATGAAGCCTGTCTCCGGCAAACCGCGGCTCGGCCCCTGCATCGGCAATGTAAAGAACTTCATCGCCATCGGTCTCAACTATTCC
>JBKPRE010000052.1:0-32990 GCA_046734435.1 Pseudomonadota bacterium | reverse complement strand
CTGATCAAGCCTCTTAGCGCGCTCTTCAATCTTCGCGGCTAAGTCGGCGACGAGTGCCATACTTCGCTGTCCTGGTGCGCGAATCGCCACGCCAACGATAGGGCCAGGCAAATTTCTGATCAGTTACTAGCGTGAGGTTTGGGATTACCCGCAAGGATTTTTGAGAGCCTAAACGAGACTCACCAGCCGTAGCGATAATACCCGAAGTACGGTCTCGGGCCCCAGTAATACGGGCGGGGATAGACATAAGCGGGCTCGGCAACCACAGTCGGCGCTGCAACCCGATTTCCCTTTGCCGTCATGCACTGGGCGTAAACGGTGTCATAACGTGCCTGGACCGAACCGCCTGCTGCACGGGCATTTCCTGCGCCCACGGCACTTCCTGCAACTAAACCAGTGCCTGCACCAATCGCGGCACCCGCACCTGCATTTCCTGATAATGATCCGAGCGCGGCGCCCCCGAGTGCGCCAAGGGCCGTCCCGATGGCAGCACTGCCAACCGCAGCTTGGTTAGCCGTCTCGCCCGGGGATTGGTAACCTATCGCCTGCTGAGCTGATGCTTGGCAATAATCGTCCTCTTTCTGGAACGATTCGTAAGACTTCCCTTTGCCAGGCATCACCGCCAGGGATGGCGCCGCGGGTTGAGGCGAGGCACATCCGCCTATGAGAAGGCAGACAACAATAGATGCGAGACAGAGTTTTTGTTTGGCCACCGCACAGCCCTCGTTGAGCCATTAGAAGTGCTCTGAACAATGCGGCAGAAATCCAAATAATTCGTTGTGGGCCGGGTTCCAACAACTAGCTGCGACAGGCGGTATCACAATGCGCTTGCTGTGCGCATCGGGTCAGAAGGAGAGATTTTTTGCTTCTGTTGCGAGTCTCTTCAAGTTCACTTCCCACTCGGAGTCAGGACTGGGCGGCTCCTTGCCACTCACCCAGAGCCATTGCGGATTTTCGCTTTTTGCAAGAGTCAGCTTGTTTTTGCTTCCCAGATTCCTGCGGCACAGGAAGTCGCGCGCGCCAACCCTTATGCGTAGCCGTCGGTACGTTCGTCGTCGACTGTTCCTGTGAGATTTTTCACTTTTTCACACCTCAGAGGTTACCCAGTTGAATTGTCCGCAGTTCCAAGTCGGGAATGACCGGCCGGTGAATAAACCAAAAATGGCTTCGTTTGTATCGCGACGACCGCTTACGCGAAGCCAGCCGAAGGCCCCGATGTTGGTCTAAGCGCGGAGTCAAGCCTCGTCGACGGCTGCGAACAAGACGTACAGCAAAAACGCTCGCCAGAAACGTTCCCCCCCAGCAGTCGTGGCCGAAGCATTTGACTCCATCTTCCCTTAATTAAAGATGCGGGATTGGGATTTTCAAAAATCCCGAACCGTTGAAGATGGGCATACGTTTGTGAACGAAAGCCAGTGAGCGGGAAAGCAATGGAACTGGGCATGTACACGTTTGGCGATATTACCCCCGATCCAAGCACCGGTCGAGCCATCAGCCCTGCACAGCGTTACGCCGAGATTCTTGCCGCAGCGAAATTCGCCGACGAGGCCGGTCTTCACGTCTTCGGTATCGGCGAACACCACCGTTTGGACCTTCCGATTTCATCACCGGCAGTGGTTATGGCTGCTATTGCGGGTACAACAAAGCACATCCGGCTGAGCAGCGCCGTTACAGTGCTCTCCACACTCGATCCAGTTCGGGTGTTTCAAGATTTCGCAACAGTGGATCTTGTTTCCCGCGGCCGTGCCGAGCTTATCGCCGGGCGCGGCGCGTACCTCGAATCCTTTTCGCTCTTCGGCGATGATATTGCGAACTACGATGAGCTCTTTAGCGAAAAGCTCGATCTGCTCTTGAAGTTGAATGACAACGAGCGGGTCACGTGGAATGGTCGGTTTCGAGCACCCCTGAACAACTCTCAAATTTCACCGCGACCAGCCGGCAAGTTGCCGATCTGGCTCGGTGTCGGCGGCAATCCGGAAAGCGCGCTTCGCGCGGGCGAGCTTGGGCTGCCAGTTATCCTTGCGAACATCTCCCAGCCGCCAACCAACTTCGTCGATCAAATCGCTGCCTATCGACAGCGCCACGCTGCCAAAAAACACGATGCAAGCACGCTGAAAGTCGCTATAGCCACGCATGTGCATTTGGCGAAGGATTCGCAAACCGCCCTTGATGAGTTTTATCCTCACTACAGCGCCTATTTTCGGGAACATGCGCCACGCGCTAACGTAGCTGGGGGAGTTCCGCGTGACCTCTACGAACAACGCGCCGGGGACGATGGTCCGATCTTCGTTGGCAGCCCGCAACAGATTATCGATAAAGTCATGTACGAGCGCGAGCTATTTGCTCACGATCGATTCCTGTGCCAAATCGATATCGGTGGCCTCCCCTACACAAAGGTCGCAAGATCGATAGAACTTCTCGCGACAGAAGTGCTGCCAGCAATAGGCAGAGCTCCATAGCTGGGCAACGATGTAGTCGCTACAGGTCGTTATTGCTTGCCCGGCCGCCCAGCACGTCTGTAGTCTCTGCCCAACCTCAATATCGGCATTCGGAATTCTTCCAATGGAAAAGTCATTCGTAACTGGCTCGTGGCAACAAACGCGGGCCTTTTCGCCTGCAGTGATCACAAAAGGTGAGCAAACAATCGTTTGGCTTGCAGGTCATACCGGCGCCGTGACCGACGAGGGAAAATCGCTCGCCGGCGACTTCGATGCGCAATTTCATCAGACTTTTCGCAACATTGAATCGACCCTCGGGCAGTGCGGCTGCACGCTGGCCGACATCGTCACCATGACAGTCTTTTTGATCGATGCCCGCCACACCACGCGCATGACCGAGCTTCGCACTCAGCTTTTTGGCAACAACTTTCCGGCAAGCGCGGCAATAACGGTGTCCGGTTTTGCCCGGCCGGACATTATGATTGAAGTGCAGTGTGTGGCAGCGCTTGCCAAATAGAACAGGGAAGAGCCGGCAAGCCGTCTCGATGACCGCTTGCCGGAAATGCTAGCGAGTGGCGATCAGATCGATTTCCACCAAAGCGTCTTTAACCAGCAGGCCGGTCGTCCCGACGGTGGTACGTGGCGGAGGAACCTTGAAAAACTCCTTCCAAACCTCGTCAAACGCCGCAAAATTCTTCAGATCGGTCAAGAATACCTGCGCCTTCACGACATTATCAATCGAGCTACCTGCCGCTTCGAAAGTCTGCTTCAGGTTATTGAGTATGTAGGTCGTCTGCAGCTTGATGTCGGACCCATAGAACGGAAAATTTGGATGTTTCCGCGCTTCGGCCGGCACACCGGTTTTGTAGTCACTGGCGATTTGTCCAGCTGCAAATACAAAGTCACCGAGCGTAAACGCTTCCGAATAGTTGGCGAGCGGTCGCGGTGCGCCGGATTTGATGACTTCGTGCTTGAGGCCCGAACGCGGGACGTAGCCGATCAGGTCAATTTCGACCAAAGTTTCCCTCACCAGTAGGCCGCTGGTTCCGACCGTTGTGCGCGGCGGTGGTACCTTGAAATAGCGTTTCCAGACCTGGTCGAACCCGGCGAAATCATTCAAGTTGGTCATGAACACCTGCGCCTTTACGACGTGATCGAGCGAGCTTCCGGCGGCCTCGAAGGTTTTTTTCAGATTCTCCAACACGAATTCGGTCTGAAGCTGAATGTCCGACCCATAAAAAGGGAAATTTTCGCCGCGTCTGGCCGACGCCGGCACGCCTGTCTTGAAGTCGCTCGCCAGTTGGCCCGCCGCGAAGATAAGATCACCGGCCTGCATCGCCTCGGAATAATTTGCGAGTGGCTTCGGCGCTGCAGATTTGACGACCTTTCCCGGCTTGTCCGGCAGAGTGGCGATCAGGTCAATTTCGACGAGAGTATCCTTGACCAGAAGTCCTGTCGTACCGATCGTCGTGCGGGGCGGCGGTACCTTGAAGTGCTGCTTCCAGACCTCATCGAATCCGTTGAAGTCATTAAGATCCATTAGAAAGACCTGGGCCTTGATGACGTTGTCGAGCGAGGTGCCGGCCGCCTTAAAAGTCTTCGCCATGTTTTTCAGAATGTAATCGGTCTGCAGCTTGATATCCGAGCCGTAAAACGGAAAATTTGAGTGCTTGCGCGCTTCCTGCGGCACGCCCGTCTTGAAATCGCTGGCGAGCTGTCCGGCCGCGAAAACAAGCCCGCTTGCGAGAGAAGCCTCTGAATAGTTTGCCAGTGGTTGCGGAACATCCGACTTGATCACCTGGATACTCATAGCTTTTTCCTCTTCCTCAACGGTTTAGTTGCGCGCACGTGACCGTCACGCGCGCGCAGATGACGCTGGTTTTTATTTTTGCACGGGAATGTCGCGACCGTTGGTCTCTTTGCCATTCACGATCTTCACGACGTGGGTCACGAGCAGCGGATCCCCTTTATCGTCGAACTTGAACGGGCCGCGGGTGCTGTCGAAGCTGACCTTAGCCAGGGCATCACGAATCTTGCCGCGGTCCTCGCTGCCTGCCTGCTCTATCGCAAGCAGCGCCATCGTGATCGCGTCGTAAGCCTCAGAATGATACGCGTCGGCAACCTTGCCATAGGCTTGCTTGATCTTGGCGACCAGTTGTTGCGCCGCCGGAATGTTGGCGGTCGTCGCACTGCTGTAGTGCGTCGTGTAGAACACCCCGTTCACGGCATCGCCGCCAAGTTCGATATATTTCGGCAGCGCGACGCCGTCGCAGCCGAAGCGCGGCAGCGTCATATTCATTTGCGTGAATTGCTTCGCGACCAGCGCGCCTTCAGCGTAACGCGACCATTCGACGAGCACCTGAGCGGGGCTCGCCTTGATGCGTCCAAGCTGAGCCGTGAAATCCAGATCGCCTCTGGCGTAACGTTCCTCCGCGACGATCTCTAATCCAAGCTTGTCGGCAGCCGCCTTGAATGACTGAAAGCCGCCGCGCCCGAAATCGTCATTCACATAGAGAAACGCCACCTTGGTGACGTTAGGAAACTTCTCGTGGATGAAGGCCGCGAGATCGCCGGCGAGCTTCGTGTCCGGCACGGGCGAACGGAATACCCATTTATTTCCCTGTGTTGTAATCTTTTGCGCGGTCCCTGCCACCACGATCTGCGGCGTTTGCGACTGGGCGGCAACCTGCGACGCGGCAAGGCTCGCCGGGCTGCTGATGCTGCCAATGAGGACCGATACGTTGTCGCGCGCTGTCAGACGCTTAGCCACGTTGACCGCTTCTTCCGGTTTGCCGGCATCATCCGCGTAGATCACTTCAATCTGTTTGCCGCGAATGCCACCGGCCGCATTCTTCTCCTTGACGGCAAGATCGACCGCTTCTTTCTCGGCTGCGCCCGTGGCAGCGGCATCGCCGGTGAGGGGTCCAAATACTCCGATCTTGATCGTGTCGGCTGATGCACCTATGGCCGATCCGATCATCAATGCCGAAGCGAGTAAGCCAGCTCGCAGAAAGTGGCTTTTCAGTCCAGTCATGTCTGTCCTCCCCTTCATGGGTTAAGCACACTTACTTCTAAGACGCAGTTGTCCGACCTTGGGTATCGGCCTCAACTTCCCAATCTTCTCGGCCGAGATAGCTCGCCCAGACCTTCGGATTTTTCAAAAGGTTGGAAGCTGTATCGGTCAGCACGATTTGGCCGGTCTCGATAACAAAGCCGCGCGACGCCATTTCCAGCGCAAGCTCCGCGTTCTGCTCGACCAACAGAATTGTCGCCCCATCGTCATGAAAACGGTCGATCGCGTGCGCCACCTCTTCCACAAGTATTGGCGCGAGGCCGAGCGAAGGCTCGTCTAGCAACAACAAAACGGGCTTGGCCATCATCGCGCGGCCGAACGCCAGCATTTGCTGTTCGCCGCCACTGAGCGCGCCGCCTGGCTGACGTCGTCGTTCCGCCAGCCTTGGAAAAAGGCTGTAAACTTGCTCACGCAACACTTTTTCTCCTGCGCGCGCGCGGCCCGAATAGGCTCCGACCCTAAGATTTTCCTCGACCGTCAAGCGCGGAAAGACCCGCCGTCCTTCCGGCACGTGGATGATACCGAGTTCCACAAGCTGTTCAGGCACGAGGCCTCGAAGAGATTTTCCGTCGAACTCGATCGTGCCGGCCGACGGCTTGATAAGCCCCGAGATCGCTTTCAGCGTGGTTGACTTGCCGGCACCGTTCGCGCCGATCAGCGCAACAATCTCACCACGCCTGATATCAATATTGATCCCGCGCAAGGCCGGGATGTTCGCATACTCGACGTGCAGATTTTCAATGCGCAGCATGGCGAGCCTCGTGTTCTCCTTCGCGCCGCGCAGATCGTCGGTATGCTCTCTTCGTCCCGAGATAGGCCTCGATCACACCCGAATGATCGCGTATGTCGGCCGGGCTGCCGTCCGCCAATTTCTTGCCGTAGTTGAGAACGGTGATACGGTCGCAAGCCCGCATCACCACCTCCATGTGGTGCTCCACAAGCATCATTGTGACACCGGCCGCTTGAATGCGGCGGATAAGACCGACGAGCTGACCGGCTTCCGCTCCGTTCAGACCGGCAGCAGGCTCGTCCGCTAAAATTAATTTTGGTCTACCAACGAATGCGCGCGCAATTTCAAGCAGCCGCTGATGCCCGTAGGGCAAGCTCCCGGAGACGACGTGCGCCAGGTTTGACAGTCCCACAAAATCGAGCGCTTCGCGCGCGCGCTCGGTGATTTCCTTTTCTTCGAGCCGCTGTGCCGTGGTTCGCATCAACGAAGAGAGAACTTCACTGCGCGTGTTCGCATGCAGACCCACCATGACATTCTCAAGCCCGGTCATTTCACGAAACAATCGCAAATTTTGGAAAGTCCGTCGGATTCCGGCCATTGCACGCAATTCGGGCGACATCGGCGTGAGGTCGCGCCCGTCAAAATTTATTTTGCCGCCGGTCTGACGGGTGTGGCCCGAAATTAAATTAAGGAAAGTGGTTTTCCCCGCGCCGTTTGGCCCGATTAGACCGTGTACATGACCGGCTTCAACTGAAAGATCGACCCCGCCGACGGCGACCAGTCCGCCGAATCGGCAAGTAAGCCGCTCGGTGACCAGTAAAGCGGTCATCGCCTGACCTCCACCGACTCCACGGCTTTCGCGTCGGACGAAGAGCGAACTCGCGGAAACAATCGCAGCAGCATCGGCGCAAGTCCCGCAATGCCACCACGGCTCACCCCCATCAGCACAACGACCAGTGCGCCAAAGAGAATGAGCCTCCATTCCCCGGACGAGCGCAAGAACTCCGGCATGAGAACGATGACAATCGCGCCAATGACGGCACCCGGCAGGCTGCCAAGGCCACCAACCACAACCATGATCAGGATTTCGATCGACTTGTTGAAGGTGAAATCGTTCGGGTTGAGGTACCGGGCGTGATGCGCGTAGAGGGAGCCCGCGATTCCGGCCGTGAATGCAGCAACAAGGAAGCACTTGCTTTTGTAGTGGATGATAGAAATTCCGCAGGCGCGCGCTGCGTCTTCGTCCTGTGAGATTGCCCTCAACGCGCGGCCAAAGCGCGAGTGAACCAGTCTGTCGAGCCCGAAATAAACGGCTGCGGTCACCGCCAAAATGAGAAAGTAGAGGTCACGTTCGGTTGTGAACTCGAAGCCAAAGATACTTGGCAGCGGTACGTTGAGCATTCCATAGCTCCCACCCGTCGCCCATTCCTCGTTGAGCATGAAGAGATAGATGATGATATTGAACCCGAGCGTCGCGACCGCAAGGCTCGAACTCGGCAGTTTCACGATCGGCACGAGCAACAAACTGCTGATCGCGGCGATCACTCCCGCCGCCAGGAACGCAAGGCCAAACGGCACGCCAAAGTGCAAGGTCAGGACTGCGGAAACATAGGCGCCGATACCGTAGAACGCACCCTGGCCCAGAGAAAGCAGGCCCGCCATACCCACCAGCAACTGCAACCCGAGCGCCAGAATCGCTCCGATCAACGCGACACCGAATACGTGTTGCCAGTAAGTATTCGTCTGGATGAACGGAGCGGCCACGAGCAACACTAAAACAAGAACTCTGACCGTGTTGGACTGCATGAGCCGCGCTCAAACCCTACGCCCCGCGCGTATGAAAATTCCCGACGGCGCCACTAACAGGATGGCGATTAAAACAACCATTCCGACTGCATCTTTGTAAGCTGTCGAGATCAACACGCCGGAAAACGTCTCAATGAGACCGAAGGCGAGTCCGCCGAGCATGGCGCCCGTAAGACTTCCGAGACCGCCCAGCGTGGCTGCGACGAATGCCTTGATGCCAGTGAGAAATCCCATATTAAACGAAGCGAAAAACAGCGATCCCAACAGCACGCCGGCAGCACCAGCCATCACGCCCGCCACTACGAATGTGTAAGTGGTGGTTTTCTTCACGCTGATACCCATCAACTGTGCGGCTTCGGAATCCTGCGCCGCGGCCTGCATCGCAATACCAAGACGTGTGTAGCGAAAGAACAACTGCAACGCCGCCATCATTACGAAACCGAGCACGACGATCCATATCAGCTGCGGGGAGATCGCGAAGCCGGCGATGTCAATTCCACGCGTATGGAACAGCGGCGGATAGCGCAGAGGCTCGGAGCCCCATACAAGCCGCGCCGCGTTCTGCAGAATGAGCGAGACACCGAGTGTCGAAATGACGATGTTGATGAGAGGCACGCGCAATGAACGCAGCGTCCGATAGATCGAGAGCTCGATCGTCACTGCCGCAACGCCTCCGCCAATCATGCCAACGAGCAGCACGACCCAGAACGGCAGATCGACCATCCACATCGCGGAAAGGCCCGCCATCGCACCAATCATCATCAATTCGCCCTGGGCGAAATGCAGAATCTCGGTGGCGCGAATAATTATCGTGATGCCCAGCGCAATCAGGCTATAGATGCAGCCGATCGCAAGCCCTCCGATAATGCCCTGAATGAACTGTTCGGAGGACATGACACTACCCTCGGCACCGCTTTAGATACTGAACCATACAATAACGGGGGTGGGCAACAAATTCTGCATGCGTATGCATTATCGAGGGACGCGTTTTGTCGCCGCTTGACGAGAAGACTCAGACTATTCCACCATTGACGCCTATGATCTGGCCGGTAATCCAGCGCGCATCCTGTGATGCCAAGAAGCCGACTACGTCTGCGATATCCGCCGGCTGGCCAAGTCTCCCGAGCGGCGTGATGGCAGGGGCCGTGTCACGCGAAAGCTGCGAGACCATCGCCGTATCGGTCGGCCCCGGCGCGACTGCGTTGACTGTAATGCCGCGAGCTCCGAGTTCCTTTGCAAGAGTCCTGACGAATTGCTCGACCGCCGCCTTGCTGCCGGCATAAAGCGCATGACCGGTCCGCCCCTGCAATACCATGTTGCTCGATACGCCGATAATCCGCCCGCCGTCGGAAACCTTTCGGGCGGCCTCGCGAAAAATCCAAAACGTCGCACGCGCGTTAATGGAAAAGATCCGGTCGTAGTCCTCTTCAGTTGTATCGACGACTGGCCGGCTCAGGTTAACGCCCGCAATTGCCGCCACGATGTGAGGCGCACCGAAACGACGCCACGCCTGGTCGAATAGGCTGCCCACGAAATCAATCTGTCGAAGGTCGCCCGCAATGAGCAAAACGCGATCGTGGCCACCGATCTGTTCGATGATTCGTTCTGCCTGACCGTGTTCAGGCAGGTAGGTCAGGACAAGATTAGCGCCGTCGTTGAAAAACCGCTTGGCGACCGCAAGTCCTATCCCCTGTGAAGCGCCGGTGACGATGGCAGTTTTTCCGCTCAATTTTTTCGTCATCCTGAAACTCCGGCTCGAAATTTCATTGTCCCACAAGAAGTCAACACGAGCCGCCTTTTTGTGACAACGGCATCGGCCACGATGGTAATGGAAAAAATATCGTACAGGCGGTAAAAGGTCGCGGGGTCTTGCCGCCACCACATTCATGCTTGCGACCATGACAAAAAGACGGAAAATAGCAAAACGTCGCGTCCGCTCCGTCAGCGTCGAATTGCTTGGTAAGCGGCTGGGGCTTTCCCAGTCTACAGTTTCACGAGCATTCACCGACGCGGCAAGCATACATCCGAAAACGCGAAGCTAAATGGCTAAAGAGGATATATTCTTGCGACTTAACTCCGCACTTGTTCACGTCGGATCGGTCCGGGCCAACTCTGAGACAGGATAGACAGCGTGAACGAAGACATCTCGGGTACTTCGATTTTCTTGAATATACTCGCCGTTCTAGGCTTTATTTCTTTTGCAAGGACGGCACCGCAAACAACAACCGAAATTTTTTGGATCGCAGGCGCAACCCTCACTGTCTTTGGTACTGCGCTTGTCGCTTTAGCCATCAAAAGGGAATGGGTCCGCGTGCTATCGGCGGTCCTCGTCCTTCTGGCGTTTGTTGCGCTGCGCCTCGCGCTGTAGAGACAAAGAGAAGATTGCCCGCTTCTTTAATTTCGGCAATTTAAAGTTCCGAGTCGGTTGTGGAGCCAAAACGGCGCGTACCCTCCATCGGCTCTAGCAATCGAACCCAAGAGTTTTAGGAATTGAGCAAAGTGTTTTCTCCCGAACGGAGATAATTTCCGCACGCTGCCAACGACAAATCCGAATGCACCTCAGATCGTAGGCCGATAGGCCCACATATCCATAATAATGTCACAGCCGGGGATCGGCATCGGCGACGACGTGCGGACTGCGCCGAACGGAATCGGCGCGCCGGCGAGTTTCTCCTGCCAGATACGCAACGCCGGATAGACCGAATGCAGGTTTTCGACAAAGTGGTGCGCCCGGACGACATTGGCGAGCGATGTTCCGCCGGCCTGACAGATGTCGCCGGCCGCGTCGAGGATAACCTTCATCTGACGCTGCGCGGGAACGCCTAGATAGCGCAGCCCGGCGGACGCACTCACATCAGGCAGCGCGCCATCGGCATCGGCCGCATACAGCGCCGACAGGCAAAGCAGATCGCCGGCCCGCACCGCTGCGGGCCCGAGGCGCATATCCGCCGAAGCCTCGTGCTTGATGATCTCCTTCTTGATTTTTCCTGCCTCGCGCACGCCGAAAATATTGATTTCGATTTTCGATTCGAGAAGCGCGAGCCCCTTGGTTGCCACGACTGTGATTGCGCACGGATTGTCCGCGAAATGGCTGTTCCAGACATCCATGAACTCTGGCAGATCGTTGATGTCGGTGAGATAGACCTGGGCCTTGATCGCGTTCTTGAGCGAGCTGCCGCCGGCCTCGAGTCCGGGCTTGAGGCGCCCTGTGATTAGAAATTCGGTCTGCAGCCGAATGTCGGTGCCGTTCCACACAGCATTCGGCGAACGATAGGCTTTGGGATCAAGACCGGTCATGGCCTCGTTGTTGGGCATCTGGCCGGCAACGAAAACATAGTCGCCGCACACAAGCGAAGCAATGAAACCGGAATGCTGCGGAACCGGAACACCCTCAGCACGGGCGGCATGCGGCTCACGTCCCTCGCCCGGCAGAACCGCAAGCAGCGAGACGTTCATGTTTGCGCCGACGGTGAGCAACTCCTCCATCAGCACCGATGTGCTCGGCGGAACGTAATCCTTCAGCAGCGCCTTGCGCGCACGCTGATAGGGATTAACGCACTCCGCGCGCGGATAATATTGGTCGACACGCACGATGTGACGAAGATCACCATCTTCCGCCGCAATCAGCTTGGCCAAACGATCAAAGATGAAGCGTCCTTCGCGCAGATAGCGTGGCGCGCCGCCGAGCGGCTGTCCCGGCTTACCTGCTACGAGAGCCGCGATGCCGTGCTCGAAGTCAGTGGCTTCATGTCCCGTGAAGAAAAGCCAAGATCCGGCGCGAATACCCTGGGCATAGAGAATGTCGGTCTGCCCGATATGCACGGGTGCAATCGGCTTTACATCGGACATGCGCAACCTCCCCGATTATTCGCAATTTTTGTCTCATCAAACATTGCAAAGCCGATTTCGCATGTCCAGTAGGGCGATGTACCGCAGACCGCACTTCAATTGTCATAGAGACAAACGTGCTCGCGTTTGACAGGGACTCCGGCCAACCATAACGTTGAGCGGTCGTGGGATGCGCCTCGCAGGCTTTCCGGAGGCAGCTTTGTTACGCGTCAGCAACGTACGCAAGGTTTTCGAGTCGACGCGCGGTACCTACATCGCGTTGGACGGCGTATCCCTCACAATCTCTGATGGTGAGTTTGTCTGTCTGCTCGGTCCCTCGGGTTGCGGCAAATCCACGCTGCTCAATATTCTCGCCGGCTTTGAACCCGCCACCGCAGGCGCGGTGATGTCCGGCGATGCGCCGATTACCGGCGCCGGACGCGAGCGCGTGATGTTCTTCCAAGACGCCGGATCGGCGCTGCTGCCCTGGCTGACCGTCGAGGAAAACGTGCGCTTCGGGTTGCGCGTGAGGAAAATGCCGAAAGCAGACTGGCAGCCGATCATCGATAAATATCTGCACATGACCGGTCTTGACACGCATCGCACCAAGTTCCCGTCCGAGCTGTCCGGCGGCATGCGCCAGCGCCTGCAGATTGCGCGCGCACTGGCGGTCGAGCCGAAAGTTCTGTTGATGGACGAGCCGTTCGGCGCGCTCGACGCGCTGACCCGAAGGCATATGCACACGATCCTGCTGGATATCTGGCAGCGTACGGGCAAGACGATCGTCTTCGTCACCCACGATATCGCAGAGGCGATATCGCTGGCCGACCGCATCGGGGTGATGTCGTTCGGGCCGCGATCAGTGATTACCAGGCTGATCGACATCGACCTGCCGCGTCCACGCGACCTCACTAATCCGAAGGTTGCCGTCCTTTACAACGAAATCGAAGCCCTGCTGGCGCCGGAGCTGGCGCGGGTGGCGGAACAATAGCCGCGGGCAAATCAATGGTGAGGCTTTGGTAGAGATCCAGGATACCGCGCCGACCGTCGCCAAGCCTTCCGAACGCGCTGCCGTGCGCGCTCGGCGCTCCCTTGGCACGAGCCTGCCGCACGGCGTGCTGGCCGTCGGATCGCTGATACTCGCATTCCTGATCTGGCAGTTCTTATCGACGGTTTTGTTCAATCCTTTCCTCATCCCGCCGCCACTCGAGGTCATCCGCACGGCTATACCGATGCTGATGAGCGGCGAAATCCTCGGCGACGTGGCGATCAGCATGACCCGTGTGTTGGTTGGGTTTGCGACCGGATCGCTCGCCGGAATCATCACGGGCGTGCTGCTCGGCCGCATCCAGTTCCTGCATGATTTGCTCGACCCGATCATCGAGCTGCTTCGCTATCTCTCTCCGACCGCCATGATCCCGATCGCGGTCATCTGGTTCGGCATCGGCGAGCTTTCGAAATACTTCCTGATCTTCTGGGGCACGTTTTTCATTGTCGTCATCAATACGACCGCCGGGGTTTGGCGCGCGCCGATTGCGCGCCAGCGCGCGGCAGAGTGCCTCGGCGCCAACCAACTGCAGATCTTCGTGCTCGTCGTCATTCCTTCGGCCGTCCCCTACATCGTGACCGGAATGCGGGTAGCGATGGCATCCTCCTTCATGAGCATCATTCCGGCCGAAATTCTCGCTGCCGATTCAGGGATCGGCTACCTGCTCCAGAAATCCTCGATGCTGCTGCAGACCAACCGCATTTTCGTGGCGCTGGTCACGATCTGCTTACTCGGCTTCATCGTCGATCGCATCTTCCGCTTCTTCGTCGATAGAGTGCTTGCCCGTTACATGTCGTTCGTATCGCAGACGTAAACCCGAGAGAGTGAGCCATGCACAACATCGTGAAAGTTGTTTCCGTCGCAGCCGCGTCAATGCTCGGCCTTGCGATGGCACAGGCGCAAAATGCGCCGTTAAAAATGACCCTGTTCGGTCAGCCTTCGGTCAACAACGACGCAATCTGGATGGCGATTGAGAAGGGCTTTTATCAGCAGGAAGGTCTCGACGTGACATATCGTCTCTTCCCGTCGGGGACGACCGCCTTCCAGGCGTTCCAGACCGGCCAGGGGGACATCGTCATGACCGGCGACCTTCCGAGTGTGCAATATTTCTTCCGCGTCAAAGGCGACTACCGCACCATCGCGGTGATCGAGCGCGACGCCAAAGGCTACGTCGTCGTTGCCAGCAAGCACATCAAGGCGCCCCAGGATCTCGTAGGCAAGACGGTTGCAACGCGCGTCGGCTCGACCGGCAGCTGGTTCGTTTCAGAATACCTGACCAAAAATAAGGTCGATCCGAAGAGCGTCACCGTGAAAAACCTCGATACCCAGGTTCTGCCGGCAGCGCTCTGCGGCGGTGAAATTGCCGCCTTCTTCATCTGGCAGCCAGTCGGCTCGCGCACGCTCGAGATCTGCCCGGACAAAGCGCACTATCTCAGCGACGCGACCGGCTACATCCAGGGTTATCTGGTCGCCGGCGCGCGGCCCGAATGGCTCGCGACCCCGCAAGGAAAAGACATTGCAACACGCTGGCTGCGCGCGACGCTGAAAGGCCGCGACGTGGCTGAAAAAGACTTCAAGGCGGTTGCCGCCTATGCGCAGTCCAAATTGAGCCTGAGTGAGAAGGCCACCAAGGACCAGTGGGACACCAACACGCGGCCGATGGCGATCGACAAAATCTACTATGACGATTTCTGCAGCCTGAGCCGCTGGGCACAGGGCGAAAAGGCCACAGATGGCCCGATCGACTTCAGCAAATTGACCTGGGGCGACGGCCTGAAGGCGATCAATCCCAAGTTAGTCGACCCTCCGCCGCCGCCGTGCTGAGAATTTCCCCGGATCGACGAAGCATCCTCCCACTGCGTCCCCGCGAAAGCGGGGACGCAGTGCTTAATATGCGGTCGATGATCTGCTCGTGAAGTTACATGAAAAGCGGTTGGCCATCATTTCGATCGCGGAAATCGCGATCGCGCTCGGCTCGATCGTCGCTGTGGATGCCTTTGGCCGTTTGCCATCCAACGCCACTCAAGAGAAAACCTTGTATGATTTTTTGTATTACTCCAACAAATACGAGCAAGAGAACACTC
Organism: Pseudomonadota bacterium; assembly: GCA_046734435.1. Lineage (GTDB taxonomy): Bacteria > Pseudomonadota > Alphaproteobacteria > Rhizobiales > Xanthobacteraceae > Pseudolabrys. The sequence continues at coordinate 17,983 of JBKPRE010000052.1, read as the reverse complement.
AGCATGGACCGGAGAATAGTCGAGCAATCCTTGCACCTTGTGTACGCGACAGCCCGAATACATTGACCGACCTACAACTCACATTGTAGCGTTTGGATTGAACAAACGCGGGTCGCATTCTGCTTGGTGCGGACGTGACGTGGAGTGTGGCCCCGATGGCAGTCGCGAAGGGGTTGAAGGTCGTCGGTTACTTCGACTGTGCGGGCGGCGGCCAGGTGGTTGTTCGCAACAACGTTGCCTATGTCGGACATGTCAAGCCCCCGAACGGCACGACGATCATCGACGTTTCCGATCCCGCAAAACCGCGCGAGCTTGCACAAATCAAAGTCCCCGAAGGAACTTTGTCGCACAAAGTTCGCGTCGAAAACGGCGTCATGCTGGTCAACCGCGAGGTCTTTCCGATCGGTCGCATCGACCCCGACTTCAAGGGGGGCCTCGAGGTCTTCGATGTCAGCAATCCTTCTAGGCCGACTCGCATCACCAACTGGGCGTCGCGCGGCATGCATCGCTTCACGTTCGATGGCCGCTACGTGTACGGCTCGCCAGAGCTCGACGGCTATCTCGGCAATGTCGTCTCGATCATCGATTTCCAAAACCCGGCAAAGCCGCAGGAAGTCGGTCGGTGGTGGATGCCGGGGCAATGGACCGCCGGAGGCGAAAAGCCGACCTGGGAAGGAACGGCGCACCGTTGTCATCATCCGATGCGCGTCGGCGACAGACTGTACACGAGCTATTGGCATGGCGGCTTCGTCATTCTCAACATCGACGACATCACCAAGCCGAAATTCGTGTCGGGCCTCGACTGGAGTCCGCCCTTCCCCTGGCCGACGCACACCGCACTGCCAGTGCCATTTCCGTTGCGCGGGCGGCGCGTCATGCTGGTGGCGGACGAAGACGTCGTGCGACTGCCCGGCCCCACGGCGCCGGCCTTCCTGTGGCTGGTCGATATTACTGACGAAACAAGGCCAATCCCATTCGCCAGCTTCCAGGTGGCAGAGGAAGACGGCTCGCCGAAGCAGGACTACACGGGTTTGCACCAGTTCTGCGAGGAGATCCGCTCAAGCGAAATTCCGATCGCTTGGTTTGCGCACGGGCTGCGCGTTGTCGACATTGCAAATCCGCACGCACCGAAGGAAGTCGCTTCATTCATGCCTGACATTCCGGATGGCGCCAAGCGCGTGCAGAGCAACGACGTGTGCTTCGACGACCGCGGCCTGATCTACCTGATCGACCGGACACGCGGTCTGCATATTCTCGAACGTTTGTGAGGCTTGGTCGATAAAAGCCGAACGACGATGAGGTTGGTGGGGTTATGAGCGTCGTTATTCGTAATGCTCGCGTGCGGAACCAGAAGCAGTCTGTCGATATCGCAATCGAGGGCGAGAAAATTTCCGCCGTCGGCCCGAAGCTCCCGGCCAAAGGGCAGAAGGACATCGACGCGGCGGGAAGCCTTGTCCTGCCGGGTTTTCTCAACCTGCACTATCACGCCGACAAATGCTTGCTGGGCGAGATCATGCGACCGAACATCTCAGGCACCCTGCCGGAGGCGATCGAGATCACCAACGACCACAAACGCAATTACGATCCGGCCGAGGTTGCCTCGCGCGCCGTGCGCACCATCGAAACCGGAGTCAAGAACGGCACGACGTTCTTCCGGCTGTTCTGTGATGTCGGTACGATCGGCGGGCTCAAGGCCGCGCGCGGTCTGCTGCTGGCGCGTGAGAAGATGAAGAATTATGCCACCATTCAGGTCGTCGCTTTTCCACAGGAAGGTATCGTGCGCGACCCTGGCGCTGCCGAACTGATGGATGAGGCGATTAAGGAGGGCTGCGACATCGTCGGCGGCCTGCCTTGGTACGAATACAGCGACGCCGACGCGCGCGAGCACATCGACGTCTGCTTCGAGCTCGCGAAAAAGCACGATCTGGACATCCATATGCTGGTCGACGACACCGACGACGCGAATTCACGCAGCCTCGAATATCTCGCGATCAAGACCATGCGCGAGGGCTTCGAAGGCCGCGTCGCCGCCAGCCACTGCGGGGCCATGGCCGGTTACAACGATGTCTACGCGGCAAAAGTCATCGACATGGTGGCGACAGCCGGCGTCACCATTTCAGTCAATGCGCATATCAACCTGGTGTGCTCGGCGCGGCTTGATCGCGAGCCCAAGCGCCGCGGCTGCGCCCGCGTCAAAGAACTGCTCGCGCGCGGCGCCAATGTCGTGACCTCGCAGGACGATGTCAACGACCCCTATTATCCGTTCGGAAAGCCGGACCCGTTGGAGTGCGCGTCTATGATGGCGCATGTCGCGCAGCTCACGCTGCCGCACGAGCTCGATCAGGTGATGGACATGGTCACCGTCAACGCCGCGAAATGCGCGCGGCTGAAGGATTACGGGATCGCGCCCGGCATGACAGCCAATTTGGTGGTGGTCGGCGCGCCGTCGACACACGAGGCGCTGCGCGTGCAGCCGCCGCGGCGCCACGTGCTCAGGAAAGGCCGCGAAGTTGCACGCTCCACGCTCACGCAGGAACTCCTAGCGTAACGAAAGGTCAGGTCATGGCGAAAGGCAGCGACAGCAAACCGCTCGACCTCATTGTTCGCAATGGCACGTTGGTCATTCCCGGCGTCGGCCAGGTTAAGGCCGACGTTGGGATCGCCGGCGACAAGATCGCCGTGATCGGTGACAACCTGAAGGATGCCGGCGCCGAAACCTATGACGCCACCGGGCGCACGGTGCTACCCGGAATTTTCGACCCGCACATTCACATAGGCAACGAGCAGTCCTACGAAAGTGAGGCCGAAACGGAAACCCGCGCCGGAATCCTTGGCGGCGTTACGAGCGTCGGAATCTTCCTGCGCAGTCTGGAAGATTCTTACTTCGATCATTTGCCCGCATTCCGGAAGGCGATGGACGAGCGCAGTTACGTCGATTCAGTTTTCCATCCGCAGATTTTCACTGAAAAGCAGATCGATGAGATCCCCGGTTACGCCGAGCAGTTCGGCATCCGCTCATTCAAGTTTTACATGTCGGGTATGCCCGGCATCGTGAAGTCGGTGACCGACGACGTCCTGCTGCACGGCTTTCGGACGGTTGCTTCGCTCGGGCCCGACGCCATCGCCTGCGTTCACTGCGAAACCGGCGCGCTGATCGACGCCGCTCGCAACGAATTGAAGGCGCGCAAGCCCGAAGGCACGCTGAAGGACTGGGAGGACGCGCACCCCGCCATCGCCGAGGCGCTCGCCATTCAGACCGCGCTCTATCTCGCCAAAGTCGCGGGCGCGCATCTTTACGTCGTCCATCTCTCCAGCCACCAGGGCCTGGCGGTGGTGCGCGCCGCGCGCCGCGCCGGCCTGCATTTTACCGTCGAGACCACAACGCCCTATCTTGGCATCAACAGCCTCGATCCCAACGGCTTCCTGGTGAAGATGGTCCCGCCTGTCCGCACGCCTGAGCATCAGACTGCACTGTGGGAAGGCTTTCTCGAAGGCTCGATCAACACTGTCGGTACCGACAACACGTCGCGAGCGCGCGCGACCAAAAAGCCGGAAGCCGGCCTGCACGGCGCCCGGCCGGGCCTGCCGGCACTTGGTACCCATCTGCCCGCACTGCTACACTACGGCCGTCTGCGCGGCGTGCCGCTTGACGTCCTGATCGAGCGCGCCACTCGTTCGCCGGCCCGTGTCTACGGCATCTACCCGCAGAAAGGCACGATCGCCGTCGGTTCCGATGCCGATCTCGTGGTCGTCGATATCGATATGGAGAAGGTCGTGCGCGCGGAAGATCTGCAGGGCATGTCGGACTTCTCGCCGTTCGAAGGCAAGACGCTCAAAGGCTGGCCAGTCGCAACGATCAAGGCCGGCAAGATCATCGCGCGCGACGGCAAGATCGTCGGCAAGGCCAACGGCCGCTATCTGCCGCGCAAACCGGCACCCTCAACACATTTCGAATGGTTCAGAAGCGCGCAGGCGTGAGGCAGGAAAACAAAACAATGGCGATTGAAGTTCTCAAAGTTGAATTGAAGTCCGTGTCCGATGCATCCGGGCTCGAAAAAGGCATCACTGGCGGGCTGTTCAAGGCCGACGAAGTCATTGGAGTCATTGGGAAGACCGAGGGAAACGGTGGGGTCAACGACTTCACCCGCATCCTCGCCGACCAGGCTTTTCGGCGAGTGCTGCTCAAACATGGCAAGCGCGACGAGAAAGCCGTCAACCAGATCCCGATGGTGTGGTCCGGCGGCTGCGACGGCGTCATCACGCCGCACGCCACGGTCTTCGCACGCAACAGCAAAACTGGCCCGGCCTCCAAAGCGCGGCTGGTGATGGGGACCGCAATGAGCGCCGTGTTGCTGCCGGAAGACATTGGCCGGCCGGCGATGGTCGAGAAGGTAGCAGCTGCAGTGAAGGACGCGATGCGCGATGCCGGCATCAGCGACCCGAAGGACGTGCATTACGTGCAGACCAAGACACCGCTACTCACGATCGACTCTGTCCGTGACGCTGAATCGCGCGGCAAGCATGTCGCCTGCGAAGTGCATGACTCGATGGGCGTCTCTAACGGCACGACCGCGCTCGGGATCGCGGTCGCGCTCGGCGAAATCAAGATGCCGAAGGCGGAGGAGATCTGCCGCAACCTCGATCTCTACTCATCGGTCGCGTCCTGTTCGTCGGGCGTCGAGCTGACGCAGGCGCAAATCGTTCTCCTCGGCAACAGAGCCGGCGCCGGCGGGCGCTACCGCATCGGTCATTCGGTGATGAAGGACGCGCTCGATATCGATGGAATTTATGAATCGATCCGTGACGCTGGGCTCTCACTTCCTGAGCGTGCGCGTGCCAGCGACCTGAACGGGAAGCTCGTCAACTGCTTCATGAAGTGCGAAGCGGATCGCCGCGGCACGCTGCGCGGACGCCGCCAGATCATGCTGGATGATTCCGACGTCCATCACCATCGCCATTCGAAAGGCGCAGTCGGCGGCGTTGCTGCGGCGGCGATCGGCGATCCGGCTGTCTTCGTTTCGGTCGATGCCATGCACCAGGGTCCGCAGGGCGGCGGCCCTGTCATCGCGATCGTCGACGTCGGCGAATAACACTCCTTATGAGTGACCTTTGGCGCAAACCAGCTCATGAACTCGCGGCGCTCGTGCGCAAGCACCAGATCAGCCCGGTCGAGCTTCTCGATGCTCACCTCGCCATCATCAACCGCCTCAATCCGACGCTGAATGCAATCGTGACTTTGGCAGCGGACAGTGCGCGGGCCGCCGCGCGCAACGCCGAGCAGGCGGTGACGCGCGGCGACAAATTGGGGCCGTTGCACGGCCTGCCGATCGGCATCAAGGATATCGTCGCGACCGCGAATATTCGTACGACTTACGGCTGTCCGCTTTATGCCGACAACGTCCCCACCGAAGACGCTGAGGTCGTCAGGCGGCTGAAGGCCGCCGGCGCAATCGTGCTCGCCAAGACCAACACGCCCGAATTCGCAACGGGTGCCAACACCGTCAATCCGGTGTTCGGCGCAACACGAAATCCCTGGAACACGGCTTTGAGTCCCGCCGGATCCTCGGGCGGTTCTGCGGCCGCAGTCGCAAGTGGCATGTTGCCTATCGCACAGGGAACGGATTTCGGCTGCTCGGTGCGTATCCCTGCCGCATTCTGCGGGATCATCGGCATCCGCCCGACGCCCGGCCTCACGCCGAACTTCCCCATGCCGTTGGCCTGGGACCCGGGTCAGGTGCACGGCCCCCTCGCCCGCACCGCCGAAGACGCGGCGATGATGCTCGATGCCATCGTCGGATTTTCCCGTCTTTCGCCGATTTCAGTTGCGCCGCCGTGGCCGAGCGCCGCAGCGATCGTGAGCAAGGCGCGCGACGCCAAGGGACTGCGGGTCGCCTTCACCCGCGACATCGCCGGTATCGGAGTCGATTCCGAGATCGAGGCGATCTGCCGCAAGGCGGCAACCCAATTGCGCGATCGAGGTGCAGCCGTCGACGAGATCAACTTCGATCTGTCCGAAGGACGTGGTCCCTACAAAACCTGGCGTGGTGTTTGGATGGTCGGCCAGCAGCTCGCGAACCTCGCGCAGCTCGATGCGTTTGGTGAAAATCTCAAAGGCAACGTCAAATCCGGGTTGACGGTCACGACCACCGATATCGCAACCGCCGAGCGCACGCGCTTTACGCTCTTCCAGAAAATGCGCGCGCTGTTCGAGCGATACGACCTGCTCCTTACACCGACCGCGCCGGTGAAACCCTATCCGATCGAGTGGAATTTTCCGAAAGAGATCAACGGTAAGAGCTTCAACGATTATATCGACTGGATCGCACCCGGATTTTTGATCACTTTGATGAGTCTCCCGGCCGCGAGCGTCCCCGCCGGCCTTACCGCCGACAGGCTGCCAGTTGGACTGCAGATCATCGGGCCGCGCTTCGAAGAGCCGAAGATTCTGGCGCTGGCGAAGCTGGTCCAGCAGGCCAATCCGATTGGCTGGCCACCAATCGCGAACTAGACGCCGCGCAAATAACGATAGGCCGCGCGGATGTTGAACGGCATCCACTCCTTATAGCGAGGCATCGCTGCATAGTCGGCGAGCACGACATCGCGCGCGGCGGCCTCCTCCGACCAGCCCGCCTTGATCGACTTGTCAACCGCGCTGCGCGTCGCCGCAAGAAGCTTCCGGAAATCCGACAATTCCTTCAGTGATGCCGGCTGCCCGTGACCGGGCACGACAGTGGTCACGTCCATCTCCAGCACGCGGTCGAGCGCTGCGATCCAGCCATTGAGGTCGCAATCGCCGAACCATGGGAAGCGTCCGTAGAAGAAAAGATCGCCCATAAAAATGACGCCGGCTCGTTCGAGACGAATGACAACGTCACCATCACAATGCGCCGGCCCCCAGTAGTCGACCTGCACGGCATCGGCCGGCAATATGAACTCTATCCGATCTGCAAAAGCCTCCGACGGCGGCACGATCGTGAGCGGCGCTGGGCCGCCCACGCGCTCGGTGAACCAGCCGCGCTCCTTTTCCGGTACCAGCTCCTCGAAATTGCCGCCGAAGAACATCCTGACCTTCGCCAGCGTGTCGGTGACTATGGCGCCCTCGGCGCGCAATGGCCCCAGTTCATGCTCGAGCGCCTGCACCGTCTTTTCGTGTGCGACGATCGGAATGTCCGTGAAAGCGACGTTGCCGGCAACGTGATCGAGATGGAAATGTGTATTGATGAGGGTGCGGATCGGTACTTTGAATGATGCACGCAGGGCGCTACGGAATTTTTCGCCCAGCGCGCGATTCTGCTGGGCGTCGATGACGATCAAGCCAAGCGGCGTCTCGATCGCACCCGCGTTTGAATCGCCGCCTGCGCCGATCCAGGCATGGACACCGGGTCCGACCGGCTTGAGTTGCGCTTCATTCATGCTTGTCAGCGCGCGTCCCGCTCGTCAGTGTACCAAGACGGTTTTTCCGGATAATGCGGGCCGTCGTACATCTCGACCACCACCGTTTCCTCGCGGGCAATCGCCGGGCCGTGCACGTTGCCTTTTGGATTGCAGTAGAACGAGCCCGCCGTCAGCACGACGCCGGTCGAGGTGTACTCGTAGCGGCCTGACAGGCAGAACATGAACTGATTCGACGAATGATAGTGAGGCTGGGGAATGCCGGCTCCTTTGTCGAATTTGATCAGCGCAATCGATGCGCCCGTCTCCTCGTTTCGCCACAGCATCTTTTCGTGAATACCTTTGAGCGATTTCTCGCGCCAGGGCATGGACTCGGTCTTGATGAGAAGTTCTTCAAGCTTGGGCATGTTTGTCATGAAATACCCTGACGTTGCGTTTTCAACCGGGCGCCGAAGGCCTCCTCGGCGTTGAGCTTGCGAATTCGGAGACGAAGCTTTTCATCCAGGTGGCCGAGATCGTGTTCGGCACTGGGCGTGCCCATCGGAAACGGCCAGTCGCTTCCGAGTAGCACCCGTCCCTCGCCGAACGTCCTGATGAGGGTCTCCAGAAACATCGGCGAGTGCACGATGCTGTCGACATAAAATCGGCGAACGGCCTCCAGTGGATTGAGCGACATGTCCGGAATGCCAGCTCGCCTGGTAGTCACGCCCCGTTGCCAGCGCCCACACAAGGCCGCGACGCACCCGCCGCCATGCGCAAGAATGATGTTGAGGTCCGGATAGCGCTGCATGACGCCGGCAAAAACCAGATGCGATGCCGCGATGGTCGTTTCAACCGGATTGCCGAGCAGATTGGTGAGATAAAACGGGTCGAGACGCTTGTCGGGCGTCGAACCCGGATGGATAAAAAGAGTCAGCCTGCGTTCGCTGAGCGTGCGCCATAGCGGGTCGAGCCTTTCGGATGCATAGGACGCGTCATTGGTCTCGGTGCCCATGACGACGCCCGTCCAACGTCCGTCGAGGGTCGCGGCAATACAGGCCGCCACCTCGGGCGCCTCGACCGGCAGATAGGCCAGCGGCCGCAGCACGCCTTCGTGGCCGCGGCAGGCTTCAAAAAGACCCTCATTTACAAGCTTTGCGTAGTCGCGACAGTCCGCCTCGCTCAAATCGGGCCGGAACAGCGGCGGCGGTACCGAAACGATTGCGCCGTCGAGATGATCGCTTTTGACACGATCGGCAAGCTTGTTCACCTCGGTGATTGGATGCAGCGGAACGCCGTGCGCGCAGATCGTCAGCGTGTCGGACGATGCGCGCATGCCGAAGGCGCCGCGCCCGCCCGCCGCGACAACCGCCGGGGGTACGATATGGGTATGAACGTCCCAACCACCGATCGTCTGCGCCATCGCCCCGGTCCTACTCCGCCGTCCAGCGAACGCTTTTGATCTCGATCAGCCGCGACAGGTAGCGCACGCTTGCGCGGTTGGTCAGTTTGTGCACCGGGCGCATCTCGTTCATGAACACGGTCGAGCCGATTGGCTCGTTGGTCATGCGCTTGTCGCCAAAAATCGTCTCAATCTCATTCTCTCCGCCGCCCAAGGAGATGATGACGTAGGGGTGGTAATGAAGGTGGAAATCGATGGTTTCGCCCGGGTCGAGATTGACCTCCCAGATCCGCACGTGCTCGTTCTCCAGGACGATCCGCTGCCCGATTTCACCGAGCTTGATCCCCTTTTCCTTGGCCGCTTTCAGTCCCGACTTGTCGGTCATCGCTGCTCACCGTTATTTGGGGATCACCGCGATGGCGTTGATCTCGATCAGGTATTCGGGTGACGTCATCTTGCAGATCTCCACCATCGTCGACGCCGGCAGTGGCGGCTTGAAGTACTGCTGGCGTACCGCGTGGATTTCCTTGAAGTGCTCCATGTTGCGCACGTAGACGTCGACGCGGCAGACATCGTCGAGCGTGCCGCCGGCCGCCTCCACCGCCGACTTGACGTTCTCGCAGACCTGTTTGGTCTGCGCCGTGATGTCACCGATCCCCGCGATCGTGCCGTCCGGCCGGCGCGCGGTCATTCCGGAAATGAAGACGAGCCTCCCCTCGGCCTCGATCACGGTTGCCTGCGAGAACACGCCGCTCGGCGTCCGGATCTTAGCTGTCTTGACTTCGCGCTTCGCCATTTTCAGGTCCTTTCGTATTTTTCAGATGGCATCAGGGCGTCGGCAGGCACCCGCAATTCCTTTGCCAGTCGCATCAATGTGTCGGCGACCGCCGGTGGAAGCATCACCTGCCCCGCCGCGCTCTCGCGCTTGACCCATTCCGGCTCACCGGGCGTGAACAGCCTTGCGACACCGGGTGCACGCGCTCCGGCGCGAATCCGCTCCGCCGCGGCCGTCGCGGCCATGCGCATCGCCGCGCGATCCCCGAAATGCGCGATGTCGATAGCGATGAAAAGGTGCGACGAGTCGTAGGGAACGGATGCATTGCCGTAAAGCGGCTGCACTGCGCTGCCTGTCGCTCCACCCGACAGCACCCCGCACAGAAGATCGATCAGAAAGGCGAGCCCGAATCCCTTTGGCCCACTCGCCGGCAGCAGCATGCCAGCAATCGCTTCCGCAGGGTCAGTGGTCGCACTGCCATCGGCCTTGACCGCCCAGGTGCCGGGGATCTTCTCGCCTGCCTTCTCGGCCATGCGGATCTTGCCCATCGCGGCTTCGCTCGTCGCCATGTCGAGCACAATCGGCGCCGGGCCATTCGACGGCACGGCGATGGCGATCGGATTGTTTCCCACCACACGCTCGGCGCCACCGGGCGCCGGCATCAGCGGCCGCGTGTTGCACATGACGATGCCAATGCAGTCCTCATCTGCGGCTTTCAGCGCGAAACGCCGCGCAGTCCCGAAATGGAAAGCGTGACGTACCGCGACGAGGCCGGCGCCGAAGCGCCGCGAGCGTTCGATGGCAATCTCAATCGCCTGGTCGCCGGTGAGATGGCCGAGCGCGTGATGCGCGTCGAGAACAACAGATGCGCCTTTATCCGAGACGATTTCGCCAGCCTGTTTCAGCGAGACCGATCCTTTTCGGATCCGGTCAAGGTACATTTCGACCAGCATCACGCCGTGTGAGGACTGACCCTCGAGATCGGCATCCACCAGAGCTCTCGCGACGGTTATCGCCGCCGTGTCTGGGATACCGGCCGCAACGAAGAGCCGCGCCACCAGCGCGCTCAGTTGATCGGCCGCAATGCGGATGACGCCGCTCATGTCACGGTTTGCCGCTCATTCGCCGCAACTTGATCGGTTGCACGGTACCGGCCCCCAGCGTCTTTGCCACGCGTTCATTGGTCCGCCCGATATGGTCAGCCATCAGCTGCACGGCGCGGCCGGGGTTTCGTGCAAGCGCCGCGCGCATCATCTGCTCGTGCTCATTGCCATCGTTGCGCGGCGGGCATTTGGATATGATCGACAGCGCGACATAGCGTTCCGCCTGCGCGAATAAGTTGTCGCGGATCCCGATCAGATGTTGCGATCCACAGGCCGCGGTGAGTGCGCTGTGAAAATTGCGGTGCTCCCTGAACCAGACGAGATTGACGTCGCTGCCGCTGGCCCGTAGCGTCTTTTTCAGATGTGACAGGCGATGGTAGGCAGCAAGCAAATTTGCCTCCCAATCGACGCCACCTTTGTCGATCGACCACCGCAGCGCCAGGCCTTCGATTTCGACGCGCGTTTTCATCAGATCGAGCAGGTGTCCACGGGAGACTGGAGACACCCTAAACCCCTTGTTTTGTTCGAGAATGACGAGGCCTTCGGCTTCAAGCCGCATGAGCGCTTCCCGGATCGGGCTGCCGCCGACACCGTAGCGTTGGCGAAGGCTCTCGACGCGCAGGCGCTCATTCGGCATCAACCTGCACGTCACGATGTCTGTGCGGATCTGACGGAAAACCTGTGCGTTGACCGTCGGCTCGATGGCACCGTCATGCTGATGGACAAAGGTCATGGCAGCATCCACTCCTTACCCGACTTGTGCAGCGAGAAATTCGAGTGAGCGTCGCAGCGCCAGTTCCGCACTCGGTGCGTGATAGTTTGGAGTTTCATCGCAGCTGAAGCTGTGGCCGGCCGGATAAACCTGAATTTCGACGCGCGCACCCTGCGCCGCGCGCAAAGCGCCGGCATGCTCGAGTGTCGCGATGTGATCTTTGTCGCCGAAATGCATCAGCACCGGGCAGCGCGGCTGCTCGTGCGTATAGGGAGAGATCTGCGTGCCGTAGTAGCAAACCGCGCCCGCGATCCCTTCGACGTGACTGGCCGCACGCCAGGAAATGGTGCCGCCCCAACAGTAGCCGAGCGTCGCGATTTTGCCGGCGCTCTCCAGCCGCATTTTGGCCGCCTCCAAATCGGCGAAAGTTTTTTCCCAGGGAATTTTGCTGCGCAGCTCGCGGCCCGTCACCGCCTCCTCCTTGGAATAGGTCAATTCGATACCCGGCCGGATGCGATCGAACAGTGCCGGCGCCACAACGTGATAGCCGTGGCCTGCATAGTCCTCGCAAACACGGCGGATGTAGCCGGTGACCCCGAAGATCTCCTGAAGCACAACGATGCCGCCGCGCGGCGATTTGTCCGGCCGCGCCTCATAGGCTGTGAGACTATGACCGTCGCTCGTCTTTAGCGAAATGGATTGCGAACTCATGAGACAGGGACAAGTTGACTCTCGGAAATACTCCTGATTTTCGAAAATATATTGACACATAGAAATTCCGAATGCGATGCTTTTGTTGCGGGCAAGCTCGGCCGTTTGGGAAAAAGTTTGCCGCGTAAACTGCCTTGTTTCCCCGGACCGGCGGCTTCGGTGCGGCTGCAGCGGCGTGGTGGCATGTGACGATGGACGGCGGCGCGTTCCCCCTGAAGTCCGAGTATCCGGTTGCCATCGTCGGCGCCGGACCGGTCGGTCTCACCGTCGCGCTCGCGCTGTCCTATTATCAAATTCCCTTTGTCGTGTTCGAAGCTAATGCCGGTTTGTCGACCGAGACCAAGGCCGGCACCACATTGATCCGCACGCTGGAGGTCTGGCAGCGCTTTGGCGCCGCCGGCAGGATTCTGTCAAAAGCCATGCGGGTCGACGAGATTGGCGACATTGAGCGTGCGACCAACCGCAAGCGCGATGCCGTTAAGCTGCATCTCCTGCGCGACGAGACCAGATTTCCTTTCGTCATCAATCTGCCGCAGTCCGACATGGAGCCCGCGCTTCGCGACTCCCTGGCAAGCTCGAAGTACGGGAAAGTCCACCACCGGCATCGCCTCACCGGCTTCACGCAGCATGCCGACCGCGTGACGCTTGAGCTCGACACGCCGGACGGCAAAAAGAGCTTCCAAGCGAGCTTTCTTTTGGGCTGCGACGGCGGGCGCAGCACGGTGCGCGAGCGCCTCGGCGTCTCGGTCGAAGGCCGCTCGCTGCCCGAACGCTTCGCGCTCGTCGACCTGAAGGTTGATCTCGACGTCGAAAACCCGCGCGACTTTCCCTACCTTGGCTATTTCAGCGACGCGACGGAATGGATGATCCTCGTGCGCCAACCGGAATGCTGGCGCTTTCTTTACCCGGTATTCGAAGGCCAGCGCGAGTTCACCGACGATGAACTGCGAGAGAAGGCGATGGTTTTCATCGGCGGTGCGAAAAACGCCGAGCTGGTCGGTACAAACCTGTTCAAGATCTATCACCGCGTCGCCAGCAAATGGCACCACAGGCGCGTCGTTCTGCTCGGCGATGCCGCGCATCTGATCACACCGATGTGGGCGCTCGGGCTCAACACCGGCATTCTCGATGCCAACAACCTCGCGTGGCGCATTGCCTGGATCATGCGCGGATGGGGCAAAGAGACTTTGCTCGACGGGTTTGAAAGCGAGCAGAAGCCCGTCGCTGAGCTAGGCTCTGGCGAAATGGCCGAAGCCGGGCGCGCTTATATGGCAAGCCGCCTCGCCGATGTGAAAGCGATGAGCGGACACGCCTGGGGCAATGCCTACACACGGTCGCTGCTCGGCGTGCGCCTTGGCCTCAACGGGACCGGCGACTGGTCGATGGTGAAGCCCTTCGCCGAGCCGCCGCCCGTTGTGGTCGGCGACCGCGCGCCGGATGGTGTCGTACACGACAGCGCCGGGCATGAGACTCGCCTGCACGATCTGTTCGGCAGTTCTTTCGTCGCGCTCTATTTTACCGACGTGCGGCGGCGCCCCGCCATCCCCGCAAAGGACCTCCCCTGGCTCAAGCACTACGCAATTTCACGCTGGGACGCGCCGCGCGATTCAGCCATACGCAGCCGCGCGCTGCTCGATTCCGGTAGCCGCGTGGCACAGCGCTACGGTTGCGACCCCGACACCATGGTGCTGGTGCGCCCCGACGATCACATCGCGGCAATCGCGCCGATGACGTCGAGCCGGGCTGAGGACGCCTACCAGACCGCGCTCAAGCCGCTGCAGCGGCACGCGGTGCCGGCATGACGATTTCGGTTTCATACAAATTCGACGATGCGGTCGTGCTGATCACCGGCGCCGGCAGCGGCATCGGCGCTGCGCTCGCGCGTCACTGCGCGCGCGAGCGCGCGTTCGTCATCGCCATCGACCGCGGGCATGACAACCTGCTATGCAATCTCGAGCCCGCGCTGCGCAACAGAATCGACTTGCGTCAGGTCGACGTCTCGAACGAGGCCGCTGTTGCGCGGTTGCTCGACGAGGTGGGGCGTAAATATCCGCGACTTGATGCCGCAGTTCTTGCCGCGGCCATCCAGGTCCGCACCAATATCGAGGACATGACCGCGAGTGAGTGGCGCAAGGTGATCGACACCAATCTCAACGGCGTCTTCTACTGCGTCCATGCAATAATCCCGCTTATGAAGGCCCAGCGATCTGGCGCGATAGTTGCATTCACTTCGGGATTGGCGCTGACCGGGTGGCCGGGCGCCAGCGCCTACGCAGCGAGCAAGGCCGCACTGATCGGTATGATCAAATCGGCGGCGCAGGAGCTTCGAAACTACAACGTGCGTGCAAATGTGCTTTCGCCCGGCGTTCGCGCTACACCGATTTTCATGGACGTGAGCACGGAGAGTGAACGCGAACATTATCGTAATTCGATCGGCATCGGCGATCCGGAAGGAGTCGTTCCGACGCTGCTCTATTTGATCTCCGACGCTTCGGCGAATCTCACTGGCGCCGTCCTCGAACACCGGCTCACGCCGGTGAACGGACAGACCCAGTGAAGCTAAGCGATCTATGAAATTGGCGGCAAAGGCAACTCGAGAGGAGACTGAAATGAAGAAAGTGATCGCGGCGTTCCTTTGCTCTGCCTGGCTGATGCTTGGTGGGGCGACAGGCGAATCTGGGCAAGCGCAGGCCCAGGAGAAGAAGCTGACCGATATTACGTTCTCCCTTGATTTCATCACGCTGGGGCGGCACGCGCCGTTCTATGTTGCGATCGACAAGGGTTTCTACAAGGAAGAAGGGCTGAACGTTAATATCGTTCCGGCCAAGGGCACGGCGCAGGGAATCCAGAACGTCGAGTCGGGCATCGCGCAAATCGGTTTCGTCGACGTGGCAAGTCTCGTCGTTGCGCGCGCGGAAGGCTCAACGGTCAAGGTCGTGTCGGTCATTTACCAGAAGGCCCCGTTCTGCTTCTTCTCGCTCGACCCCGGAGCCAACGTCACCAAGCTGAAGGACTTCGAGGGGCTTAAGGTCGGCTCCAACACCGGCAGCTACATCACCAACATCGCCCGCGCGATGATGCGCAAGGAGGGGCTCGACCCGAACAAGCTGCAGATGGAAAGCATCGAGCCGTCGGCGCGCATCGCAATGCTGGCGACGCGGAAAATCCCGGCGATCGACTTCTTCATCATTACCAAGCCGGCGATGGAGCGCGCTGTGAAGGATGCCAAGGTTGTTACCTTCCTCTTTGCCGACCATGGCCTCGACCTCTATTCCAACGGCATCGGGGCAACAGAAAAGTTCATCAAGGAAAACCCGGAGGTCATGAAAGGCTTCGTGCGCGCGACCTTGCGGGGCTACCAGTATTCTTTCCAGCACAAGGAAGAAGCCGCGGAAATCATCCAGAAATACGCCAAAGCGCTGAAGAACGACATTACCGTTGACGAGCTCAAGATCGTCGAGGATCTGGCGGTGACGCCGGACGTCAAGAAGAACGGCCTCGGCTCGTTCACCGCGGACCGTATGACGAAGTCGGTGGAGTGGATGGCCGAGAATGGCGGCTTCCCGAAGGAGAAGGCGCCGAAGCCGCAGGACGTTTACCTGACCGGCTTCCTGCCGGCGAAGCCGATCATGCCGTGAGCTGAAGGGGGCGAATGATAAAAAGAGGGCTGATGCAAGCGTGAGTGGAAGCGTAACAAAAGATGCGAAGGGTGCTGGCGCGCCGGCACCCTTCGGGCGCGTTGCCAACGTGACCAAGACCTTCAACGCCGCCGGGCAGCCAGTTGTGGCGGTAAAGGATGTCTCGTTTGAGTTTCGCAAAGGCGACCTGATTTCCCTGCTCGGCCCGTCGGGCTGCGGGAAAACGACCGTGCTCAAGATGATGGGCGGTCTCATTCCCGCAACGGGCGGCCTCCTCGAACTCGCCGGCAAGGCCATCAACGCGCCTTTCCCCGGCGTCGGCGTCGTATTTCAGGCCCCGACCTTGATGCCGTGGCGCAGCGTGCTTGGAAACGTGCTGTTCCCGATGGAAGTGCTCGGCAAGAACGACGTACGCGCGAAAGCGCGCGCACACGAAATCCTTAAACTGGTCGGCCTCGAAGGATTTGAAAATGCCTATCCGCGCCAGCTCTCGGGCGGAATGCAGCAGCGCGTTGCGCTCTGCCGGGCGATTATCCACGAGCCCTCAATTCTTCTGATGGACGAGCCGTTCGGCGCACTCGACGAATTGACACGACTGGAGATGAACGATCTTCTGCTCGATCTCCGGCGCGTTACCGGCGCAACCGTCCTGTTCGTCACGCACAGTATTTCTGAAGCGATCTACCTGTCAGACCAAGTCGTCGTCTTTTCAAGACGTCCAGCGATTATCGTAAAAGAGCTTACAATAAATATCCCCTACCCGCGCTCATCAAAAACGAGATTTCTGCCCGAGTTCACGGATTTAGAGCGGCAGGCTAGCGTTGCCCTTGGGATTGTCCACTAATGAGCGGGCGCGCCGCCCACATCATGTTTCCCTTGGCTGGCACGGCGATCATCTTGCTCGTCTGGCACTATTACGTGGTGCTGTTCCAGGTTCCAATCGTTGTCCTGCCAACGCCATGGCAGGTGCTACAAGCAATGGTGCAGGAATGGAAAGTTCTAGGAGAAGAAGCCTGGATTACCGCCCTGGAATGTATCTACGGCTTTGCATTGGCGATGGGCATCGGGATTCCTATCGCTGTTATCATGACCTACTCACGTATAGCCAATCAGATGTTTTACCCGTTGCTCGTGGCGAGTCAGTCCATTCCGAAAGTCGCCGTAGCTCCCATCCTGCTGGTCTGGTTTGGCACTGGCATCAAATCAAAATTGGCAATGGCGTTCGTCATCGCTTTTTTTCCCGTCGTCGTTGATACTGCAACCGGTTTGCGCTCGACCTCTCCCGAGCTGATTGAGCTCGCGCGTTCGCTGCAATGCACGCGGCTGCAGACGTTTTTTAAGATCCAGCTTCCTTCGGCGCTTCCGTCGATCTTCTCCGGCGCCAAGATCGCAGTGACCTTGTCGGTCATTGGCGCTGTTATTGGCGAATTCATCGGTTCAAACGAAGGTTTGGGAAACCTGTTGTTGACCGCCAACTCGCAACTCAATTCGCCCTTAGTTTGGGCGTCGCTCACGGTGTTAAGTGTGCTTGGGGTGATCCTTTACGGTCTTGTTGTGGTTGCTGAAAAACTGTTGATGCCATGGGCAGTCGATGCTGATCTGAAGCACTAGCACCTTGCAAAATTCATCACTGTCATCCGAATGATAACGACGATAGAAACTATGAGAAACTTTGCACGGCTCGTCTGTTAGTTTACTGCTTCCGCCTACCCGTGAATTCTGGCTTGCCCGCATAACTTTTTACCGACTGCCGTCTTGATCTACGTCAAGGCGAGAGCGGATGCAGTTCGCTAGTCTTTTAATTTTAATGGAGGAAAAGATGCGCCTCCTCAACGCCATTCGGATGATTTCAGCCGAAATTAAACATCGGGTGGTGATACACCACCAATTATCTCACTTCACATGTGGCGACTGTAAAGAGGGGAAACGATGTGGTCGCTTGCCCAGCGACGATTGCATAGAACGAGCCGTGCAGATCGAACGCGATGGCGATCAACCACGTTCACGGGCTTTGCGGGGTTTCACTACTGATTAGAACGATAGCCAGGAAGTCAGCCGCCACGATAAAAAGCTGTTGGCGCTTCTATCTAAAAATGGATCAACCAATTTGCTGGCTTTACGGCTAGCGGCCCGCCCAATGCACGAAATGCCGCTCGATGATCAAAAAAAACAGATTGAGCCCATAGCCGAGCGCTCCAGCAGCAAAGATGGCGGCGTACATATCGGGCATGGCGAACAACTGTTGCGCCTCGAACACACGGTTTCCAAGTC
>JBKPRE010000051.1:0-33404 GCA_046734435.1 Pseudomonadota bacterium | reverse complement strand
ACGAGTGATCGCGCCGCGTTTACGCGCGGCGCGTCATGGACCACGGTCGACCTCGCGGGGGATCATGAGCAAGCAAGCGGCGCCTGACGGCGAGAAGCGTCTCATTGAGGCCGAAGATGCCAAGGTGACGATCGAGCACTACCCGGAAGACTGGATTGCGTTCCTCATCTTCTGGTCGCTTGCCTTCATCGTCTTCCTGCAGTTCTTCACACGCTATGTCCTCAATGACAGTCTTTCGTGGACCGAAGAAATCGCGCGTTATGGCTTGATGTGGATCGTGTTCATCGGCGGCGCGATGGTGACGCGGCGCAATACGCATATCGCCGTTGAGCTGCTCTCGAACGTGATGAAGCCGGGCCCGGCACGCGCGACGGTTTTGGCACTCGTTGATTTCATCAAGCTTGCTTTTGTTGGCCTGCTCGCCTTCGTTTCCTGGACAATCACCGAACGCATGCACTACCAGCGAATGACCGTGTTCGATCTGCCGATGAGCTACGTTTATAGCGGCGTGGCCTTCGGGTGTTTCCTGATGCTCATGCGTCAGGCGATCAACGTGTGGCGCAACGCCCGCACCGGCTGGAGCCGGCCGGACGACGTGACGCATCAGATCGCGGCCGACTAAGGCAGTCCCATGATCATCATGGCGCTTCTGTTCATCGTGGTGCTGCTTGCCGGCGTGCCGGTGTTCATCGCGCTTGCCGGGTCGTCGTTTATCTACACGCATTTCATTGCGGGACTGCCGGACTTTGTCATCTTGCATCGGATGGCGGGCGGCATCGATTCATTCCCGCTGCTGGCGGTGCCGTTTTTCATCCTGGCGGGCAACCTGATGAATTCCGCGGGCATCACCAACCGTATTTACGATTTTGCTGTCGCGCTCGCGGGCTGGACCCGTGGCGGGCTCGCGCATGTGAACATCATCGGTTCCGTCATCTTCGCTGGCATGTCGGGCACCGCGATTGCCGATGCGGCGGGCCTCGGCACGATCGAGATCAAGGCGATGAAGGACCACGGCTATGACACCGAATTTTCAGTCGGGGTCACGGCCGCATCGTCGACGCTCGGCCCGATCATTCCGCCGTCCTTGCCGTTCGTCATCTACGGGATGATGGGCAATGTCTCGATCGGTGCACTCTTTCTCGGTGGGGTCATTCCTGGCCTGGTGATGACCGTCTTCATGATGGGCTATGTCTATTACTGCGCACGCCGCTACGGGATGGGTCGCGACCAGGCCTTCAGCTGGCGCACGCTCGCCGTGACCTTCATCGCGGCACTTCCGGCGCTGCTGACGCCGGCGATCATCATTGGCGGCATGACGTTCGGCTGGTTCACGCCAACAGAAGCGGCGATCGCAGCTTGCGCCTGGGCCATCGTGCTGGGGATTTTCCTCTATCGCACGCTCACGCCGAAGCAGTTTTACAAGGTTTCGATGGACACAATCGAGACCACGGCCGGGGTGCTGCTGATCGTCGGCGCGGCATCACTCTTCGGCTGGGTGCTGACCACGACCCGCGTCACCGAATACACCACGGAGGCGCTGCTGGCCCTGACCGACAATCGTTACATCATTTTGCTGCTGACCAACGTCCTGCTTCTGGTCATCGGCTGCTTTCTGGAGCCGATCGCATCGATCAGCATCCTGGTGCCGGTCCTCATGCCGGTCATCGTGAAGGTCGGCATCGATCCAGTGCACTTCGGCGTCATGATGACGCTCAACCTGATGATCGGACTGCTGCATCCGCCGCTCGGCATGGTGCTTTTCGTGCTGTCCCGCGTTGCCAAGCTGTCGATCGAGCGAACGACCATGGCCATTCTGCCCTGGCTGATACCTCTGCTACTGTCTTTGATAGCGATAACGATGATCCCGGAACTGACCCTTTGGCTGCCGAGGGTCGTCGGGCTGATCAAATAACGCGGTAGCCAATCGTCCGTGCGGTGTCGCCGTCAACTTCCGCACGGGTCTCCGAGGACGCGCGCGTCTTTTATCAGCGGCGCGATTCCTTCCGCGATGTATGCCTTGAGATCCTTGAGCCTCAGATAGCCGCGGCCGTAAAGCTCTTCGATGAGGCGTTCAATGCGAGCGTCGTCCGCAGTGCCCCATTGTTGTGCGATATAATCCCGTCCTTCCTTGCCCCAGCGCGCCGGGTAGCTTTTTTCCTGCTGCCGCCGCTGTTCGACATAATGGGTCACCGCGTTCACAAGTTTTTCGCGGCCCTTGGGATCGCAAAAGGTGCTCCAGGCCTGCTCGAGACCGCGCAGCGTGGATTCGCGCGTGAGATCGCGGCTGTGCTGGAAAATCGATTCATTGGCGTTCCACGGCGGCACCCCGCCATTCGGGCGCTCTTCCACATGTGGCGTGGGCTCGGGCCACTGTTTCGGCATACGGGGCTTGGTGAGATCCCAAGCGACAAGAATTCCGATCAGGACAAACGCAGGAATGACGTAACGGCGCAAGAACCGGTTCGCTCTATCACTTAGTGCAGGCATTTTCTTCAGGCTTGTTATCGCTGAGGATGCGGCGCACGGTCGAAGGTGCAAAGGGCGCGAAATCCGAAGAAATCAATACGCCGTTCCTGGCGAGGTATTGCAGGGAGTCGAGGACTCGGCTTTTTGTTAGCGTGAGTGCGTCGACCTCGCTTTGATCGGCAGCGGACGCTTTTGGTTGCTCGGCAATTTCTTCAACCTGGACGACGAATGTATTGGCTGCCTGGACGGCGAGCGCGCGATTGTCGATGTCGCACAGATTCCAGGAATTCGCACGATAGACGCAGTCGGTTACGGCGGCCCAATCCTGCGCAAGTTTGACTGCCGAATTCTTTGATCCACCGCCGAACACCCTGGTGAGGCGCCCTTGCGCGCGGGCTGCGGTAAGGATCTCCAACAACACACCAGGTGCGATGTCCTTGTCCGGATCCATGCCAAGAAGGTCCGCGGTCAGGCAGACTTTTAGAAGTGGTGCCGTTTCTGCCCGTCCAACCCTGTCGCCCGAAAACGAGGGTGTCTTGTCGTCGGGCTCCGCCGATGTCAGAAGCGACATCAAATGCTGCGGTCCCGGAATCTTGTCCCAGAATAGAACTACGGATTCGCTGAAGGAGAAAGCGATCACGGCGATGACAATGGTCGACAGCAGCGATGAGTGGTCCGTGGATTGCTGTGTTCGCTGCACGCGATATTCATGGAGATCAAGCACGACACGCTCGCGCTACCGTTGCGCCACCCAGGGCGTTTCCTTCGGGCAGCTGTCCTGAACGTCCGAATATTCCTCAAACAGCGCTTTCATCGGGGCCGGAGATGACCAGCCAAAATCGGACTTCGTCAGATGCCCCGAGCGCACGTGCTCCTGGAGCGCGGCGTTTATTTCACGGTTGTTCTGGCCGTCCCACAGCATCTTGACGTTCTGCACCTCGTCCTTGCCGTAATGCGCCCCCGCTTCAAGCATGCCCTCCATCTTGTCGAAATACTTGCCGATGTAGTCGACGATGTAGGCGCGGTTGTTCGGTTCGCAGACTGCATTGCGCTGCGTCACCAGATAGCAGTGAAGGGCTGCGGTCATCTCGACCATGCGGCGATAATCCTGCGGAGCAATCCGGTGCTGACCGTAAGGAAGCTGTGGCCGCGCGGGGTCATTCTCGGGGCTTTCGGTCGCGAAAAAGCACGCCGGGCGGACTTTCGCCTCCCGCCAGGAGCCAAGTCGGGAACTGGGCAGGCCGTAGTCGGCGGTGTTGCCAAGAACGAAATAATTGATGGCGGTGCTTCCGGCAATGATGCCGGCGACGACAAAAAGCCCTCGTGAGAAAAAGCTCATGGCGGTCCCCTGGCTTCTGTCGCCAATGAACCGCAAGATGTTTGCCTAACGATTAAATATCTCTGGTTGTACTGGCGATCGTAAACAGATAGCCAATAAGGACCGCTTGTTTTGAACGATCGGGTGTCACGTCGCGCGCCATTCGACCGCTCCGCGGCCAATGCTAAGGTTTGTCGCATGAAAAACCGGGAGAAAGCGATGTCGGGGACGAAAGTGACGCGCCGCGTGCTTTTGGGCGGGCTGGTATCAGCGCCGTTGGTGCGTATGGCTGGTGCGCAGGCGGCGTGGCCGAACCGACCGGTGCGCGTGATCGTGCCCTATCCGCCGGCCGGCGGCGCCGATACGACGGCACGCATTGTCTTCGGCAAGCTTGGTGAAATGTTCGGTCAGCAATTCGTTATCGAAAACCGTGGCGGCGCGGGCGGAACGATCGCCGAGGCCGTGGCTGCGAAGGCGGATCCCGATGGCTACACCGTGCTGCACGATGCCACCGCATTCTCTGTCAATTCATCGCTCTATTCCAACCTGCCTTTCGACTACAAGAAGGACTTCGATCCTGTCGCGCTCGTATCGCTGGTGCCGAACATTCTGGTGGTGACGCCGTCTGTGCCGGTGAAAACGGTTGCCGACATCATTGCTCTCGCAAAAGCCGCCGCCGATGGCATCGACATGGCGTCGTCCGGCAATGGCACATTGCAGCACCTGTCGCTCGAGATGTTCCGCCATCAGACCGGCGTCAAAGTCAGCCATGTGCCGTACCGCGGAGGCGGACTTGCTCTCAACGATGTGATCTCCGGGCAGGTGAAGTTTTTCTTCGCCAACGGCTCTTCAGTCGTCGGGCTGATCCAGGGCGGGAAGGTGAAAGCGATCGCGCACACCGGAAAAGGCAAGCTCAACAGCCTGCCCGATATTCCACCCGTGTCCGACACATTGCCGGGCTTCGAGGCTTACGAGTGGAATGGCGTTTTCGTGCCGCACGGCACGCCAGCGCCGATTGTTCAGAAGCTCAATTCCGGGATCAACGCCGCACTGCGCGATCCGAATGTGATTGCGCGGTTCGAGCAGCTCAACATCGAGACCCGTCCGACCACTCCGCAGGAATTCGGCAGCTTCGTCGACGAACAAATGGCGCGATGGAGCAAGGTCGTGAAGGACGCCAATATCCGGCTCGGTTAACAGCGGTCCAATGGAAGCAGATCGAGAGCCGCCGCGCATCGCCGGCCCCGTCGCGCAGTCGAAAATTCCGCGCGTAATGCCGCCGCCAGGCGCGTGGGATTCGCACGCTCACGTCTTCGGCCCCGCGGACAAATTCCCTTACGCTTTAGGCCGCGGCTACACGCCGCCTGACGCGCCGGTCGAAAAATATCTGGCGCTGCTCGACCGGCTTGGCTGTGCGCACGGGCTGGTCGTGCAGGGCAACGCACATGGCTATGACAATCGCGTGGTGCTCGATGCCGTTATGCGCTTTCCGCAGCGCCTGCGCGGCGTTGCCATTACCGACGCACGAGTGAAATCAGAGACACTGCGCGAGTGGCACAAGGTCGGTATGCGCGGATTACGCTTTCATTTGTTGCCCGAAGATCCAGGTTACGTGCGCGGCGTCGGGCTCAACGTGTTTGAGATCTTCCGCAAGACGATGGCTGAGCTCGGTTGGGTGATGCAGCTGTTCTGCGATCACAGGGTGATGCAGGACGTGGCGCCGACATTGCGCTCGGTGTCGCGCGAGATGCCGGTAGTCGTCGATCACATGCTGATGGTTCCGGCAGCCAAAGGCGTGGACGAGCCCAATTTCCAGGCGCTGCTGAAGCTGGTCGGGGAGGGGCACGCCCACGTGAAAGTCTCGGCCGCCTACCGGCTATCCGACCAATTTCCCGACTATCCGGACGCGAAGCCGTTTCACGACGCGCTGCTGCGGGCCAATCCCGAGCGGCTGATGTGGGGCACCGATTGGCCGCACCCCTGGGTTTCAGCCGAAGCAATGCCGGACGAAGGCCATTTGCTCGACCTGTTCATGGATTGGACGCCCGACGAAGCGATCCGGCGGAAGATTTTGGTTGAGACGCCCTTGAGACTGTTCGGAAACTAGGCCGCCTTTGCCCACAGCTGCCTGCTCGCCCTTCGCGCGCCTTCGACCAGCGACTGCAGCTTGAGCCAGACGATCTTGGTGTCGACCTGCACGCGGCCCGCGAAAGTACCGAAGCCGCAGTCGACGCCGGCCATCAGATTGTCACGCCCGACCACGCTCGCGAAATTCAGGATGCGATCGGCCACCACTTCCGGATGCTCGACGACGTTGGTCGTGGAATCGATCACACCCGGAATAATTTTTTTGCCGGCAGGCAGCTTGACGTCGCGCCACACCTTCCATTCGTGCTCGTGGCGCGCGTTCGCCGCCGGGAATGAAACGGCGTGCGGTCGCCCGGATAGCACAATGTCGATGATGTCCTTGATCTCGACGTCGGTGTGGTGCGGCGCCATAGTCGAGCCCCAGCACACATGCATACGCATGCGCTCAGGTGGCAGGTCGTGCACCGCGTGGTTGAGTACGGCGACGTTGACCGAGATGATTTTGCGGTAGTCCGCGAGCGGCAGGTCGAGATAGACCATGTGCCGCAGCATCGCGAGATCAGGGCAATCGAGCTGGAGGATGAGACCGGCCTCGACGATTGCCTTATATTCGCGCCGCATAACATCGGCGAGCGCGTAGATATATTCTTCGTCGGTCTTGTAATAGCGGTTCTTAAGATAGCGCGCGATCTGGCCGGGGGAGGGAGAGGTCATGAAGATGTCCTCGGCCTTCGCGCCTTGCAACGCCGCTTTCGCAAGATCGATGTCGGCCTGCGCTGCCGGCCAGTCCTTCCATCCCACGGGGCCGTTGCAGGCCGGACGGTGCTGGAACGGCGATGCGAAATGCTTAAGAATTTCCGCGAGTTCGGGAAATTCCGGCTCGCCGGTGCCCATCGGCGGCGCGCTCTCGCCCTCGTAGCCGGTCAGCCGTTTGAGGACGTGCACGGTATAGTCGGTGCGGCCCTGCTCGCCGTCATTGATGATATCGAGCCCGCATTCGACCTGCTTGTGAACGACGCCGGCAACGGCCTCGCGCACGGCGGCTTGCAGCTCAGCGCGATGCGTGCCGGGGTTTTTCTCTTCTGCGATCAACTGCTCCACGACTTTCGCCGTGCGTGGCAGGCTGCCGGTGTGAGTGGTGAGGATGCGGTCAGTCATGGCGAGCGATGCTCAGAAGCCGCGCACTGCCTCGACGACATGCTCGACATAGGGCGGGGAGGCAAAGCAGTGGCCAACCAGCTTGCGCCATTCCGGGAAGTCGGCGGATTCGCGAAAGTCTTTCGTATGGTTTTCCAATGTTTCCCACTGCACGAAGAGCCGATAGCGCTGCGGCATTTCTTGTGAGCGTTGCAGGGTCATCGACTTGCAACCTTTGGCGCGCTTGAAGATCGGCGCAGCCTTCTTCACGCCGGTTTCAAACTCGGTTTCCATGCCCGGCTTCACATCGATCTGCGCGATTTCAAGGATCATGTTTGGATTTCCGCTGGCGGGGGGAACGTTAAAAACGCGGCATTATGATCCGCGCCCTCTGTAGTGAAAAGAGACAAGTCGAGTGGGCGATGGCCTACTCCTTGACCGGCAAGCGTCCTAAGCCCGCGCGTATTTTCCGCGTCCGAAGAAGCGGTCCTTCTGGTCGTCGCTCGCCTTGTCGCGCACGGACTTGAGGGTGGGAAGATGCGCGAGCGCACGTTTGACGGCGTCCCGCGCGGCGATCTTGTCGGCCCACGCCTTGATCGTCGGATATTTGCCGGGATCGATCGCGAGCAGCTCGAAATTGCGCAGCCAGGGCCATGCCGCGATGTCGGCGATCGTATATTCGTTTCCGGCGACATAGGGATGCCTGGCCAACCGCTCTTCATAAAGATCGAACAGCTTGATGACCTGCGTGCGGTAACGCTTGGCGCTGTAGTCGTTGCCGGATCCCGCGAATTTACTGAAATGAACGTGCTGGCCGCTCATCGGGCCGACATTGGCGACCTGCAATATGAGCCACTGGAGAGTGTCGTAGCGGGCAATCGGCTCATGCGGAATGAACTTGCCGGTCTTCTCCGCGAGGTAGATCAGGATCGCGCCGGACTCGATCACTGTGTAGGGCTTGCCGCCGGGTCCGTCGCTGTCGACGATCGCAGGCACTTTCAGGAGTGGATTGATCTTGGCGAATTCCGCTGTGAACTGATCGCCAGCCCACACGTCCACCGGCTTGATGTTGTACGGCAGCCCGCATTCCTCGAGCATAATGAAGATCTTCTGCACGTTCGGGCTGGTCAGCGCGTAAAAGTCGATCATGAAGGTTGTCTCTCGTCCTGCGGCCGCGAAACGCGGCGGCTTTCTATAGACGAACCAATGCGGGTGCGGCTAGCCGCCTTGCCCCCTGTCGCGCCGGCTCTCGGCGAGGGCGCCTGCCGCCTTGCGCAGACATTCGGGGCACAGGCAATCCTCGATCCAGGCCTTGGTCATCGGCAGGCGGTAGGGTTCGCCCGCACACCAGCATTCGGCAGAGAGGCCGCAGTCGAACGAAACGCCACAGCGGGCGCAGGCTATCCGGCGAGGCGCGGGTGCCGTCATGGGGCCAGCCTGCGCGCCGTCGAGTGCCAAGGCAAGATTGTCATAAAGACAAAAGCGAATCCGTGTATGGCGGATGCATGACGTTCGGATGGCCGATCGACTCTATTGGTGCCGCAGGCGCCACGCTCACGACGTTGTGCTGGCTGCCGCAGGCGATCAAAGTTATTCGAGAGAAGGAAACACGAGCGCTGTCGCTGCCGGCGACCGGAGCGTTCACGGTCGGTATCCTTCTTTGGCTCGTCTATGGAGTCGCAATCGACGACTGGCCGCTGATTGGCTCAAATGGAGCAACGCTGGCGCTGGTGTTGCCAATTCTCGCAATGAAGCTCAGGCACGGCTAAGGTGTCGCGTCACTCCGCTCGCGAGCGTGCGCTGTGCGCGGATCGCGTAGCCTTGTGCCGGTGCGACCGCGTGTATCTGGTTATCACCTCGCGGCAGTCTGGGTTGAGCCGATTTCTGTTTTCCACCAGACACTGAAGCACATTGTTGCGGTCCGGAATGGCGGACCAGCAAACCCTGAATGCGTCTCCAGTGCACGCTTGTCGATCTTCGGCTGTTTCAGCCGAAGCGGCCCAGGCCGACGCAACAAGTGTCAGAACAGCCGCGATTGGACAAAGTGATTTCAATGCCGCCTCCCCAGATCCCCAAGGCATCATAGGTGTCCGCTCGCAGCGCTCTATGACCCGGAGGCAACAGTGGACAAGTTTGTAAGAACGGAAGTTCCCCAACCGCGTGCGCCTATCGCAATGGCCTCTGCGGGCTTCAATTTGTGGCTTTGTAGCGTCGGTCCGGCGGGTATATTCCGTGCCGCACCATGGTATGGTTCCATCCATAAAAAGCCGAAGGCGTAAGGGGAGGGGACGATGGGAGGACGGAAACTCGCCGCGTTGCTTATCATGCTCGCCGGAATTGGCGGGGCGCAGGCTCAGGGCTATCCCACCAAGACGGTGACAGTGATCGTGCCGTTTGCGGCCGGCGGACCGGCCGACGTCACTGGGCGGATTGTTGCCGATATCTTCACGCGCCATCTCGGCCAACAATTCGTGGTCGAGAATGTCGGCGGCGCGGGTGGCACCGTGGGTTCGTTGCGCGCCGCGCGCGCCGCGTCTGATGGTTACACGCTCATCTCGGGTCATATGGGCACGCACGCGGCGGCGCCGTTCTTCTATCCCAATCTCGGCTACGATCCGCAGAAAGACTTCGAGCCGGTCGGCCTGATCGCAGAGCAACCGGAACTGCTCACCGTGCGAAAGGAAATCCCCGCCAACAATCTCATGGAATTCGTTGCCTACGCCAAGGCGAACGAAAGCAAGCTCAACATGGGGCATGCCGGCGTCGGCTCGGTGTCTTACGTCGGCTGCCTGCTTCTTAACTCTGCGATCGGCATCAAGCCGACCATGGTGCCATTCACGGGCACCGCGCCAGTGATGAATGCGATCCTCGCGGGTCAGATCGACTACGACTGTGATCCAATCCTTGGACCGCTGCCCCATGTGCGCGCAGGAACCGTCAAGGCACTTGCTATTGCTGCAAAGAAACGCAGCCCGCTGCTGCCGGACGTGCCGACATCGCATGAGCAGGGCCTGCCAGAGTTCGACTGCGCGCCGTTCTACGCGGTCTTCGCGCCGAAAGGCACGCCGCAGGCGATCATCGATAAGCTCGCCGATGCTCTCAACAAGGGCTTGAGCGAGGAAGCGGTTCAGAAGCGGCTGGGGGCGCTCGGCGCCGAGATTGCCGAGCCGAACCGCCGCGGGCCGAAAGCGCTTGCAGCGCTGGTCAAAAGCGAGGTTGATCGTCTGGCGCCAATCCTGAAAGCCGCGTCATCGAAGTAGATTGTCAGCGTCTGGCCGCCATACAGGCCGATGTGGCCTCGAAGGCTCGCCAAGTTTTGTCGATGTCTTTGCGGTTCGGATTCTCCCGCTCCGCGCCCTTGAGTTGCTGGCGTAACTTTGTGAGTTCAAGCTGCTGATGCAGATGAACCTGGATCGGCGTCGAGAGCCACCAACTCAGTGACACGGGTCGCGAGATCTTTTTCGTCCCTTGCTCTATGTATTGCGGCCACACTCGGATGTGTGCCGTGTCCTCCCCGCACGCAGATTTCGTGATCGCCTCCAGCACCGACTCGAGTTGTTGCACGGCAAGCCGGCCGCGGCCGTCGCGCGCGCTGGCGATGGCCTGGAGGGGGATCGAGACATCGCTAAGAAAGATGGCATCCGGAACATCGATCTTGTTGATGATCGGGTTCTCGTCAGGGTCGTTGGAGATGATCAGCACGAAGGGCGCAAGCTCGGGTCGTACCGCATTGATCGCGACGGCAAGCTCCATTGCTGTGATCGCTCCGTAATTTTCGATGTAGCCTCCATCGACGATGCGGTCGACGACGTTGTGCTTGGCGTTGCGAACGGCGCCCGGCGGCGAGATCACCGGAAAGCGCGCTGAGTTCGTTGCCGCCGTGCTCAGGCGCACATCATCGAGAACCGGCGTCGGTCCTTTGGAAAATATCTCGCGAAGGTATTCGCGCAGGAAGTACCGCTGAATGCCACCCCAGAGATCGACGTCGGTTGTGTCCGTGAGCAATGTGTGAAACCGGGTCGCCTCCATAAAGATCGGGCACTCTGTCGTTTCACCCTTCGCAGGGGCTTCCTCGGTGACATAGGTCCGGCTCACGGGCAGTTTCTTCAATTCATTCGCAGCTTCTTTTGGACGCTCAGTCGGACACTTGCGGTCCATCGGGACCATGTATTTCGGGTCCAGCACCGTCGTGATCAGGCGCTGGCCCGTGGCAGCCGATGCGCCATTGAGAAGCAGCAAAGGCAGCCACTCTTTTCCCTCGCCAGGTCGCAGACCCATGAACGGGCAACGCAGGTCTCCGGGACATTTGCTTTTCCAATCGGACCCTTTGATCCCCATTACGCTGGCAAAACGCCGTTCCCAGGAACGCTCCAACAACGCCGCGCGATCCTGCCACCATCCAAACCTGATTGTGTCATGAAAGGTGAGGCCGATTATGCTCGAAGTGAGAAAGTCGCCTGCCATCAGAGCTTCGAGGCAGTCCTGCCACTTATAGATCGCCGCGCCGTACCAGAGATCCGGTTTGCCGGGCGAACAGGGTTGTTTCGTCTCCGCGCCTGAGCGTGCAAATGCCGCGACAGTCATTACGGCACCGGGAGCGCTCCCGGACAGCGCCGAGACAGCGAAAATGCGGTTGCGGATCTTTGCCGCGTCCAGGGGCGCGCCTTGTGATGAATGGCGACCCGCCTCGTCAAGCAATTTTCCGATGACGCTGGCGGTGAAAAAACCCGCGCGGCTTGCACCGCCGGCACCGACGACGATCACCGGTCTCGGACATGAACCCGGATCGTCCGCACAATCGTTGGTTTTCATCCAGAGATCGAGCGCCTGGTTGAGCCGGATTGTTGAGGTGTCGACGGTCCGCTTCGCCGCTGCACTCGCATTCACGCGCCGGACTGAATGATTGTCGCCAAGGAGGGCGGAGAGTCCGGCAATCAAAAGGGCGGACGCAACGATCAGCGGCGCTCTCAGCTGACGGCCCCATCCCGACAGGAATGTCAGCAACGGCAACCATCCTCCGAAAATGATCGGAAGGATCAATGCGCGCGGCAGCAGCGCGGCCGCCCGACCGGCACCCATAAAGATGATCAGGGCAGAAATCAGGAAAACGATAATAAGCAGCAGCGGTCCGAGACCCGGCTGGATCTCATAGCCCCCACGCGTGCTTATCCGGCCGTCACCACCCAGGCCAAACCATCGCAACAGGCGGTTGACGAAGTCGAGCTTTTCCTCGGCCCGTTTTACAGGCCTGCTATCAATTAACTTCCGGCGTTTCACCACGTAGACCAGGAACGCGGCGCCCACGACCACGACAAGAAAGTCGAAAAAGTAGAGCGTCTTTTTGACACCCCAGATCATCCCGGGATCATCGATCTCGGGCAGATTCCAGGTCGATCGCACTGACGCGATAAACGCAATCCCGAAGGGAGTGAGGCCGAGCAAGCGAGGCACCCACGTTTCGACGCATGTGAGAAGATCTGACCTCTGCGCCTCGGCGTAGGCGCGAAAGCGCCCATCGGTGTCGAGCAGAAGTCGTGCCGCGTAGTGGGTCGTTGCTGCCCAGACAACCGTAAGCAGCACCAGGAACAAGACCATGCTGCCCCAGTGATCGGAGAATTCGGTGAGGACATCTTGCGCCTGTGGCGTGTAATCGAGGATCAGCCAGCCGATCGCGACCGCACAGAGCGGCACGCGCACGATCCAGAGGACCAGCGCGAGGTCGAGGCATTTTTTCCAGCACCCTGCGATGCAATCGCGCCAGCGCTTCCATTTATCAGCTGCAGCCATGATCCCCCACGGGTGGGCGCTTCAAACCTTCAGCGGGGGAGATTCAAAGACCACCAAGCTGAACGATTGGGCTTCGGAAAATTCGAAGTTTAATTCAAATATCCGTTCCGCGCCCCGGCCGGTGTGAAATACCTCACAGGCGTGGAATTTTACGGCACGTCGCCGGTGCCCACATATCCCCCGATTTTCCAGTCGCCGGCCTCCTTCACATAGCAAAGCTGATCGTTTCCGATCGGCGCGATTGCGTCCACCGAAACAAATCCCGTTTTTCCAGCCGGCGTCACGACGCGCATAAACGTCGGCGCGTTCGATGCGGTCTCGGCATCGATGCGCAGGAAAACCGAGCCAAGCCTCTCGATCACCGGCGCGTTCGCCTGTGGCGTTGCGCGCACTTCGACATCGGCAGAGACGGGATAAGCCCAGTCGCCGGGGTCTGTCTTGGTCGACGCGAGCAGGTCGTTGAAAGCCTTGCCGTCGAAACCCGGGTCGGCGGGCGCGCAAATGGCATCCTTGCGGTTCGGCAAAGGGGCGCCCGTCGGCTCGTCGGCAAAGCTCGCAAGCATGTCCCAGCCGGCGCCATCCTTGTTCTTGAGACCGAGAGCTGCGGCCAGATTGTCGATGCCAGATTTTCGCTTGTCGGCGTGGTCTCCTTTTTCGCCGATCCAGAAGAATGCTTGCCCAACGACAAGCTTCGCCAGCGCGGCACGATCTTTGTGTTGTGCCACTTCGCCCAGCTGCTTGCGCAAGGCCTCCAGAGCAGCGTCGTTTGACGCTTGCGGGGCCGTCACGGCAACCGGCTTGTATGGCGCCGGCTTCGCAGGTTGGGATTGGCCGCGCTGTTGATTTTGCGCGGTCGCCGCTGATGACAGCGCGAAGATGCAGGCAGCGACGAGGGCTGTCTGATGAAGGACGTGCATCGTGTCGCTTCCCGTTTTTTTGCGGGCGCGTCCCGGCGCTAACCTGAGGTCACGACGTGAATCTATCACAGCCGGGTGCGCAGGGGAGATGCGGGGCGGACCCTATTCGCCAAAATATGCGGCCCCGGCGACCAGAGCCGGCGGGACCGCAGGAAGGGGCAACACAGGGGACGCAACAAACTGACGGAGCAACGCATTCCTATCCTGCGGTCATGACACGACCGTGACAGACTATTTGCCTGTGGACGTCCGTCTCATCGATTCGCTACATCCGGGTCCTCGCCTCCAATCCCCCCGCACGCCCAGAGAGTTGCATGCCGTTCGTGTCGCCTTATCTGACGCCGATCCTGCTGCTGACCGGCTCCAATGTATTCATGACCGCCGCCTGGTACTGGCACCTGCGCTACAAGGAGGTGCCGCTTTTTAAAGTGATCCTCATAAGCTGGGCTCTTGCGCTTATCGAATATTGCCTGGCGGTGCCAGCCAATCGTTACGGCAATGCGGTCTACAATGCCGCCCAGCTCAAGACGATGCAGGAGGTCATCACCTTTGCGGTGTTTGCCGCCTTCTCATATTTTTATTTGCGCGAACCGATCACGCTGAGTCAGGGTTTCGGCTTCGCGCTGATCGCGGCGGGCGCGTTTTTCGTGTTTCACAGGTGGTAAAAAGGGACGCTCAGTTTAGTTCTGGTCGGCTTTGATGTTGTTGTCCTTCACCACCTTGCCCCACGTCTGCATCTGATTGGCGACGAAGGCGCGCATTGCTTCTGGACCGCCGAGGGCAAGCGTCACCTGCTGGGTTTCAACCAACTGCTTGGCGATGCGCTCCTCACGCAAGGTGGCCGCCATCTCATTGCTGAAACGCTCGACGATCGGTTTTGGCGTGCCAGCGGGCGCGAAGATACCCCACCAGGCGTATGCTTCGAAACCAGGGAATCCGCCCTCCGCCACGGTCGGCACTTGCGCGATAAACGGATTGCGCTCCTTCCCCGTCTGCACAATCGCCCGAATAGTCCCAGCGTCGACCTGCGGCATCGATAGGGCGGTGCTGCCGATCAGAAGATCGACGTGGCCAGCGACCGCGTCATTCATCGCCGGACCACCACCACGATATGGCACGTGCGTCAACTTCACGCTGGCACGCTGTGACAATAGCGCCATTGCCAGCTGTCCAACGCTCCCGCTGCCGACCGAACCATAACTTACCTTGCCCGGATTTTCCTTGGCGAAGGCAATGACGTCATCCAGCGTTTTGTAAGGTTTGGCCTTCGCCGTCGTAATCATGTAAGGCGCGGTGCCGATGAGAAGCACCGGGGCGAGATCCTTCTCGCTGTCGTAAGGCAGACTCGGTAGTACGAATGGGTTGGCGGCATGATTGTCGAACACCGCCAGCCATGTATTGCCGTCGGGTGCTGATTTCGTCACGGCGGCGGTGCCGACGCTGCCGGACGCGCCTGACCGGTTTTCGATCACGACTGTGGTGCCGAGCCGCTGCTGGAGCCCGGGCTGGACCAATCGCATGATCGCGTCAGTCGATCCCCCCGGCGGATAAGCGACAACAATTCGCACCGGGCCAGACGGCCAAGATTGGGCTCGCGCCAATGGTGCAGCCAATGGCGCGGCTATGCCGGCAAGCACAAGTGTGCGGCGTGTGAACATGACGTCCCCCCTCAAAGTATGGAGCATACATTTCAGTTTTGTCCAATGCACGGCAACGCGGTGCGATCATCATGTCCGCCTTATCCCCGAAAGCGGCAAAGGGCATCGTCACTTCGCCGGCGCGATGCGCAAAATACGCCCCGCCGAATTGTCCGTCAGCAGATAGAGCGCACCGTCCGGTCCCTGCCGAACGTCACGGATGCGCTCTTTCAGTCCCTGCAGCAGGCGCTCCTCTTTGACCACCTTGCCGTCCTTGATCTCGAGCCGCGACAGCAGTTGGAATTTCAGCGCGCCGTTGAACAGGTTGCCCTTCCAGGAGGGAAACAAATCACCGGTATAGATTGCCAGACCTGACGGCGCGATCGACGGCGTCCAATGCCAGAGCGGCTGCTCCATGCCGGCTTTGTGGGTGCTTTCGTGAATTTTTGCTCCACCGTAATCGACGCCATAGCCGATCACGGGCCAGCCGTAGTTTTTACCTTTCTCGACAAAATTGATCTCATCGCCGCCCTGCGGTCCATGCTCCTGCTCCCATAGCTTACCGTCGATCGGGCTAAAGACGAGACCTTGTGGATTGCGATGTCCGTATGACCAGATCTCCGGCCGTGCATTGGCTTTGCCGACAAAAGGATTGTCTTTTGGAATTTCGCCGTTTGGCCCGATACGGGCGATCTTGCCGTTGTCCACAGCGAGGTTCTGTGCCTCATCCCGCGGGCCGAAATGGTCGCCAAGCGTGATGAACAGATTTTTGTCGGGGGCTTGCGCGATGCGGCATCCGTGATTGTTGCTGCCGCCGGGTCCGTGCTGACGGAAGATGATCTTGACCTCGTCCAACGCCGTGTCGTTAGCAAGGCGCGCGCGTGCGACTGCGGCGTTACCGCCATTATCGAAATTGAAACAGAAATAGATCGTGCTGTTGGTGGCAAAGTCTCGATCGAGCGCGACATCGAGCAGGCCGGCCTGTCCGCGCGCCACGACGCCGGGCACGCCATGGAGCGGTTGTGAAAGCTTGCCGTCGCGGCCGACGATGCGCATGCGGCCGGGCCGCTCGGTCACCAGCATCCGACCGTCGGGAAGAAAAGCAAGCGACCAGGGGTGCGACAGGCCTTGCGCGACAGTATGAACTGCGAGATTGCCGGCTGAGCTCGGAAAAGTCGGATCGGCTGCCTGCACGGCGCTGCTCGTCGCCAGAACGAGGCCCAAGGCCAAAACCGACCGCATGCCGAACTCCTTCGATGCCGCCTCAACTGTGCGCCATCGGCCGGAGTTCCGGAATACACGATTTAGCTATGGGTCTTCTTGTGCCTGGTATGCGGCAGTGAAAGCACGGTCAGGCCGCCCATTCCGATGAACAGAAGGCCGAGCAGGAGCGCTATCGCGAACAGCCCACCTTCGTTGTCGATGACATTGGTCGCGACATCTGCGCGCGCCACACCGATCGAGACGACGGTCGCGGCAACCAGAACGCACAGCGCGAGGCCGACGGTCGCCACAAGCTCGGCGAAGACGGCAGTGCGCCGCTCGCTCCCAAGAGCGCGCCCTGCCGGGGGCGTAAAACCTGCAGATTGAATATGCTGGCGCATTATCGGCCTGAAACGACTCGCGTGCCCAATGGTGCTCTGTTAACGCCGGAACTCGGCATCGGTTCGGCCCTATTTGGGCAGACCCGGTCACGAAGCGCGGCGTTTTCAAGGCAATGGAGAGGGCAACGCGACAATTTGCGGGCTATTGCGCGGGCGCAAGCTCCTGCTGCCAGGTCATGGCGATATAACCCGGCTCTTCAGCGACTCGCGCAAGCCAAGCCCCGATCGCGGGAAAGCGGCTGAGGTTGAAATCGCATTGGTCGGCCACATGCGTGTAGGCGTAAAGCGCGATGTCGGCGATCGTGAAATGATCCGCGACGAAAAAACGGTGTCGTGTCAGGTGCGTTTCCATCACGCCGAGCGCACGATAGCCATTTTCCATCCAGTCTTCGAGCGCATGGCTCTGTAGCTCGCGACCGCCCTTGATCAGAGCGAGCCAGAAATACGCCGCGCCGATATTCGGCTCGAGGCTGTGCTGCTCGAAAAACATCCATTGCAACGCTTCCGCACGCCCGATGCGGTCTTCCGGTGCGAGCGTCGTTCCACCGGCGACGTACCAAAGAATGGCATTGGACTCGGCGAGATGACGATCCGGCGCGACCTCCAGCAATGGCACCTGGCCGTTGGGATTCTTCGCGAGGAATTCGGGCGTACGGCTCTCGCCTTTGAGGATGTCGACCTCGACGAGCTTGTACGGAATCCCAAGTCGCGCCAACGCAAGGCGGACCTTATAGCTGTTACCCGAGCGTTGCATCGAATAGAGCGTGTACATTCAAACCCTGGTCTGTTGACGTGTGCCCGCTCCCGTCGCCTTGTTCATTAGGACGAAGGAAGTCCGGCAATTACAAGGCCGGAAATCCCTCGAGCATAACGAAAATGTTAAATCGTTCGCTGCGCTGCAACAGAGAACGCGCGGTTTGCCGCAGGGGCGGATAGAGGAATTCTATTCCGCGGCGTGCACCCTCATTTTAGCGGACGGATTGAAAAACGCCCCGTGTAGCCTAGCCAGGAATGAGCCCAACCCGGGAGTTCGCGGTTTGCGGTTTCGGCTGATGTGCAAATTCCGCGATACGTTTGGCCGCAACGAGGGAAGCCCATGCGATCGCAAGCCCGGCCAGCATGTCGATGAAATAGTGCCCACCGTCGACAGGAATGGAAACCAGCATCAGTGTGTTGATGGCGAGCCCAATCCAGCGCAGGACGGGTATCGGCCACAGAGCAACAGTAATGATGAGAGCGAGCGCTGTGTGCAGGCTGGGAAAGGTGACGATGCCGTCAGCGCCCATTGCCATCAGCTGCCGGAACGACCCGTCGCGCAATCCGTGGAAAACATGCAAGTGCATCTCCCGCGCCGCCGGAACGA
Source organism: Pseudomonadota bacterium (assembly GCA_046734435.1). Classification (GTDB taxonomy): domain Bacteria; phylum Pseudomonadota; class Alphaproteobacteria; order Rhizobiales; family Xanthobacteraceae; genus Pseudolabrys. Next base: position 15,087 of record JBKPRE010000051.1, on the reverse strand, counting down.
TGTGGGGGTGAGAGGCAGCTGACAGCTTGTGAAAACCCCACACGCCTTCCGCGGGGACGAAAGCGGCGATCACGATCGTGACAATCGTGGAAATTATGAATGCCAGAACGAACATCCTGAGCCAGACGAACCGGCCAGTCATTGCCAGAGCCAGCACGACTACGACTGTCTGTGGCATCAAGCTGGAATAGATGGCGCTGAATACCGGATGGACCGAGGCATGCGCGTCCATCCAGTTGAGCAGCGCCGACCAATCGAGCCCAAGCGCGCGGTCTGTGGCGGCGAACCAGCCATCGCGCAGCGGGAGATCAAGGCTCGTGGCGATATATGATACGGGAGCACCGACCGCCGCAAAGGTGACGATCTGGGCGGTGCCGCCAAGCGCGCTGGCCAGCCGAGGATCGGGCCGGCGTGTTTCGTAGAGCCAAAAGCCGGCCAGGCAGAGCGCGGTGGCGCCGCCCGCCGCAAGGAACGAATGCCCGACAAGCCGGAAGTTCGATACCACCGGCGCCGTCAGCATGATGGCGGCCAAAACGGCAATGATTGCCCAAATGATGCCGTCGAGGCGGCGCAATCCGGCGGCATGACCAATCATGAATGCATCCCTGCGCGCTTGCCGATGCAAGGCAGCTAACACGACGCGGTTGCCCAGCGGTTAATCGCATTGGTTCAAGCATAGTAATGGGTGCACGGCAGGGGTTTCTGCGATTTGACCGTCAGGCGCCGATTGATCGCCGGAACCGATGAGACCTATCGAATTTCTTCAACAGATCGCCCTCTTGCCGGACTCGGGTTAGCGCATTACGACAGAGGCTGCGTATGTTGCGGCATGAATTGGAGAGTTTCGATGGCCTTTCTCGCGGAGCAGCTCAAGCGCATCAAGCCGTCGGCGACCATCGCCGTGACGGACAAGGCGCGCGCGCTCAAACTGGCCGGCCGCAACGTAATCGGTCTCGGTGCCGGCGAGCCGGATTTTGACACGCCGGACAACATCAAGCAGGCTGCGATCGAGGCGATCAAAAGCGGAAAGGCTTCGAAATACACGAACGTCGACGGCATCGCCGAGCTCAAGGACGCGGTCGTCAAGAAGTTCAAGCGCGAGAATGGGCTCGACTACAAGCCGAGCCAGGTCACCGTCGGCACCGGCGGCAAGCAGGTGCTGTACAATGCCTTCGTTGCGACGCTGAACCCCGGCGATGAAGTGATCATCGCCGCGCCGTACTGGGTGAGCTACCCCGAAATGGTGCTGCTCGCCGGCGGCGAGCCGGTGGAAGTCGTCACCAGCATGGCGAGCGGCTTCAAGATGACGGCGCAGCAGCTCGAACGCGCGATCACGCCCAAGACCAAGTGGGTTCTCCTCAACTCGCCGTCGAACCCAAGCGGCGCGGCCTATACCCGCGCCGAGCTCAAGGCGCTCACCGACGTGCTGGTAAAGCACCCGCACGTGCACGTGATGACCGACGATATGTATGAGCATCTCGTGTACGACGATTTCAAATTCACGACGCCCGCACAGGTGGAGCCCTCACTCTATCCCCGGACGCTTACGGTCAACGGCTGCTCGAAAGCCTACTGCATGACCGGCTGGCGGATCGGCTATGCCGGCGGCCCCGAGCCTTTGATCAAGGCGATGGCAACGGTGCAGTCGCAGTCGACGTCGAACCCGACTGCGGTCTCGCAATGGGCGGCGGTGGAAGCCCTGACCGGCCCGCAGGACTTCATTGCGAAGCACAACAAGATATTCAAGGAGCGGCGCGATCTCGTCGTATCGATGCTCAATCAGGCCAACGGCATCAAGTGCCCGACGCCGGAAGGCGCATTCTATGTCTATCCGTCCTGCGCCGGCACGATGGGCAGGACGGCGCCGACAGGCAAGAAGCTTGCAACCGACGAAGACTTCGTCACGGAGCTGCTCGAGGCCGAGGGCGTTGCGGTGGTGCAGGGAACAGCCTTCGGGCTTGGGCCCGCATTCCGTATTTCCTATGCAACCAAGACCGAGGATCTGGAAGAGGCCTGCCGCCGTATCCAGCGTTTCTGCGGCAATTTGAAGTAGTTCTCCCGACACATCCCCGTTCACTATCTCTTATGCCGGGCTCCGCTAATCTGCGGGCATGATTCGACTCTCGGTTGCGATTTTTATTTTGATTTCCAATCTGTCGTTTGCGGCCGATGCGCAGGAGCGTGTCGTCATCGGCACGCAGCGGCTGGGCGAAAATGGCGCGTTGTTTTTGGCTGCGGCGCAAGGTTACTTCAAGGCGGAAGGCATCGACCTTGCGATGACGGCCTACGATTCCGACAAGGCCGTCGCGGAAATGATCGCCTCCGGCGCGACCGACCTTGGCCTCGCGCGATTTACACCGGCTGCATTCGATGCCGCAGGCAAGGGCTTGATCAGGGCGATCGCGGCGCAGGCGCGCGAGAAGCGCGACTACGAAGGCAATCAGATCATCGCCTCGGCCATCGGACTTCAAAAAGGCCTGCGTAAATTCGACAATCTGGCAGACAAGACGATCGCCATCGATGCACTTGGATCGACAGCGCACTACCAACTGATGCAGATCGCGCGTATCAAGCACGTTGATCCGGCCCGCATCACAGTCAAGGCGCTTGGGACGCCTGACGCCATCGCGCGCGCCGTTGGCACCGACCAGGTGGATGCGGCGATCATTCCGTCGCTCTATGCGCGTGAGTTGTTGATGGCGAACCAGGCCAAGTTTCTCGGCTGGTACTCCGAACTGGATGAGCAGCAGCTGGGCGCGCTCTTTGTCTCGAAGAAAATGCTGGAGACGCGACGCGCGGCCGTCGAAAAATTCGTGCACGCCTATCGTCGTGGCGCTGCCGACTATGCCGCCGCGTTATTGCGTAAAGACCGCAGCTCGAAACGGATTTCCGACATCAAATCGAAGGAAGCGGCGACGACGATCGCACGTTACGTCTTTCCTGGCCGTGGAAACGATGCGGCGGCCACCGTCGAACTTGGCGCCTATTACATCGATCCACAGGCGCGACTCGATGTCGCCGACGTCGTGCGCCAGGTCGCCTGGTACAAGTCACAAGGCCTGATCGACAAGGCCGTCGATGGGCGTACCGTCGTCGATGCTAGCTTCGTCAAGTAGCAAATTTCTGCACCGGCAAATCTCTGCCCTTGCCAGCCTCGCTGCGTCCTGAGACGATGACGCCACAGGGCCGGGAAACCAGGTCCGACCTCCCGGCCGGCGAGGGAGGCGTTTATGGGACAAAACGGCTCAGGTCCCAATGGCACAAGGAGTTCGGGTCCACGGTGTATTGCGCTGGTGGGCCCATTCCAAAGCGGCAAGACCACACTTCTGGAAGCTATCCTTGCCCGTACAGGCGCGATCCAGCGCCAGGGCAACGTCGACGCGGGTACTACGGTAGGTGACGCAAGCAAAGAGGCCCGCCACCACAAGATGAGCGTCGAGGCGACTTTCGCCACCACCACCTTCATGGGTGACAATTACACGTTCGTCGACTGCCCCGGTTCCATTGAGTTCATCCAGGACATGCGCAGCGTGATGCCGGCCGTCGATGCCGCCGTCGTCGTCTGCGAGGCGGACGAGAAGAAAGTGCCGCAGCTTCAGCTGATTTTGCGCGAACTGGAAGACCAGAACATTCCGCGCTTCCTTTTCCTCAACAAGATCGACAAGGCCGAAAAGCGCGTTCGCGAGACGATCAAATTGCTGCAGCCGGCGTCACGCGCGCCGCTGCTGCTCCGCCAGATTCCGATCTGGAACGGCGACATCATTTCCGGGTTCGTCGACCTCGCGCTCGAGCGCGCCTATGTCTACAAGGAACACGCGCCGTCGGAGATCATCGAGCTCAAGGGTGAGAACCTCGATCGCAAGAAAGAAGCGCGCTTCACCATGCTGGAGACGCTGGCCGATCACGACGACCAGCTGATGGAGCAACTGCTCGAGGATATCGAACCGCCGCGCGACAAGGTTTTCGACGATCTCTCGAAGGAATTGCGCGACCGCATCGTTTGCCCGGTGCTGCTCGGCGTTGCCACGCGCACCAATGGCGTGCTGCGGCTCTTGAAAGCGCTTCGCCACGAGGCTCCCGGCGCCGGCGAAACAGCACGGCGGCTCGGCGTCAAGGCCGGCACCGACGCAGTGGCGCTAGTGCTCAAGACCTTCCACACGACGCATGGCGGGAAAATGTCGGTTGCGCGCCTGCTTGCAGGCCAGGCCGGCGACGGCACCACGCTGACCACCACGGGAGGCGAGGCCGGGCGCGTGTCGGGCGTGTTCAAGCTGATGGGCCAGCATTTTGAGAAGCGTGGGCAGGCCGCGAGCGGCGAAACGGTCGCCTTCGGCAAGCTCGACGCCGCCAAGACCGGCGATACGCTTTCATCCGGTAAGCAGCCACACGCAGCGCTTGTGGAGATCAAGCCTTCTCCGCCCGTGCTCGCGATCGCCGTGCAGGCGAAGGAGCGCAAGGATGACGTCAAGCTCGGGCCTGCTTTCACCAAGCTTACGGAAGAGGATCCGTCGCTCGCCGTCGTGCACAATGCAGAAAACCACGAGGTGGTGATCTGGGGGCAGGGCGAAATGCATCTGCGCGTTGCGGCGGAACGCCTTGCCGAACGGTTCATGGTGCCCGTCACGACGCGTCCACCGTCGGTGGGATATCGCGAGACCATTCGCAAGCCGATCACGCAGCGCGGACGTCATAAGAAGCAGTCCGGCGGTCACGGCCAGTTCGGCGATGTCGTGCTCGAGATCAAGCCGCTGCCGCGGGGCAGCGGATTCAAGTTCGAGGACCGCATTACTGGCGGCGTGGTGCCGCGCAACTACATTCCGGCGGTGGAAGAAGGCGTGATCGACGCGCTCAGGCACGGGCCGCTCGGGTTCCCGGTGGTCGATCTGTCGGTCGCGCTGATCGACGGCTCCTACCACACGGTGGACTCGTCCGATCAGGCTTTCCGGACCGCGGGGCGTATCGGCATCGTGGAAGGCTTGCCGCAGTGCCAGCCGGTTCTGCTCGAGCCGATTCACCATGTCGAGATCGTTTGCCCGACCGAGGCCACGGCCAAGATGAACGCGATACTGTCTGGACGGCGCGGACAGATTCTCGGCTTTGATACTCGCGAAGGCTGGGACGGTTGGGACACTGTGCGCGCGCAAATGGCAGAAGCGGAGATCGGTGACCTGATCATTGAAGTGCGTTCGGCCACGGCCGGCGTCGGGTCGTTCGTCTTCAAATTCGATCATATGGCGGAGCTCACCGGCCGAACGGCTGATCAGATCGTCGCAGCACGACGGGCGGCGGAATAAATTTGTCGTAACTGCCAGCGGTCGTGCGCGGCTTCTCGGGCACGACCGCAACAATTTTCGTGATCCCGGTAAGCAGATGCAAAGCAGGTTCGGCAGCAGTTTCTTGCCGTTAACCGGCCAGCCGCCGCCCTCCCGCAAAATTCCGTCCAGACGCCCGTATCGCACTGTGTCCTATGCGGACAGACGGCATGTTGGAAGGTTTTCGCAATCTGTTTTCCTCCGGGCCGGTGCCCTACGCCGATCCGAAGTCGTCGATTCCGCTCGGCGCAGTGCTGCGGCACGGCTGGATGGAGCTTTGGTACCAGCCGAAGGTCGAATTGCGAACGACGCATCTCGTCGGTGCCGAAGCGCTCGTGCGCGCGCGCCATCCGACACGCGGCGTCCTTCCGCCCGCGCTGTTTTTGCCCGGCGCCAGCGAGCAGGACATGCACGAGCTCACCGAGCGCGTGATCCTCACCGCGCTGGGTGACTGGGAAGATTTTGCAGAATTCAGCGCACCCATAAAGCTCGCCGTCAACGTTCCGGTTTCCGCGCTGGTCCAGCTGCCGATTCCGCGTATGTTGCGCGAGGCGCGTCCGCGTGCGTCGAACTGGCCCGGCCTCATACTCGAAGTCACCGAGGACCAGATCATCAATGATCTCGATCTTGCCAATGACGTCGCCGGGGCCTTGCGCGAGCTCAAATGCGAGCTGGCGGTGGACGATTTCGGCGCCGGCTATTCCTCGCTGGTCCGTCTCAAACAGCTGCCGTTCAGCGAACTGAAGATTGATCGCAGTTACGTGGCCAACTGCAATGAAGACCATTTCAACGCAGGTTTGTGTGAAACAATCGTCGAACTTGGCCGTCGATTCGGCCTGCGCACGGTCGCGGAAGGCATCGAAACCACGCGCGAAAGCCATAAGCTCCAGTCGCTCGGCTGCCAAATCGGGCAGGGCTACCTATTTGCGAAGCCAATGCCCAAGGCCGATTTCCTCAGCCGCTTGCGTGCGCGCGTGAAGGGCGCGGGGATCCCGCAGACGCCGCATGGGCGCGTCGCACTCAGCTAACTTGCCAGGAAATCCGGCCCTGCGGTCGGGTTTCTCTCGCAGAAGCGTGACTTGCCAGTGAGCCGCCCGGCTTTTACCTCTTGATGGCGATTCTAGAGGATCTTGCCGATGAACGTTATCCGTCGCCGCGGGTGGGAATTATCCGACCGCCTCGCCAGCCCTGAGCATCTGGTTTTCAGCCGCCGCAATTTTCTGGCCGGTGGCGCCAGCGCGCTCGCGGTGGTGCCCAATGCCGCGCTGGCCCAGCGCGTTTCCGACGTTGCCAAATTGCCAGACCCGAGCGCGGATCTTTATCCCGCGAAGCGCAACGAGAAATATACGCTCGACCGACCGATCACCGACGAGAAGGTCAACGGCAACTACAATAATTTTTACGAGTTCGGCACCTCGAAAACGATCGCCACGGCCGCACAGGCGCTGCCAATCAGGCCGTGGACAGTGAAAATCGATGGCATGGTCGAGAAGCCGATGGAGGTCGGCATCGACGATCTCATGCATAAACTGACACTCGAAGAGCGCACCTATCGTCACCGCTGCGTGGAAGCCTGGGGTATGGCCATCGCATGGACAGGATTCCCGTTCGCAAAACTCGTCGACTTTGCGCGCCCGTTGGGCTCGGCGAAGTATGTGCGGATGGAAACCTTCATGAACCCGAAGTTCGCGCCTGGACAGAAGCAGCCATGGTACCCATGGCCTTACGTTGAAGGTCTCACCATGGCCGAGGCAACGAACGAACTCGCATTTCTCGCGACCGGCGCCTACGGCCATCCGCTCGCGCGGCAACATGGCGCGCCACTGCGGCTGGCGGTGCCATGGAAGTACGGATTCAAGTCGATCAAGTCGATCGTGCGATTCACTTTCACCGATCAGCGGCCGAAGGGAATGTGGGAAGCCCTGCAGGCGTCCGAATACGGCTTCTGGGCCAACGTCAATCCGGAAGTGCCGCATCCGCGGTGGAGCCAGGCGACCGAAGAGATCATCGGCACCGGCGAACGGCGGCCGACGCTTTTATTCAACGGCTATGGCGATTACGTCGCAGCCCTCTACAAGGGTCTGGAAAAAGAACGTCTCTGGGCGTGAGGCGAGCGGCGCTGTACCGTCAGTGCGCCCGGGCGTATACCGACGGCGATTGGAGAAACTGCGGAGGCTTGCATGTCCACGCAACCCGATTTGAGAAGCGTACAACGGGCCGTCCAAGGCGCATTGCACAGGCACTGGGTGCTGTTTCTGATCGAGGGCATCGTGTTGCTGGTTCTCGGCGCGTTCGCTGTCTTCGTTCCGCCCGTTGCGACCCTCGCGATCACCATCCTGTTCGGCTGGCTGTTCCTCATCAGTGGCATCGTCGGTCTGATCACGACATTCTGGATGCGTCACGCCCCCGGTTTCTGGTGGTCGCTGATTTCGGCAGCACTTGGGATCGTCGTCGGGCTTCTGCTGCTGGCGCGGCCTTTAGGCGGTGCGCTGTCCCTCACGCTGCTGTTGATCGCGTTCTTCATCGTCGAAGGCGCTGTGTCGATCATGTTTGCCCTTGACCACAAGCGGCAACTGTCCGGCCAGTGGGGCTGGATGCTGCTCAGCGGGATTATCGATCTGGCGCTGGCCATGATGATTCTTGCCGGCCTGCCGAGCACCGCCGCTTGGGCCCTCGGACTGCTTGTGGGAATCAACATGATTTTTGGCGGTGCGGCGATGATCGCCATGGCGCTGCACGCACGCAAGTCAGCGTAGATCTCACGACTCTTTTTCGCCGGCTTCGACTTCCGCCAACTTGGTGCGCCAGTCTGCCCGGTGGGCGACAAACGCATAGGCTGCGAGTGCCAACAGCCCGATGCTGACCATCATCAGGCTAAGCGAGATTGGGCGGCTGAAGAAAATAAAATAGTTGCCGTTCGACATGATCAGAGACTGGCGCAGGCTTTGCTCCAGGATCGGAGCAATGACCAGTCCGAGCACCAGCGGCGCCGGATCGAAATCGAACTTGCGCAGCGCGTAACCGAGCACGCCCATGATCAGCATGATCCACACGTCGACGATCGAATTGTTCACCTCGTACACCCCGATGATGCAGAACATGATGATCATCGGATAAAGATAGGCGTAGGGGATACGCAGCACGGTCACGAACAGGCTCACCAGCGGCAGGTTCAGTACCAACAGCATGAGGTTGCCGACGTACATCGATGCGACGAACCCCCAAAACACGTCGGGGTGCTCGTTGACGAGTGTCGGGCCGACCGAAACACCATGAATCATCAGCGCGCCGATCAGGACAGCGGTGATCGGGCTTGCCGGAATGCCGAGTGCGAGCAGCGGCACGAAGGCGCCCGTCGAGGCGGCATTGTTCGCTGTTTCCGGTCCGGCGACACCTGCAACCGCGCCTTTTCCGAACTGCTCCGGGTGTCTCGAGACACGCTTTTCGACCGCGTACGAAAGAAAGCTGGAAATCACGTGCGCCGAGCCCGGAATAATGCCGATGATAAATCCAAGCAACGTGCCGCGTGTGATCGGCAAGGCGGACTCTTTCCATTCCTTGCGGGTCGGTAACAGATCACGCAGGCGCGGGCTGATGATGTCTTTCACGGCTCCCGAACTCGGCGTCGAGAGAATCTCGCCGAGCCCGAACAGTCCCACTGCCACCGGTACGATGCCGATCCCGTCGCCGAGTTCCGCGAGATCGAAGCTGTAACGGAAATGCCCGGTCATGTTGTCGATTCCGATCATGCCGAGCATCAGTCCAAGACACGCCATCAGCAGCGTCCTGATCAGCGACGATGATGACATGTAGGCAAGGAAAATAAGACCGAGCACCAACAGGGCCGTGTATTCCGGCGGCCCGAACCGTAGCGCGATTGTCGCAAGTGGCGGCGCAACCATCGTCAGCACGAGGACGCCAAAGGTCCCGCCGATCCACGAACCGACGGCTGCGATGCAAAGCGCTGCGCCTGCGCGCCCTTTCTTTGCCATGGCGTAGCCGTCGATGCACGTCATCACCGACGAGGCTTCGCCCGGAATGCGCATGAGGATTGATGTGGTCGAGCCGCCATATTGCGAGCCGTAGTAGATGCCGGCGAGCATGATGATGGCTTGCGTGGCGTTGAGACCGAACGTCACCGGCAGCAGGATGGAGATGCCGGCCAGCGGTCCGATGCCCGGCAAAACGCCGACCAGCGTGCCGACCAGACAGCCGAGAAAGGCGTACCACAGGTTGGTCGGCATTAGAGCGACGGAAAAGCCGTGTGCCAGGCTGAGGAGGGTGGTTTCCACGGCGAATTAAATTCCGAACGGACCGGTTTGAAGCGGCGTTTTCAGCAGGTAGACGAAGAGAACATACGTGATCCCCACGACGCCGACGCTGTATATCGCCGCGGGCAGCAGCTTCCGCCGTTCGATGACCACAAGCAGGGCGAACATGAGAAGGATATTGGTGGTGAGGAAACCCAGCCACTCGTAGAGCGCAGCGCCTATCGCGGTGATTGCGACGACCATGGCAGCGTGTTTTGCGTCGAACCATGGCACAGTTGCGAAGGGTTTGCTCTCACCGGCACGCAGGGCGAGCACAAGTCCAAAGAAGATCATCAGCACGGCAATGATCTTCGGCATAAAGCCCGACCCGGGCAGCGACAGATTGCCAGTCGGCAGATCGCCGCTCAGCGCGATGACCAACATGCCGACGCCGACGAAGAATGCGCCAGCGACGTGATCGGCGCGCAAGGTCATTCGGTTATCCTCGGGCTGGAGAAAAATTCGGAGCCCACCACTGGTGGGGCGCCGGTATACGCGAATTTTATCCCTGGACGCGACCGATAGAGTTGATCGCGTCTTCCTGCCGCCTGGCGTCGATTTCCCAGAATTTCGCGAATTCCGGCTGGTCCATATAAGCGAGTTCCTGGCCAAGATTCCCGAGGGTGTCGAGAAAAGCTTTGCTGTGGGCCGCTTTGTTGAGCCCGTCACGCAGGGTGTTTACGATCGGAGCTGGCGTGCCTTTCGGCGCAAAAATGCCAACCCAGAAATAGTATTCCAGATCGTATCCCTGCTCCTTGAAAGTCGGCACGTCGGGAAGCGGTTTGATGCGACTGGCGCTCGACACGGCGAGAGGGCGAACCTTTCCGGCCTTGATGTGCGGCAAGGCTATCGATGTCGGCGACATGAAGAAGTTGACATTCCCGCCGAGAACGGCAGTCACGGCCGGCCCGCCGCCGTTTGTCGGCAGGTGTCGCATTTTCAGGTCGCCGGCGGCCTTCGCAAAAAGCACCGTCGGAATATGAGACGCACCATAGAGGCCGGATGAGCTGTAAATCAGCTTGTCTGGGTTTGCTTTGGCGTCCGCGACCAGATCCTTCAACGTGTTGTACGGCAAATGCTTGTTGGCGATCATCACGATCGGGTCGGCAATGACGCGGGCGAGCGGGATGAAGTCGGAGTTGGTAAACTTCGGTTGTCGACCAAACAGCTTGTCGACTGCGGCGAAGCCGGAAATTGAGACAATGTGACTGAGCAGCGTGTAGCCGTCGGGTTTGGCGGCTGCCACGTACTGGGCACCGACGGCGCCCGCCGCTCCGGTCTTGTTCTCGAGCACCACCGGCTGCTTGAAGACCGCCTCAAGCGCTGCGTCGAGAGGACGCGTAATGGTGTCGCTGACGCCGCCCGGCGGAAACGGGCTGATCATTGTAATAGCCCTAGACGGATAGGCATCCTCGGCATTTGTCCGCCCGGATGCCAGCGTGGCAGCAGAGGCGGCTGTGCCTATAACAAAACTGCGGCGGTCCATCGTGTCCCCCTCTCTTTTTATTCTCCAATTACGGTTGCCGTCTGTTCCGGCTTATGATTGGACGAATTTCGCTCAGCCTTGTACACGGCCGATCAATTTTACCGCCTCGTCCGATCGTTTTGAATCTTCCGCCCAGAATTTCGCAAACGCTGCAGCATTCAGATAGTCGGCCTGAAGGCCGGCGTTGCTCATGGCGGTCTTGTACGCGTCGGAAGTTCCTGCCTTGTCGATTGCTGCGCTCAGCGTTGCGACGATGTTCGCAGGTGTTCCCTTCGGCGCAAAAATGCCGACCCAAAGATAATATTCCACATCGTAGCCGAGCTCCTTCAATGTCGGCACCTCAGGCACCGACGGCGACCGCTTGCCGCCAAAAGACGCCAGCGCGCGCAACTTGCCTGCTTTGATGTGCGGAAGCGATGCCGATATCGTCTGCGTGCTCATCTGGGCATTGTTGCCGAGAAGAGCCGTAACCGCCGGTCCGCCTCCATTCGTCGGCAGATGCCGAAGCTTCGGAATACCCGTAGCTTTTTCGAGGAGTGCAACCGGCAGATGGGTCGCGCCATAAAGCCCGCCCGAACTGTAAATAATTGCCTCCGGCCTCTTTTTTGCGTCTTCGATGAGGTCCTTGAGCATCTTGTATGGTTGCTGATCGTTGACGAGGACCAGCACGGGATCGGCAATCAGGCGCGCCAACGGAATGAAATCGGCGCGAGTAGTTTTCGGTTGCCGCCCGAACAGTTTGTCGACCTCTTCGTAACCGGAAAGGCCGTTGTTGTGTGACAGCAAGGTGTAGCCATCCGGCTTCGCATTGGCGGCAACCTGTGCGCCAACTTGACCTCCGGCACCTGCCTTGGTCTCGACGACGACCGGTTGTTTAACGACGGCCTCAAGCGCCGACGCAAAAGGTCGGGTTGCGATATCGTTGGCGCCGCCCGGCGGGAACGCGTTGAGGATGGTGACCGCGTGCGACGGGAATGTGTCCTGCGCGAACACGGGACCGGCCGCAGCGAGTGCCGTCGTGCCGATCACAAAGCTACGGCGATCCATGGTGATCCTCCCGAAATTCGAAGCGGGGCGTAATTAGGCCTCATCAACCTTGCACGCGACCGATTGCCTGCACGGCGGCTTCAACGCGCTTGGCGTCTTCGTCCCAGAATTTCGCAAAGCCGGCCTGGTCCAGATACGCCAGCTCGTCGCCGATATTGTTGATCGCCGTCTTGAATTGGTCGCTGTTCGCGGCCTGCTTGATTGCGTCACCGAGCGTCTTGAGTACTGGCGCCGGCGTGCCCTTCGGCGCAAACACGCCGACCCACAGTGAGAACTCCACGTTGTAGCCGAGCTCTTTCAATGTCGGCACATCGGGAAGCGACGCCGCACGCTTTGGACTAAAGCACGCAAGTGCGCGCAACTTGCCGGCCTTGATCTGGCCGCTTGCCGCCGCAATCGAAGACACCAGCACCTGGGAATTGTTGCCGAGGATCGCGGTAAGGGCAGGGCCGCCGCCATTCGTGGGCAGATGCTTCATCTGGATGCCGGTCGCCTTCATAAAAAGTGCGGTCGGCAAGTGCAGCGCGCCATAAAGGCCCGACGAACTGAAGATCAACTTGTCCGGATTTTTCTTGGCGTCATCGACCAGGTCCTTGACGGTCTTGTACGGGGTCTGGTCGTTGACCAGCAGGACCATCGGCCCGGACGTGAGCCGCGCGATCGGAATGAAGTCGGCGCGCGTGAACTTGGGCTGACGGCCGAACAGCTTGTCGACCTCAGCGAAGCCAGAGATCGAGACAATATGGATCAGCAGCGTGTAACCGTCGGGTTTGGCGGTCGCGGCGACCTGACCGCCGACCTGGCCAGCTGCCCCCGCTTTCGTTTCGATCACACAAGGTTGCTTGAGAATAGGCTCTAGTACCGCGACCAGCGGGCGGCCGACCACATCGGCGGCCCCGCCCGGCGGGAATGGATTGATGAAGGTAACGGCGTGCGACGGAAATGCGTCCTGCGCGAAAGCGGGCCGCAAGCCGAGAGCCGCTGCAGCCGCAGCACTGCCGGCGACGAAATGGCGTCTGTCCACGTAATCCTCCCTGAAAAATTGTTTGTTTTGCCGGGATTTGATCCCGGGACCTTGGTTGGGCGCGATGCTATCGCCCAGCGCGGTGGGCAATCAAGCATCAATGATTGCAACAGCCCTCGTCCAACCAGCTGAACCGCCACGCACTTTTACAGGGAAACAGCTTACCATGAAGCCGGTCGATGGCAGCGCCTCGAGGTTATGAAGCTTTTCGATGTGACAGTACCCGATCTCGCGTCCGGCCCGGTGACCCTCCCAGATCAATGAGGCGTCGTGCGTTTCGGCATATTTTTTCATAGTGAAAACAAATGGCGCGTCCCAGCTCCAACCGTCAATTCCGGTCACGCGCACGCCACGTTCGAGCAAATACATCGTAGCCTCTCGGCCCATGCCACAGCCTTTCGCGACATAGTCGGGCCGTCCGTACGCCATTCCCGCGCTTGTGTTCACCACGACAATCTCGAGCGGAGAAAGTGTATGGCCAATGCGCTTGAGCTCGGCTTCGACATCTTTTGCAGTCGCAACATAGCCATCAGGGAAGTGCCGGAAGTCGAGCTTCACGCCAGGCTGGAAGCACCACTCGAGCGGGACCTCATCGATCGTTATCGCGCGCTTGCCGTGGTCCATAGTCGAAGCAAAATGCCAAGGCGCATCCAAATGCGTCGTGCAATGAGTTGAAAGGCGCACCCACTCGAAGCCCCAGCCTTCGCCGTCCGGCAGGTCTTCCTTTTTCAAACCGGGAAAGAATCTGAGGATGTCGGGCGCCGTCGCCTGATGGTCGAGATAGTCGATCTTCGGGCCGTATCCCGGCGGATCGGCCGCCACGTCGTTCTCCAGAGGCACCGAAATGTCGATCACCTTGCGCGGCATCGTGTCCTGCTCCCTTGCCGGCCGGGCTTGGTGCCGGCCGTACATGATTTTATTGTGTTTGCCTGTAAGTGACTGTCCGGCACAAGCCCGGGAATGATCGAGAAGGAGTCTTAGATGGCGGCTTATTGGGTGGCGCGGTCCAAGATCAACGATCCCGTCGAGTACAAGAAGTACACAGACCTCGTGCCGGGCATTATTGCCAAATTTGGCGGCAAAGTGCTGGCCCGGGGCGGACGTTTTCAGATCATGGAGGGCCCGGACAAATTCCACCGGTTTATCGTGATCGAATTTCCGACCTTCGAGCAGGGTGTCGCCTGCTTCACCTCGCCTGAGTACGACAAGGCCGCGGCCTTCCGGCGCAGTGGGGCGGGAGAAGTCGAAACAATCATGGTGGAGGGGGTTTAGCCCACTCTGTGGGACGCCCACCCTCTAGCGTACCGTGGTAAAATCCGCATAAGATGACAAAAAACACGGCTACTCGGGAGGACAAGATAATGATTCGACGTTTCAAAACCAAAACATGCGCCTTGCTTGCGGGGGTGGCCGTTACTCTCCTCGCGGGCGGGATGTTCATTACTTCTGGCGCTCAGGCGCAGAACAAGGAGCCGATCAAGATCGGCTTTGGCCAGTCGTTGACCGGCTTCCTGTCGCCAAACGGCAAGCAGGCACTGCTCGGCGCAGAAATATGGCGCGACCGCGTGAACAAAGAGGGCGGCTTGCTTGGGCGCAAGGTAGAGCTCGTATACTACGACGACAAGAGCTCGCCGCAGGAAGTTCCCGGCATCTACACCAAGCTGCTCGATGTCGACAAAGTTGATCTCGTCGTCGGCGGCTATGCAACCAACCAGAATGCGCCGGCGATGCCCGTTATTATCCGAAAGGGCAAGACGTACATCAGCTTGTTTGCACTCGACGTGAACAGCCAGTTCAAGTACCCGAAGTACTTCTCGGTCCTTCCAACCGGACCAGAAACAAAGACTTCCTTCACTGAGGGATTCTTCCAGGTTGCGGGAGCACAGAAGCCGAAGCCGACGACCGTCG
>JBKPRE010000050.1:0-28998 GCA_046734435.1 Pseudomonadota bacterium | reverse complement strand
CTCGACCGGCGCCGGATTGAAAAAGGGGACCGCCGATGAAATCTCCGGTTGTCAAACGTTCGATTGTTATTGCGGGACACAAAACGAGCGTCAGTCTCGAAGACGCGTTTTGGAAGGGACTGAAGGAAATCGCTACCGGTAGAGAAGTGACGCTGTCAGACTTGGTCGCTTCTATCGACACTGATCGCCGTCACGGCAATTTGTCATCAGCGATACGTCTTTTCGTTCTCGACCACTATCGTGTGCATAGTGCCGACGATCACAGCAGCATGCACAGCGATACCCGAGATATACCGGGTGCGCGCGTCATCCACTCAGTTCTGCGTGCCGACTGACGCTGCAGGTCTGCCTACACTTCGTGGCTTGGGCGCCGGCTTTATGTCGGTCGGCGCCGGTAATGGCGGTGCCGGATTGACTTTCGGCGCCGGCCGGGCTGCCGGGTGTGGCGGAACGGGTTCAATCGCACGTAATCGCTTTGTCTGACTCTCGACAGCTCGCAGGGTAAGCCACCCGGTGAGGGCCGAAACGTCAACGCTGTAGGAAACGTCCGGCATCGGCCCCTTCAGGGCGATGAAGATGTCTGGTCGCGCGCCGGCCACTTCGCTATGGCCGGACAGCACCAGCCGCGCATCGACCAGGCCGTCGGTTAGATCGAAAGCACCGGCGACGGACAGCGCCGCATCCTTGCTGTCGACGGCCGGCTTGCTGAGACGAATTTGCCCGGCACTTATCGTCAGGGCCGATTCCGCGCGCCCGACCGACAGGTGACCGCTGCTGATCGACTTGCGCACGACGTCGGCAATACGGCCTTGCTCGATCGCGAGGCCCTGATCTACGGCACGGGTCACGACGTCGAAAGTGCGTGGGTCGAGCCCGGCCAACTGGGCATCCGTTAGCTCGATCTTGCCCGATCCCTTGGCAGAGCCGACGAGCGCAATGGGGCTCAGGCCGATCGCCTCGGCTTCCAGACTCAGATCCAGCAATCCAGTGACCGGCGGCCGCGCCGCACCGGACAGCAACGCCGCAGCATCCGCACCCGCGAGCGACATTTTCACATGCGCTTCCAGGCCGTCCTGCGCATTGCGGAAGGTAACGATGCTGGCGAGCTTGCCCCCCGCCATTTCTCCGGCGCTGTCCAGCGCGATGCTGTCGCCACCGAACCGCACCATGCCGCGCAGGTCGCGTCCATTGACATTTGGCAGTAACTCCACGCGACCGAACCTGAACGCAATCTCGCCGACAAACCTGCCGAACAATCCGGGACTGAACGGCTCGCTCGACCAGGACCAGCCTGGTCCATCTTTCACGACGCGCGGCAGGCCGATGGCGATGGCGAGCACACCTCCACCATCGACGACATTCGCATCAAGGGCGCCTTCAATGCGCCGAGGAGAAGCATCGTCGATGCGAAAGCGGCCATGAATGGTGGACGCGCCCAATTTTGCATCGAAGTCGTCAAAGGTGAGAGCGCCCGCCGCAAGCGCGACGCGCGACGACATTCTGATGGGAAGCTGGCCTGCGCCGGCGGCACCCGGTCCCGGTCGCGGCGGCTTGAGATGAGCTTCGCGGACCTCGACCAAAGCGTCGCCCTGGATGCCGCCGGTCGCAGGCACTTTTCCCTTGCCGGTGAGTTTTGCCGCCAGGCCCTCCCCCGCCACTTGAACATCGAATGTAAGGTCGCCGCCGACCGGGCCCTTCAGACTGGCCTTCAGCTGCGCCGGGCCATTGCCTGATGCGACGACCTCGTCGAGCTTGGCAAATTTCACCAGGGATCCCGCCGTCGCGTCGACGGTCGCATTCATCTCGACCACGGATACGCTGTGGGACTGCCAATCGCCGCTAGCGCGCGCACGCGCATCAAGATGCAGTTCGTCGAGCATCCCCGTCACGGCCATCCGCACGTCGGTCGCCGACTTGTCGTCGCCTGCGACATCAAGCGTCCCGTGCAGCTTCGCACGCCCAACCTGCTCGAGAATTCTGACGGCAGATGCGATCCGCTCCGGCACGACCTTCTCAGCGATCGTGGCGATTGCTGCAGCCTTCGTCGTTTCCAGATCGACGGTGAATGAGCCGCGCGGCACGTTTCCCTTCGTTTCGACGCGGCCCGCTGCGACGAAGCTTCCTCCACCGATGTCGCCGATCGTCAAGCGGTCGACCTGCAGTCCATCCGGATCCACATGCATATGCACGCGCGCATTTCCCGCATCGATCCCGCTGAATGAAGCACGCCCGATTTCGATCGCAAGCGCCATCTCGCGCGGACGTTCGAGCGTGGAGCCGGCGAGCAGCGCACGGCCAAAGCCGAGTGCGGCATCAATATCAAGCTGCGGTGCTTTCAGCTCCGCGTCGAGCTTCGCTGGCCGATCGGCGGAGGCGAGCCTGTAGCCAAGCCGACCCGTCACGGGCCTCCGATCGAATTCGGCCTTGAGCTGCTCAACCGCTATTTTATCGCTGGCAAGCGTGATATCGCCGTGCAGGCTCAACGGTCGAAGATCGCCTTGCGTGGTATCGCCCCGCCCCTCGAGCCAGAGCGCCAGCGCTTTTGGATCGGACGAGTCGATTTGTGCCGGCCCCGAAAAAGAAACGCCGTCATTGCCGACGGCGAGACGCCCGCTGAGCCGCACCTGGGTGAGACCCGGCGCGCGGAATTCCAGACGATCGAGGCTCCATCCGCTTGCATTGCTGGTGATATCGCCGCGCAGATTCTGCAAGCCGTTGCCGCCGAGAGTCACCTGATCGATGCCGATGCCAAGCTGCACCGGTATCGATGTGCGGAATGCGCCCGTTCCGAGCGCAAGAAGCTGGCGTATCACAACCGCAGGCGCCTGTTTCCCGCCACCGCCTCCGGAAACAGCCCGGTCGACATCAATCTGCCGTCCCGACAAGACCCCGTTGAACCGCGGCCTCGCGCCGAATTTGAAATCGGCTACGCCGGTCAACCGGAACCCCTGCTCCTCTGAGCCATACCGGAATTCGACGTCCTGCATCAGCGCCGACTGCGCCGTTGCTTTGATTTTCCCGCCGACGCGCCACGGCTGGGTGACATCGCCGGCCGCAGGTCCTGGCCGGCGCAGGCCAATGCCAACCGGCCGCGCCAGACTTAGCGTTCCTTCGAATCCCGGCGAATTGCCTGCAGCCGCCAGGGTGCCATCGGCCTCAAAATTGAGCGCATAATCAGTGGGATCCACGTTGAGGTGCAGCTTGAGCGTACCCCCCTCGCTAACGCGGCCCAAAGCGAGCCGGTAGGGATAAAGCGCGCCGGCGACCGTGACCGCACCCTCGCCTTTCACCGGGCCAACAAGTGATCGCGCTTCTCCATTGAACCAAACCCGTCCGAGCGTGAGGCTTGTGCCACTGGCCGCGTCGGCGAGCTCAACCGTGCCGTCTTCGATGCTGAGCCGGTCGATCGACAATTCGTCCGGCTTGAAAGTCATCGCCAGATTCGGGGTCTGCAATCGCCCGGATGAACCGAGGCCCAGACGGACCTGTGGCCCGACAAGATGAAGCTCGGCGGCACGCCATTCACCGCGCATGAGAGAGCCGAGCGCAAACTCGACGCCAAGCGAGCGAGCGCGGATCGTTTCGCTGCCATCGCCGATCTGGATGTCGTGGAGCGTGAGACGCGGCGATGGCAGCAGCCGCGCGTCGATGCCGCCCGTCACACGTACGTTGACGCCGATCAGCCGGCTCGCCTCAGCTTCAAACAGCGTGCGATGCTTGCCCCAGTCGAGCAGCAACGGCCCTACCAGCGCCGCGACGAGCGCCAGGATGATCGCAATCGCCAATCCGAGCAGTGTGGTTTGCAACGCCAACTCCAGCGCCAGACCGCATCCGGCATCCGTTCGCGCTCACGTTAATGAAATATAGGCCAGATTTGCCGCTCTTGTCGGCAAATCTGTGTCGCGGAACATTTGTCGCGCCAACGTTAGCGAGAAGCGCGCTGCTCTCAGCTCAGTGCGACGATCTTACCGGGGTTCATGATGTTCTGCGGATCGAGGGCGCGTTTGATCGAGGCCATGACTGCCAGCGCGGTCGCGCCGTGCTCGGCTACCAGATACTTCATTTTCCCCTGCCCAACTCCATGCTCGCCGGTGCAGGTCCCGTCCATTGCAAGCGCGCGTTCGACCAGCCGTTCCGAAAGTGCCTTGGCGCGCCTGACCTCGTCGGCATCGTCCATGTCAACAAGAAGCGTCAGATGAAAGTTGCCGTCGCCGACGTGGCCGACGATCGGCGCAAGAATGCGGCTTTCCGCAATGTCGCGTTGCGTTTCGGTCACACATTCCGCTAGCCGCGAAATCGGCACGCAAACATCAGTCGGGACCATTGCGGCGCCCGGCCGCAGCGCAAAGTTCGACAGTGCCGCGTGGTGGCGCGCCTCCCACAATTTGGTGCGCTCCTCGGGCCGCGTCGTCCACGTGAAGGGGCCGCCGCCGAATTCCGCCGCGATCTCACCGAATCGCTTTGATTGCTCCGCGACCGACGCCTCGGTGCCGTGAAATTCAAGGAACAGCATCGGCGTTTCGGCCAACCCCAGCTTTGAATGCAGGTTGACCGCCTTCACCTGCAGCGCATCGAGCAGTTCGATCCGCGCCACCGGGATGCCGGACTGAATCGTGTGAATTGCGGTATTGCAGCACGCTTCCACGGATGGAAAGGGGCAAATCCCGCCTGAGATCGCTTCCGGAATGCCGGACAGCTTCAACGTCAATTGCGTTATGACGCCCAGCGTACCTTCCGATCCGACCATCAGCCGGGTGAGATCGTAGCCTGCCGAGGTCTTCTTCGCGCGGCGTGCGGTATCGATCACCTCTCCGT
Source organism: Pseudomonadota bacterium (assembly GCA_046734435.1). Classification (GTDB taxonomy): domain Bacteria; phylum Pseudomonadota; class Alphaproteobacteria; order Rhizobiales; family Xanthobacteraceae; genus Pseudolabrys. The sequence continues at coordinate 24,183 of JBKPRE010000050.1, read as the reverse complement.
TCGCCAGCACCACTTTGAGGGCGAGGACGTTGTCCTTCATCGTGCCGTAGCGGACCGCGTTGGTGCCGGAGCATCGCGTGGCCGCCATGCCCCCCAGCGAAGCGTCGGCGCCCGGATCGATCGGAAAGAACAGTCCACTGTCGCGCAGCTGCTCGTTGAGGGCCTTGCGAGTGATGCCAGGCTCGATAACGCAGTCGAGATCCTCGGCATGCACGGCAAGAACCTTGTTCATGTCGCGGAAATCGATCGACACGCCGCCGACGGGCGCATTGACTTGACCTTCGAGCGAGGTCCCCACGCCATATGGAATGATCGCCACGCCGTTTTCGGCGCAGATCCGTACGGTTTGCTGCACCTCTTCGGTGCTTTGCGGAAAAACGACGGCGTCGGGCGGCTGATTTGCAATCCAGGTGACGGTATTGCCGTGTTGCTCGCGTACGGCCTGCGACGTCACCACTCGGTTGCCGAAGGCGGCAGTTAGAGCCGTAATAGCTCTCTTGATTGCGCCGGCATTGCGCTCCCGTCCGGCAACCTCACTCACGGCCATAAAACTGTCCTCTGCTACGCGTCAGCCGACGTTAGCAGAGGACACACGCGGGTGAAACGAGGCCGGCAGCGGCGCGGGTTGCGGGGACAACCTTCGGTTAGGGGAATCCGCCGCCCGCCGGCCTCGTTAGCTCAGGACGATCGTCCGATGAAGGGAACGATCATCGCCACCCGCTGCCGGTAGCGCCGATACTCGTCGCCAAACACGGCAATCAGGTCATGTTCCTCGAGCGCGATCCCGACAAAGATGTAAGCCGTCACAACCCCGGCAAACAGCAGGTGTCCGGCCGTCATCACGGGTGTCGCCCAGACGAAGATGATGAAGCCCAGATAGATCGGATGACGGACGACATTATACAGCATCGGTGTCTTGAACTTCATCGGCGGCATCGGCTTGCCGGCGAGATTGTTGGCGACCTGATGCAGGCCGAACAGCTCGAAGTGATTGATCATGAACGTGCTGAGGAAGACCAGCACCCAGCCGAACAATCCGAGGTACAAGAGCGACGCGGCAATCGTGGGATCCTTTACGTCCCACACCACGCCGGGAATTGGCCGCCACTGCCAGAACACGAGCGCGAGCGCGAGGCTGGCGAGCAGCACGTAGGTGCTGCGCTCAACGGATTTCGGGACGATCGTCGTCCACCATTTCTTGAATTGAGGCCGCGCCATCACGCTGTGCTGCAGGGCAAAAATCGTCAACAGCACGAGGTTGATAACAATGGATTCCACGAGCGGCCCTGCGGGGCCGGAGTCGATCGTTTTCGGCACCACTAGCCCGCTGACGAAGCCGAGCGAGTAAATAATGACAATCGCGAAGACGAGGTAAGCCACGATGCCATACAGAAATGCGACGAGTTTTCCCATGAACATCTCCTATTGACTGCGGTGATTCAACTTTTGTGTTCTCAGTGAATCGAACAGCGGGGAGACCTTGGCCGGGGCGAGCATTGAGGCGGCGCCCTGAGGCATCGGAGTGCGAGGCAACAGCAAGGCGTAGCTCACGAGGATCGCAATTGCGCCGATCAGCGGCCGGGCAGAGCGTCCCAACCGGCGCAAGATCTGGTTTTTGGTCTCCCGCCGCAACAGGAAGGCCCTCTGTCGATAAACATCCGTATCGATGGTGCCATTGCTGCGACGGTGGATATTAGTGACCTGTAATTGCATTACGTCCTCTGATTGGATGACAACCGCGTCAATGAGACCGCACGTCGGCAGCAGCCTTCTTGTAAAAAGCGTAGTCCGCGCTGTACGGCACGCTCAGAAATGTTCCCGTTGAATCGCAGGCCGCATCGGCACGTCCACCGCGCGTATTCAAGCGTTGGATCGTCGTGATTCCACTGAGAAGCCCGGATCCATGCCGGGCTGCAACATCCAGCCTGAGAAGAGGAATATCGTTCGTGGTCGCGCCCGGTGCCTGCGCCGACACCTTGGCGCTCACGGCGCTGCCGTCCGCCATCTCCCAGACCGGTCCCGCAAAATGGCGGCCGACGGTCTTGCCGTCGATCATCAGCGTCGCGATCGGCTCGCGGAATTGCCAGACCAATTTGCCGTCGGAATTTGTCTTGCACTCGTAGACTTGCGCGCCGGTCGCGTGAGCCGTTGCTATCAGCGTTTCGCCGCGAGCGGCGATCGTTTCGGGGACTTCAGCCGCCGCCGACGGGGCGATCACGCGCATCGACAGATATCCGGCAACGATCGCAAGAATCACCGGGCGAAAAACGCGGCCGGCGATCCGGAAGAATTCCGTCCTGGTTTGCGCGCGAAGGGCCAGTGCTTCCTTGCGATAGCGGTAGACATCGGTCCCGAAGCGCCTGATCGTGTGCAATCCCATCACATGCTCCATTCGTTTTCGGCAGCATGAATGCGCCCTTCGCGGTCGAAAGACTTTGAGTCCCGCTTGATTTGTTCTTGAGGAAGTCTTGATTTCGCTTTAGAGGGCCGATCCGTGGAGTTTTACGGTCGTTCGCAGGGCACAACGTGCTGTTTTTATTCAATAATTATGAGCTGGACTGCCAGCGCCGTGAGTTGCGCAAAGGTGACGCCGCGGTCGCTCTCGAGCCACAGGTTTTCGATCTTCTCGTCTATCTCATCGAAAATCGTGATCGCGTTGTCAGCAAAGATGATCTGATTGCCGCGGTCTGGGCCGGCCGCATCGTTTCTGACTCGACGCTGACCAGCCGGATCAACGCGGTGCGCAAGGCCATTGGCGACACTGGCGAGAAACAGACCTGCATCCGCACCTTCGCGAGGAAAGGCTTTCGCTTTGTCGCGTCCGTCGAGGCGACGGACACCGCAAACCAAATGACAAACGTGGAGGCCGATCCCGGCCTCGCGCTTCCACAAAAGCCATCCATCGCGGTCCTGCCCTTCAGCAATATGAGCGGCGATGCGGCAGATGATTCTCTCGCGGATGGCGTGACCGAGGAAATCATCACGGCGCTGTCGCGCGTGCGCTGGTTCTTTGTCATCGCGCGCGGCTCCGCCTTTGCGTACAAGAGCAGAGACACCGACCCCAACGACATCGCTCGCGAGCTTGGTGTGCGATACATCCTGATGGGCAGCGTCCGCCGTGCCGGCGATCGTATTCGAGTGACCGCCAAGCTCATCGACGGCAGCAATGGCAGCAGCGTCTGGGCCAGGAGCTACGATCGCGCGCTGTCCGATATCTTTTCCGTCCAGGATGACATCACGCAGACAATCGTCGGCGGCATCGAGCCGGAGCTTGGCCGTGCCGAGCGCGAAAGAGCCCGCGTGAAACACCGCGAGAGCATCGATGCGTGGAGCATCTATCAGCGTGGCATGTTTCATCTCTATCGCTATACAAAGGACGACCTTGTCGAAGCACGCAAGCAGTTTGCCGCGGCAATTGCGATCGACCCCGAGCTTGGGCCTGCCTACTCAGCCACGGCCGAGGCCTACTACTACGAAGTCGTCTACGGATTCGCCGAATCGATCGCCCACAATCGCGAACGCGCCATCGAGTTCGCGCAAAAGGGCCGTTGCACTTGACCGCGATGACGCAGGGGCGCAGTGCACATTGGGACGCACGCGCTATCTGCGACGGGAATATGCGGCGGCCATTTCCGAGCTCGAACTCGCCCTCGATCTCAATCCGAGCCTGGCGCTTGCGCATTATGGCCTGGGCGCCGCATTCGTGTTCTCGGGAAAACCGCACGAAGCCTTCCCGCATCTGGAATCCGCGATCCGGCTCAGTCCGCAGGACCCCAATATGGGCTCGTATCTCGCACGGCTCGCCGAGGCCAAATATCTTGTCGGTCAAGATGAAGCCGCGGTGCGTTTTGCGCTGCGGGCTTTGGGGCAACCAAGCTTCCAGTGGTCGCGCTACGCGGTTCTCATCTCGGCATTGGGACAATTGGGACGCGAAGACGAGGCGCGGCGTTATCTCGCCGAGTTGACGCGGATACGACCGAATTTCTCCGTCGCCTTCGTGCGCGATATGCATCCCTTCAGCCGCGATATGGGCGCAGATCGCTACTATGAGGGACTGCGCAAGGCCGGCGTGCCGGAAGGGCCGGAATAAGAGTTCGCCAATTCAATGAAACCGATTGATGCGAAATGGCTTCACCCGTGCGGGCCGCATTGCCCAGGCGCGCAGCGCGGCGACGCATTGCAGGAGCCAATTCCACAGGCTGATTTGTCGCAGTCGAAACATGATGGCTCGCGGCTTGCGTGAGCCAACACCATGACAAGGCTCTTTTCCGGTGTCGTTGCGGAAGCATTGATAAGCCATTGAGGCGAGATTGATTTCTCATCAATGCACGCGTGAGTTATAATCCCTATGTCATTTTGCGGGCGACAACATGCTGTTTTCATTCGAGAACTTCGCGCTCGACTGCGAGCGCCGGGAGCTGCGCACGCATGGCGCCATCGTCCCGGTCGAGCCGCAGGTTTTCGATCTTCTGGTCTATCTGATCGAGAACCGCGATCGCGTCGTCAGCAAGGATGACCTTATTGCATCGGTTTGGGGTGGCCGCATCGTGTCGGACTCGACCCTTGACAGCCGCATCAATGCCGTGCGCAAGGCCCTCGGCGACAGCGCAGGGCAACAAGAATTCGTGCGCACGATTCCCCGCAAGGGTGTCCGGTTTATCGCGAGCGTTCGAGCCCCGGAACCGGCGCCTGACCCCCCGACGGCATTTGCCCATAAGCAGGAAATTTCATTCTGCCGCTCGGCCGACAACATCAATATCGCGTATGCGGCAGTCGGCAGCGGCCCCGTGCTTGTGAAGGCCGCAAACTGGCTCACGCATCTTGAATACGATTGGGAAAGCCCTGTCTGGTCACCGCTGCTTCAACGCCTCGCTGAGAAAAACCGTCTCGTTCGCTATGACGGCCGGGGCAACGGTCTGTCGGACCGTGACGTAAAAGACATTTCGCTTAGTGGCTTCGTGCGCGATCTCGAGGCCGTCATCGAAGCGTCCAAGGTGCCGCCCTTTGCCATTCTCGGCATTTCGCAGGGCGCCGCCATCGCGATCGCATATGCCGTGGCCCATCCCGAGATGGTTACGAAACTTATTTTGTACGGAGGCTATGCGCTGGGCCGCAACAAGCGTGGATCGGCTGATGAAGCTGACAAGGCGCGCGTGTTCCTATCTTTGCTTCGTCACGGCTGGGGTGACCCTCACTCGGCTTTCATGCGCGCTTTTAGCTCCGTCTTCATTCCGAATGGATCGCCCGAGCAGATTAAGTGGCTTGCGGAATTGCAGCGGAAAACCACAACCGCCGAAAACGCGGCACGTATTCGTAATGCCTGTGACGATATCGAAGTTACCGAATTGCTGCCAAGAGTTCAGGTGCCGACCTTGGTGCTTCATAGCCGGCATGACAATGTGGTCCCGCTTGAGCAGGGCCGATCGCTCGCCGCATCAATCCAGAATGCACGATTCGTGACGCTGGAAAGCGACAACCATATCTTGCTGGCGGGTGAACCGGCGTGGGAACGATTCCTCGACGAGGTCGAAAATTTTCTCGCGACCTGACTGATCCAGGACATAGCCGGCGGCGAGCCGCTACCTGCGGAAATATTGCCAGACTGCAAAGCAAAGAAGCAGGAACGTGATCGTGGCGACCAGATATTTTTCGAAACCGTCGTCGAAGTTGCCGTAAGGGATTACGACCTGCGCCAAGGCGCTATTCATGTGCGTCCAACCATGAGCAGAGTTCGCCGGCGCCCGACGACACACCTACGAATGGATGTACCAGACCTGTGGACCGGTCTGCGGTCCGGGGGGCGTTTCCTTGTTGAACGAAACGACCCAGGCGATGATCATCGTGCCGACGACGAATACGTAGGCTCCTCGAGCAATCTTTTCTACCATTGCCGCGCTCCCGTATTTTTTTGCGAGGATAGTCCAGCAAGCCCCGTCCGGCGTGGCCGTCGTTAATTTTTGGTTAATTGCGCTAAGCCGTTGAAATCGCGGGCAGCCCTCGCCTGTTCGGGTGGACGGCTGCATGCCGCTGTCGTAGTTTTCGCGCCCGTTCCGTTTTTTTGCCTGTGGAGTTTTTGATGGCCGGCCCCGTGATTGCAGTGACCGACAGCGTGTTCCCGTCCCTAGATCCAGCCAAGGCCGCGCTTTCGAAGCTCAACCCGACCTACCGTATGTCGCAGAGCGTCAACGCCGACGACATCCTCGCGGTCGCGAAGGATGCCGATGCGATCCTGGTGACCTACGCAAAGCTCACCCGCGACATTCTCACTCAGCTCACCCGTTGCAAGGCGATCGGTCGGTTCGGACTTGGAGTCGACAATATCGATCTCGTCGCCGCTAAGGAGAAAGGCATCGCAGTCAATTACGTGCCGGACTACTGCATCCGGGAGGTATCCGACCATGCGATGGCGCTGCTGCTTGCGCTCATCCGGAAGATTCCCTTGTCCAACAAGCTCGTCCAGGGCGGCCGCTGGGAAATGCCGGCGGTCGTACCAATCCGCCGCATTGAGGGCACGATGCTCGGTCTGGTCGGCTTCGGGCACATTCCACGGCTGGTCGCACCTAAGGCGCAGGCCTTCGGAATGAAAGTGATTGCCTTCGATCCCTTCGCAAAGCCGGACGTGTTCACGGCTGCACGTGTCGAGAGTGTGGACTTCAATACCCTTCTCAACAAATCCGACTATGTATCGGTGCACGCGCCGCTCACGCCGCAAACGCGCGGCATGATGAACGCCGCAGTCTTCGCCAAGATGAAGAAAGGCGCCTATATCGTGAACACGGCCCGCGGGCCGTTGATCGACGAGCCCGCCCTTCTCGCCGCGCTCGATTCCGGACAGGTGGGTGGCGCCGGCCTCGACGTGGTGGCAGCCGAACCGCTGGCCAAGGACTCACCTCTGCTCGGCCGCGACAACGTCATCATTTCCCCGCACACGGCGTTCTACTCGATCGAAGCGCTTGAGGAATTGCAAACCAAGTGCGCCAGCGATGTGGCGCGAGTTCTCGGCGGCGGGAAGGCGGTTTATCCGATCTCGGCCTGAATCATGCTCGACCGCACTGACCTCGATCCGGTTTTCTTCGCACCCTTCGTCTCATCGCTGATGCATGTCGAGCCGCAATGGATCGACTACAACGGCCATCTCAACATGGCCTACTACAACGTGCTGTTCGATCGCGCGGTCGATGAGGTGTACGAGCTCATCGGTATCGGAGTCGATTACCTCAAGCGCGCCAATCATTCGACCTTCACGGCTGAGGTGCACGTGCGCTACGTGCGCGAGCTGTACGCCAACGACCCCGTGCGTGTCACGTTTCAGCTGCTGGACTTCGATGCAAAGCGCTTCCACTATTTCGAGCAGTTGTTTCACGCGACCGAGGGCTGGGTATCCGCGACCTCGGAGAACATGACCCTGCACGTCGACATGGGGGCAAAGAAGGTCGCCCCATTCCCCGATTCGGTCATGCGCTCGCTGGCGCGAATGAAAGCAGCGCACGGCCAATTGCCGCGGCCAGAAGCGGTCGGGCGCCGCATCGCGATGCCGGGGCGGTGACGCGCACTATTTCCCCGCAATCTTCGCAGCATCGGCGTTCACGGTCTTGTCGACGATCGACTCGATCGGCACCGTCTGCTTGATCACGCCGGCCTTCAGAAACAGGTTCTGCATCCAGTCGAGGCGGTCGAGCGGAATCGACAGCGTCGGATCGATCTGCTTGTCCTTGATGGCCTCATCGGTGATGAACTCCGCGCGCTTGTCGTCCGGCTTGGCGTGAGTCATTTCCTGGGAAACCTTGATGGTCTCGGCGCGGTTCGCCAGCGCGAACTTGTAGGCGTCCATCTCGGCGGCGACAAATTTCACGAGGTCGTCGCGGCGTTCACTCAGGACTTTGCCGCTGGTCGCGACACAGAGACGGAGGAAATTCGGCACCGCGCTGCTGCCTTTCGCCAGCACCTTGATGTTGGACGGCATCACTGCCTCGAACTCGTTCGACACGACGGCGGCGTCGGTGATACCCGCGACCAGCGACTTATAACGGTCGAGGTCTGCGCCCTGTGTCGCCAGCTTGACGTCTGCGAATGGCACATTTGCCTCGTTGAGCATGCCGCGGAACAGCAGGTCGGGCAGCGAGCCGGGTGAGGAGATCGCGACGGTCCTGCCCTTGAGATCGGCCAGTGACTTGATTTCGGCCTTGGCCAGGACGACCTGCGGCACGCCGGGCCAGCCGCAGCCGACGATCTTCACGCCGGTGCCGCGCGCGCCCGCAACGATCGATTCCGCCGCACCCATGTCGACGCTGTCGATCTCTCCCGAGAGCAGGGCCTTCATCAGCGTGGCGCCGGCCTTGATCTGCAACAGTTCGACTTTCAGCCCGCGTTTGGCGGCAAAGCCGCCTTTGTCGACCATGGCGATGAAGCCGGCATCACTTTTGGCTTCAAGGATGCCGTGTTTCCAGACTTTCTCTTGCGCTTGCGCGCCGGTAAGGCTGACGGCGAGTGCAACGGCGGCCAATGCAAATGTCTTGCGCACGGATGAATCCTCCCGAGATCGTTTTGTTTGCCCGGAGGCTACGGTCTTCGGGTTTGGCGCGCAATATCCGCTAGATCCTGTACTCCCCGCCGCGCTTGCGCCCCGTATCGACGCCGAGAAACAGCTGATCGAGTGCCGGACGTTTTTTGATCAGCCCCTGTTCGTGCGAATAGCCGACCAGCGTCTCGAGCACCTTGCGGTTCTTCTCGGTTAGTCCGTACTCCCACGGATCAGTGCCGAGGATGCGCTCCTGCTCTTCCCAGGCGTCCCGATACCAGGCGAGCGGCACGATGCGCGGGTTCGCCATGCGCTTCATCGCGATTGCCTTTGCTTCGTTGAAAGCCCTGAACAGATTGACGGCGAGCCACGGGTGCTCGTCCGCGAGCGATTTGCGCAGGCCAACCACGTGCATGATCGGGAAAATTCCGGTGCGCTTGAAGTAGGCCATCTCTTCCGCCTTGTGATCCGGAAAAAGACGCGCCACGCGTGGATCCTTGGCAAGAAACGGCTTGACGAAGTCGGAATGAAATACCGCGTCGAGTTCGCCTTCCACCAGCATTGTCTCGACCGATTTGTCGTTCGGCAGGCAGGAGTATTTGATGTCTGGCGGCAGGCTGATCTTAACGTCGTCCTCGATCTCCGCGACCCACTCGATGCTGTTGAGCGGCACGCCATATTCGCTCTGCAGGATGCCGCGCATCCACAGCACGGCCGTTGTCATCATGGTCTTGACGCCGATCCGGCGGCCTTTTAGGTCGGCCGGCTTCTTGATCCCCTTCGACGTGTTGATGAACATGAAGCCGTGGCGAAAACGGCGATGCAGGAACACCGGGATGGCACGGAACGGCAGGTCATTGTCGCGCGCCGCGAGATAGGACGAGGCCGAGACCTCCGCGATGTCGAACTCTCCCTTGTTGAGGAAGCGCCAATGCCGCGTCGCAGAGTCCATGTCGGTGAGGATCGTGAGGTCGACGCCGTCGACTTCGACCTTTCCCCTCAGCAAGGGCCGGATGATTTCGTAGTCACCGCAGGCGAACGTGAGGTTTAGTTTTTGAGGCATCCCGTCTGTCATGGCCGGGCTTGACCCGGCCATCCATGATGAGTGGCAACGCAAGAGGGCCTTACGTAAGGCCGTCCTTGTTGAGAGTCATCATGGATTGCCGGGTCAAGCCCGGCAATGACGGCCGAGAGGTTAACGCAAAAATACTCTCAATGCCCTGTCGCCACGGCGGCCAGTTTTGCGGCGTCCGGCAAATAATTGCCGCGCCAGATCACGTGCAGATCCGGGCGCAACAGCAGAAGATCATGGCCATAGACGTCATGCGGGCCTGCGCCGGCGACATCGAGGACGCTGAAGGGCGCGCGATAGCGTGCAAAAGCTCTTGCCAAAAGCGTGGTGTCGGCCGGGGCACCGGCAAGGCGAAGGAACGTAAATCCGTCACCGATCCGGTCGTGCAGCGCCGTGCCGTCAGAGAGCCAGACGTGCGGCAGCCGCGCACCCGGCCACGACGTCGGCACGTATTTCATGAAATCGTCGGGCGGCCCCTCGCCCACTTCCGGCCAGATGATCGGGGACTCGCGGTAGCGGTAGCCAAGCTCGGCCCCGATCATCTCGTTGCTCTTGCGCTGCTCGACGTCGGCGATCGCCGCGAGCTTGGCGCGGGTCTCGGCGCCTTCGGGCGTCTTGTCGCGAATATTCGGCTTGAAAGCCGCGCGCCAGGCGCGCCGTCCACGCGAGGCGTGACGCGAGGCCTCAACATTACGCGCGCCGACCTGCCGGCGCTCGATTTCGTAGGACGCGAGGAGCTTTGGTCCGCCCCAGCCCCGGAGGGTTGCCGCGAGCTTCCATGACAGGTCGACGGCGTCACCGACGCCGCTGTTCATGCCGAGGCCACCGGTCGGGATCACCAGGTGCACGGCGTCGCCGGCGAGAAAGACGCGGCCCTGCCCGTAGCTGTCCGCCAGCAGCAAATTCTGCCGCCACGGCGCGCAGGACAGCATCTGATATTTCACCGGCATTGCGACGACCTGCTCGAACATCGCCTTCATTGCATCATCGCTATCCACCGTCGCGTGCAGGGTGAAATGCCTAGTCGAATCCTGCACAATCAGGAACGAATTGTGCGCATCGGCCACGTGATAGTGCCGGCCTTTCCCGATGGGGATGCGCTCAAACAGGTCATCGCAGCGGTAAAGCGCCTGCCGCAATTGCAGCAGATTGGCATCGCCACTGAGCTTGATGCCGAGCTGGCGGCGCACGCCGCTGCTGCCACCGTCGCAGCCGACAAGGTACTGCGCGGTGAGCTCAGACACCGCACTGCGTGTCTTCACCTTCGCACGCACGCCGGCGGCATCCTGCTCGAAGGCAAGAAACTCGCAGCCATAGCGCACGTCGACCGTCGGCAGAGTCTCCGCAACCGACTTGAGCAGCGGCTCCAGCGTGTATTGCGAGATCAGTTGGTACGGCTCCAGCGGCATCGAGCCGTCGGTGCACGCAGCAATCTCGGCCTGTGCCTGCGCCACCGACGGATATGGCAAATGAAGCAGCGGTGGCTCGATCAGCGAGGTAACAATAAAGACATCCATCGGTACGTCGCGCGGAAAGCCGGCGTCGCGGACTTTCTGCGCAATGCCGAGCCGGCGATAGATTTCCATTGTGCGGGCGTTGCACCGCTCCATTTTAGGCAGGAACTGCGGTGCGTCCTTCTGCTCCACCAGGATGCAACGCACATCGCGGCGGCCGAGATCGATCGCGAGCGTCAAGCCCACGGGTCCGGCGCCGACAATGATGACTTCTGTGTCCAAAATTTATCCTCGGCAGTGACCGGACTTACACCGTCATGGCCGGGCTTGTCCCGGCCATCCACGTCTTCTTACGCAGGGAAGACGTGGATGCCCGCGACAAGCGCGGGCATGACGATTGAGAGTTCGAACTAATCAATCCTCCCGCCCGAAAAGCGCCGCCCCGGCACCGTGAGGAAATAGCCGACCGCCTGGCCGCCGTCGGAGCCGACGACGCTGCCGGTCGTGTAGCGTGACTCGTCGCAAGCCAGGAAAACTGCTGGTCCGGCGATATCCTCGCCCGAGCCGACGCGGCCCATCGGAACGCCCTTGCGGCGGCCCTCGTAGATTTCCGGATCGGCGTACATCGCTTCCGTGCCGGGCGTGCGGATGTAGCCGGGCGTGATCGCATTGGCGCGGATGCCGTAGGGCGCCCACTCCATCGCCTGCAGCTTGGTGAGCATGATGAGCCCGGCCTTCACAACGCTGTAGGCGCCGGCCCAATTGTAGGGAAAAAGCCCGGCGATCGACGCGATGTTGACGATCACGCCGGACTTCTGCGCGATCATGTGTTTCGCCGCCGCCTGGCTCACCAGGAATGCGCCCTTGAGACCGATGCTCATCGTTGTGTCCCACGCAGCCTCCGGGAGCGCCTCGAGCTTGCCCGGCACGATCTTCATCGCGTTGTTGACCACGATGTCGATGCGCCCGCGCTCTTTGATAATGGTGTCGACGAGCCGGTTGATGTCGGCGGATTTCGCAACGTCCGCCACCACCGCTAGGCTTTTGCTTCCGAGCGCCGCGGCGTCCTTTGCGGTCGCCTCTGCGGTTACCGGATCGACGTCGTTGATCACGACATGCGCGCCCTCGCGCGCATAAGCGAGAGCAATGTCGCGGCCGATGCCGCGGCCTGCGCCGGTAACGAGCGCCACTTTGTCCTTCAATCGCACGGAGTTCCCCCAATACTGAAAATTACGCGGAAAAATCACGCTAAATCCGCGCCTCAGGGCGCACAAGGCCGCTTCCGGCCTCGAAATTGGCGCCCGCGAGTGCCATCTTTGCTATTGAGAATCATTCCGGCGCCAAAGTTCTGATATTGGCCGCCCACCCCGGACAAAATGGCCGAGCCGAAGCGTAACGACCCCGCTCCCATGAGCCCGCAGCCCGCCGCGGGCGGCATCGCCGCGCGCGCGCTCGGCGCTCGCGCCGCGTCCTATCTCGCGGACCTCAACCCGGAGCAGCGGCAGGCGGTCGAGACGCTCGACGGTCCGGTACTGGTTCTCGCCGGCGCCGGAACCGGCAAGACGCGCGTGCTGACCACGCGCATCGCACACATTTTGAATCTGAGCCGTGCACATCCGAGCCAGATCCTCGCCGTCACCTTCACCAACAAGGCGGCACGCGAGATGAAGGAGCGCGTCGGCCAGATGGTCGGACAGATCGTGGAAGGCATGCCCTGGCTTGGCACTTTCCACTCGATCGGCGTGAAGATCCTGCGCCGGCATGCCGAACTGGTCGGACTCAAGAACAACTTCACCATCCTCGATGTCGACGACCAGATCCGCGTGATCAAGCAGATCCTCGAGGCCGAGAAGCTCGACGAGAAGCGCTGGCCCGCGCGTGTGCTCGCGATGCTGATCGACGGCTGGAAGAACCGTGGCCTCACGCCTGAGCAAGTGCCATCGGGCGAGGCCGCGAGCTTTGCCAACGGCAAGGGGAAGAAGCTCTACATTGCCTATCAGGAGCGACTGAAGACGCTCAACGCCGCCGACTTTGGCGATCTGTTGCTCGAAAACATCCGGCTGTTCCGTCAGAACGCCGATGTCCTTCGCTCGTTTCAGCAGCGGTTCAAATTCATTCTGGTCGATGAATACCAAGACACCAACGTCGCGCAATATCTGTGGCTGAAGCTGCTGGCGCAGACGACGCCAGCATCCACGGCCGTCATTCCGGGACGCAGCGAAGCTGCGGACCCGGAATCCAGCGCTGCGACAGAACCTCTGGATTCCGGGTTCGCGCTTTCAGCGCGCCCCGGAATGACCGAAGAGCGAAGGCCCAAAAACATCTGTTGCGTCGGTGACGACGACCAGTCGATCTACGGCTGGCGCGGCGCGGAAGTCGACAACATCCTGCGCTTCGAGCACGACTTCCCGGGCGCGAAGGTCATTCGCCTTGAACGGAACTATCGCAGTACTGGCCACATTCTCGCTGCCGCATCCCATCTCATCGCGCACAACGAAGGCCGGCTCGGCAAGACGCTGCGCACGGAAGATGTGCTGGGCGAAAAGGTCCAAGTCACGGGCGCCTGGGACAGCGAGGAAGAAGCCCGCGCCATCGGCGAGGAGATCGAGCAGCTGCAGCGCGAGGCGCGTGAGCGCGGGGAGGACCATCCGCTCGACGAGATTGCGATCCTGGTGCGTGCCTCGTTCCAGATGCGCGAATTCGAAGACCGTTTCATCCAGCTCGGCTTGCCCTATCGCGTGATCGGCGGCCCGCGCTTTTACGAGCGCGCGGAAATCCGCGACGCCCTCGCCTATCTGCGCGTGATCGCCCAGCCGGCCGACGATCTCGCCTTCGAGCGCATCGTCAACGTGCCCAAACGCGGCCTCGGCGACGCCACAGTGCAGATGCTGCACGATTACGCGCGCAAGAAGCGCATCCCGCTCACCGAAGCGGCCAGTGCGCTCTCCGCCACCGACGAGATGAAACCGAAGCCGCGTCAGGCGCTGCGCGACCTGATGACGAGCTTCGAGAGCTGGCGTCTGCGCAAGGATTCAATGCCGCACACCGAACTTGCGGAAATCGTGCTCGACGAGAGCGGCTACACCGACATGTGGCAAAAGGACCGCTCCGCCGATGCCGCCGGCCGCCTGGAGAACCTGAAAGAACTGGTGCGCTCGATGGAGGAGTTCGAGAACCTGCAGGGTTTCCTCGAGCACATTTCCCTCGTCATGGACCGTGAGGGCAACGAGGCCGAGCAGGCCGTCAATATCATGACGCTGCACTCGGCCAAGGGCCTCGAGTTCGACTGCGTTTTCCTGCCCGGCTGGGAGGAAGGCCTGTTTCCGCATCAGCGCTCGCTCGACGAGAGCGGCCGTGCGGGCCTCGAGGAAGAGCGCCGCTTGGCCCATGTCGGTCTGACGCGCGCGCGCAAGCTTGCGAAGGTCTATTTCGCCACCAATCGTCGTATCCATGGCCTGTGGACCTCGACCGTTCCATCGCGCTTCCTCGACGAACTACCCGAGGCGCATGTGGAGGTAAAAGAAGCCCCGGGTAGCGGCTTCGGCATGTCGGGCTACGGCGCCTCGCGCTTCGACGAGGTGAATGCCTTCGGCTCGGGATACACCACGCCGGGCTGGCAACGCGCGCAGGCACGCAAGGGCCGCGGCGGATTTTATGACAATGGCCAGCCGCGCTACGTGCCGGACGGCGTATATGACGATGCCGATGCGGAGAACATCCCTCCCCTTAAGGGAAAGACGGCACGCGGAGCGCGCCGTGAGACTCTACGCAAGGCCCCTCTCACCATCGAAGGCGAGCTGATCGCCAAATCCACCGGTACCGTCTCATCCTTCACTGTCGGCGAACGCGTGTTTCACCAGAAATTCGGCAACGGCAACGTGGTGGCCGTGGACGGCAACAAACTCACCATTGCCTTCGACAAGGCCGGCGAAAAGCGCGTGGTGGATAGCTTTGTCGAGCGGGTATAGCCTTGCGTTCGTCTTCTACGTGCATGTACGGCTGAAATACTCAGTGCTAGACTTTTTAATGGTCGGCTCGACGCCGGCCTACGGGAGGCGGCGATGAAGGCATCTCACGTCGTGACGTTGTCTCTGGCGGCTGCGCTTGGGGCTCTGGCAATCCAGGCCGCGCAGGCGCAAGACAACAAGAACATTCGCGAAGACGACTACGTCCGCAAGGTGCCGCTCGAGGACTTCAAGGTCCCGATCATTCCGATTATTCCGCCGGGCTCATCGCTCGACCTGCGTCCAGGCCGGACGCCGGATTCCTCCGACCGGATTTACAACACCACGCCGTTCTACAGAGACCCGACGACACCTTCCATCGGCCTCTCGATCAAGTCGCCGTTCGAGGACCGGAAATAATCTGGCCGGCGTGGGCCGCATGCTTTTTGTCCGCCGAAGCCTGCGCCGCAGCGTCGACCAGGCCAGGCAGCACCGCCGGGTCGTCGACCTTGCACACGATCATCGGTTCGTCGCGCCCGCGGATCGCAACTTCCGTTTGCTCCAGCGCACCGGCAGGTATTCCCGCGGTGGCGCAGACGTCTTTCGAAATGACGGCCCTGCAGTTCATTGATTTGGTCAGGTCCTGCAGCCGCGCCGCGACGTTCACCGGGTCGCCGAGCGCCGTAAACACGGTGTGCTCCTTGAAGCCGATGTCGCCGACAATCACGTCGCCACCATGGATGCCGATGCCGTACTGGATCGGCTCGCGCAGATCCGCTTTCATCTGCCTGTTCATGCTCTCGACATTGGCCGCGACCCTGGCGGCTGCGCGCAGCGCCTGACGGCACGCCGTCTCCGGGCTTGTCTCGAGGCCGAACAGTGCCAGCGTCCCGTCGCCGACGAACTGATTGGGCTGGCCGCCCGCATCGAGCGCGGCCTGCGAGACGGCGGCGAGGAAACGGTTGATCAGGAACACGACGTCGAATGGCAACCGCGCTTCGGCGAGCTTGGTCGAACCGCGCATGTCGACGAACATGCTGACGATGTAATGCTCCTTCCCGATGTTCATGCGGCGGCCCTTGCGCAGCAGATTCGCGTTCATTGACGACGGCAGGATCGGAATCACGCCGATGTCCGAGTCCGGCCGCAGCTGGCAAGCAAGACGGATCGACGGGTTGGCGGTGACGCCGACGCGATCGAGCACGAACGCTTCGCGCCCGGACGGTGGCGGCAGGGCGCTGATATCGCCAAGAACGCGAATGCGACAGGTCGAGCAGCGCGCCCGGCCGCCACACACGCTGGCATGCGGGATGCTGTAGCGCAGGCACGCTTCGAGGACGCTCACGCCCTTCGGCACGCGCACCTGCCGGTCGGGAAACGAAATCGAGATCAGCCCGCGCCGGCGCTCACGCAAGGAGCGCACGCCACGCGCGACGAAAACAAACCCGATCGCCGCCGCATAGCCCAACGGAAAATACACCAGGACGATGTTCTTGATCATCCGCGCCTGCGGCGCCGTGACGCTCTGCAGGTTCTCCTTGCGCCAATCGGCGTCTTCGGCGAGCTGGGCGACTTCCCGCCCGCCGTGGTGCGCGCCGACCATGGCGAGCGTCGGCAGCAGGATGGCTACAGCGAGAAGATATGGGGCCGCCCAGTCGAAGAACGACTTCATCCGCAGCCAGAAATAGAGGCCGATGCAGGCGTGCGTCCAGGCAACGGTGAGGGAGATGAACTGGATGGCGATGTTGTACGGCGCGCTGACCCAATAGGCGAACAGCGGCGTGGCATAGTTGAAAGGCGGCGTATCGAACAGCGTGGCCGTCAGCCGCTGCGCACCGAGATGGTCGGCGAGCCAGAGCGGAATACTGAGGCCGAGCAGAAGCTGGATCAGCTCGGCGCCGGTATACCGAAAGTGCCGCCGCTGATAGAGCGCCCAAAGCCCAAGCGAGAAATGGATGGCGGCAGCGATGTAGAGCGTGTCGTTGACGAGCGGCTGCCGCCAGAACGTCACGTGGTACCAAAGCCACGCTTCCATGGCGTCATAGGAAATGACACCGAGTGCGTGGTTGAAGAAATGCGAAAAGATGTAGGCGAACATCACCAGGCCGGTGATCAGGCGCACCTGGCGCACGCCGATCCCGCGCAGCCATGTCCGCGCATCGGCGCCGCCCGCTGCGCGCGTCGCCGGAAGATCAACGTACGCAGGGACCTCTGCCGTCACGATGAATCACCGTCAAATGGCCGGTCGGTTGCGGAACGCTAGCTGCGAGACTTCCGCCGATCAACAGGCGCAATCCCGCAGTTCGGTGACGTAATCGCTTGCGGGCCGCAATATCCACCGCTTTTCCGGTTTGCGCCGCTGCGGAGCCAACTCCTTCTTCTGCGGAGTCGGGAAGCAAGCACTCACGTCATAAACGACACGACGGAATTTCAGCTGAAATTATTCCGCGCGGGAACGACCCAAGTCGATGCGGAGAAATTTTGTGAGCCGCGAATCTGATTTTTCGAATCAGCGGCGCGGCGCGGAACCTTAATTGCCACCGTTGAGCCGCATATCGGGCGAAAATCGCGGCAAATTCGTACCGAATTACGCATAGCTACTATACCGATTTACCGTTCGCACAGTCTTGCCTTGCTTCTGACACCTTATCCCGCCCTACCGGTTCCAAATACAAATCATTGAAGGGGACAATTTCAATGAAGCACGTTGGCATTGCAATTCTCGTGGGCGTTCTTTCATTCGGCACAGCCCATGCCGCGGGTTGGGGCTCAGTTCATAAGTACGTCAAGAAATCCGGCAACTGCGCCGGACAGGAAGTTCTCGCAAGTCACTACTCATCCGGAAAACGAACCGCCAGCGGCGAGCGCTTCGACCCGAACGGCAACACTGCAGCAGCGCGCACGTGGCCGATCGGCACGACGCTGACGGTGACCAATCCGAAGAACGGCCGCTCGATCACAGTCCGGGTCAATGACACCGGGCCTTGGGGCATCGCGTATAAAATGGGCGCCCGGCTCGATCTCGCACGGGGCGCCGCGCAGCGTCTTGGCATGACGGGGTCGCAGTACGTTTGCGTTGCGTAAGCGGCGGCATCAGCTGCGGCACACATCCGATCTGCATTGAGAACCGGCGGCACCTTGGTGCCGCCGGTTTGCTTTTGGCCTGGCTTCAACGACAAGGGCCCCATCCCGTCTTGTGCCCCGCGAAGCCGTGCTGCTGATTTCAACCTTTCGGTTACCAGCACTCCCTGACAGGCGATCTCCGGCCCCGCGCCGCGAATTCGGCTTATATCGCGTGCCGACTGCTAAAATCATTCATGTCCCGGAAGCGCGCATTAACCAACGAATTCTTTGCTGTGACAATCCCGCGATGGAACCGTATGGAAAACGGAATGATTAAATTATTTGCATTACCAACGCCGTATAGCTTCGAGCGACGGGTCTCCCGCAGGCGAGATGTGGCTTCAAAGTGCGGTGGTTGTCTGAACTTGCATCAGCGCAGAATGCGCGCGATCGAAATGGGGCGGCGCTGAGTTTTTTCAGCCCGATGCGGCTGATCTTCGTCTGCGCGGTTACGCTCGCGCTCATCGTCATCACCAGCGCAGGCCTCATCGTCTACAATCTGCGCACGCGCGTCGTGACGGAAAATGCGCAGGCGCTGTCGAATTCCGCGCTCATTGTCGCGAAGCAGATCGAGCAGGCATTCACCGCCGTGCAGGCGGTGGAGCGACGCTTCCACGACGATCTGTCCGGGCTGCCGGTGATCGACAGCGAGTCGATCGAGCGTGAATACAGGCGCCACGCCGTCCACGTGAAACTGCGCGACAAGACGGGCGGCATGCCCTATGTCGGCTCCCTCGCTATCTTCAATGCCAAAGGCCAGTTGATCAATTTCTCGCGCCAGTGGCCTATCCCCGACGTCAACATCACGAACCAGGATTACTTCAGGGCGCTCAAGACGAGCCCGGGCCTGAGGTCGTTTCTCGGTGAACCGGTCCACGACTATGCGACCGGCAGCTGGGTCATCCATCTCGCGCACAAGATTTCCGGAGCGAACGGTGAATTTCTGGGTGTCATCTCCGCGGCAATCGAGCTCCATTATCTGCAGAATTACTTCCGCGATATCAGCCCCAATGCAAACAGCAGCTTCGGGCTTTTCCGAAGCGATGGCATGCTGCTGGCACGCTATCCCGAAACAGATGCGGAAATCGGGCGCAAGTTTCCGACTGCCCTTGCGCTGAAGCTCGTCCAGAATTCCGACCATGGCGTCGGATCGATCGACGGTGTGATCGACGGGATCCCGCGCCTGATCGCGGGTCACCGTGTCGACGGCTACCCGATGGTCGTCAGCGCCACGCGCGCCACCTCTACCATCCTCGCGCACTGGCGAAAAACAACAACCTATGTTGCCGTCGGGGCAGCGCTCATACTTGCGGCCATTGCCGCGTTCGCGCTGCTGTTCATGCGTCTTTTCCGCAACTACCAGGCGCTCGAACAGGCCCGCGAGGAGCGCAACCGAGCCGAGGTATTGCGCGGCCAAAGCCTGCGTTTCGACGTGGCACTCAACAACATGTCACAGGGTCTGGTGATGTTCGACGCCATGTCGCGGCTCGTCGTCGTCAACAAACGCTTCATCGAGATTTATGGGCTCTCCCCCCACGTGGTCAAACCGGGTTTGTCGCTGCTCGACCTCCTGAAGCACCGCAAGGAGCGCGGCTCTTTTGGCGGCGATCCCGAGGAATATCACGGCAAGATTCTGACGCAGATCGCCAAGCGCACGCTGACGAAGCAGAACGTGCCGACTCCAGGCGGTCGCATCATCCAGATCGTCAACCAGACGATGCCCGACGGTGGCTGGGTGGCGACGCACGAGGATATCACCGACAAGATCGAGACCGAGAGCGCAATCAAGAAGCAGAAAGAGCAGCTCGACGCAGCGCTCGCCCACATCTCGCAGGGCGTCTGCATGTTCGACGCCTCCAAGCGCCTGATCATCTGCAACAAGCAATATGCCGACATCTATGAGCTCACCGAGGAGCTCACGAAACCCGGCACGCAGTTCCAGGCGATCCTCGAGCATACGGTCGCCAAGGGGAATGGGCCGAAGGATGCCGCGGCTTATCTCAAGGCGCGCCTCAACGACGTCGCTGGCCGGGTGCCTTATCAGACCACCAATAAACTGAGGGACGGCCGATATGTGGCCGTCGTCCACCGGCCGATGGCCAATGGCGGCTGGGTGGCGACGCATCAGGACATCACCGAGGCCAAGGACCGCGAGGAATCCTTCCGTCTGCTGTTCGAAGGCAACCCCGTGCCGATGTGGGTGATCGACCGGGAGACGCTGCGCTTCCTTGCCGTCAACGAGGCTGCTATTGCCCATTACGGCTATACCCGCGAGCAGTTCATGGCGATGAACGTGGCCGACCTGCGGCCGGCTAACGATCGCGGGCGCTTCAAGACCTTTATCCGCGGCCTGTCCGCCGACCAGTTCGTCGAAAACGTCGGCCAGCACATCAAAGCCGACGGCACCAAGATCGACATCGCGGTATATTCGCGCGCGCTCACCTACAACGGGCACAGCGCCCGGCTAACCGTCATCCATGACGTGACCAAGACAAAGCTCACCGAAGCCGAGCTGCGCCGCACCAAAATCTTCCTCGACGCCGTAATCGAGCAGGTTCCGGTGCCGATCGTCGTGCGTCACGTCGACGGCACGGGCGAGAAGGCACAGGGCGGACGCTTTCTGCTGTTCAACCGCGCCTATGAGGAATTGACCGGCGATTTGCGCAGCCGCCTGATCGGTAAGACCGCGCACGAGCTGTTCCCGCCCGAGCGGGCGGACATCATCGTGAAGTCAGACCTCGAGACATTGCAACGCAACAGCATCGTCTCCACGCCCGAGCATTACATCAATACGGCGGACAAGGGTCTCAGGCTGATCAAGGCCAGCAAGATCGCCATCCGCGACGACAGCGGCGACGCACAATACCTCCTCACGGTGCTCGACGACATCACCGAACGCCGGCGCAGCGAGCAGCACATCTCGTACCTCGCCCACAACGATTCGCTGACCGGACTGCCGAACAGGACCTCGTTCCTCAAGCACCTGTTCGATACGCTCGACGACGCCGCGAAAAACGGCAACCGCTTCGCCATCATGTGTCTCGATCTCGACCGCTTCAAGGAAGCGAACGACACGTACGGCCACCTGGTCGGTGACGGATTGCTGCGGGAGGCCGCCCGGCGTCTGCAGACCGCCGCCGAAGGCGCATTCCTCGCCCGCATCGGCGGCGACGAGTTCATCATCGTTCTTTCCTGCGCCGAACCTGAGGTGACCGCCGGACTGATCGGCGAGCGCATGATCGAGGCGTTCAAGGACAATTTCGAGGTCGATGGGCACCAGATCCAGGTCGGCTTGAGCGTAGGTGTGGCCGTCTACCCTGCCGACGGCACGGATGCGACGGCCTTGATTGCCAACGCCGACGCCGCCCTCTATCAGGCAAAGTCGGAAGTGCGCGGCTCGGTGCGCTTCTTCGAGGAAAAGCTCGGCTCGCGTCTGCGTGAACGGCGCGAGCTGCAGACCGACCTTCGGAGTGCGCCAGACCGTGGCGATCTGCTTCTGCACTACCAGCCGCAAAAGACCATCGCCTTCGGCAAGGTTATCGGCTTCGAGGCACTCGCACGTTGGCACTGCCCGAAACGCGGCTGGGTATCACCCGAGACTTTTATTCCGATTGCCGAACAGAGCACGCAGATCATCGCGCTCGGCGAATGGATCCTGCGTGAGGCCTGTAGGGAAGCCGCGTCGTGGCCCAATCCTCTGCGGATTGCGGTGAACATCTCGCCGGTCCAGTTCCATCACGGCGATCTGGCGAAGCTCGTCCATTCTATCCTGTTGGAGACAGGCTTGAAGCCCGACCGGCTCGAGCTCGAGATCACGGAAGGCGTGCTGATCGACGATTTTTCCCGCGCCGTATCGATCCTGCGCAAGCTCAGGCTGCTGGGCGTTCACATTGCACTCGACGATTTTGGATCCGGCTATTCCTCGCTGTCGTATCTGCACGCCTTCCCGTTCGAGAAGATCAAGATCGACCGGGTTTTCGTCGGCGACCTCGAGAACAACCATCATTCGATGGCCATCGTTCGCGCCATTGTCACGCTGGGGCACAGCCTCAACATCCCGGTGCTCGCCGAAGGCGTGGAGAACGAAAGCCAGCTGTCGTTTCTGGCGCAGGAAGGCTGCGACGAGGTGCAGGGCTATCTCACCGGCAAGCCGCAGCCGATCGAAGTCTATGCCGAGCTCGTAGGGAACTTGGTCGCGAAGCCGCGCCCCAAGGCACTGGCGGGGTAGCCGCAGTCTAGCGTGGCGAAAACTCCAGGGCGCAGGTGACACCCTCCGGATCGAACCGCAGCGTCGCCGTGCCGCCGATCTGCGCGGCGAAGCCTTTTTCAATCAACGTCGAGCCAAAGCCGGCGTGAGCGGGCTTTTCGACCGGCGGTCCGTCCAATTCCGACCAGAAAAGCTCGACTTTGTCGCCGCCTTGGAGCGTCCAATCGATAGCCACGCGACCGTCCGGTGTCGACAACGCCCCATATTTGGTGGCATTGGTGGCGAGCTCGTGCAGCACCATTGAAAGCATCACCACCGACCGCGATGACAGCGCAATCGACGGCCCCGACAAGCGGATCCGGTCCGGTGCCGCGCTTGCAAACGGCTCCATCGTCGCCTCGATGATTTCGCGAATATCGGCGCCTTCCCACTTCTTGGCGCTGAGGACGTCATGGGCGCGTCCGAGCGAGCTCAAACGCGCGTCAAATTTGCCGCGCGCTGTGGCATCGGCACCGTTACGGAACGTCTGCAGCGAGAGCGACTGCACAGTCGCGAGCGTGTTCTTTACGCGATGGTTGACTTCATTGATCAGCAGGACGTGCAGCGCCTCCGCACGGGCGATATCGCGGGCCATGCGGATGGCAAATCCAAGCCCGATGGCGAGCATCGCGAGGCCGATGGTGCCGGTCAGGAAGAAAGTTCGAACAGCCGGCGCGGTGAGCGTCTTCTCAGCGACGCCTGCCGCCGCGGTCCACCCAGTCAAGGGCGAGCGCACGAAGGCTGTGAGCAGCGGTATGCCTTCAAGCGAAACCGTGCGCGCCTGTCCTTCCGGGGCTGTAAACATGATCGCGAATAATGTCGCCGATGCGCGCGCCCCAATCGTGGTGCCGGGATTTGGAACGCGGGCGAAATTGATGCCCTTCTGGTCGAAGATGGAAATCGTCCAGTCATCACTCAGCTTTTGCTGTTCGATGATCCGCTGAAAGATTTCGAGCGGCGGGTTGAATGAGAGATCGTAGACCACGTCCTCGCCGCGGAAGATCGGAACAGTGACCGTCACGATCGGTTGCTTGGAAACCGATCCAACAAACACCGGAGAAAATGCAGGCTTGCGGGTACGGAATACCTCATCGCGGGTCTCGCGCGGGGTGCGCGACGGCAAGGCCGCGCCCACCGGAATTGCGGAATTGAAGACCTGCCGTCCCGCCCGATCGCCGATCACAATCGAAGGCGTGCCGGGATATTGTAAAAGGAAAGCGCGGGCACGTGCACGAAAGCTTTCGAAATCCTCGCGCGCCAAGGAGTCCGAACTGGCAAGTACGGTGAGGCCCGAGGCAATGCCCTGCATTTCGCGGTCGAGCACCAGCTGGATACTGCGCGTGAATTGCAGCACGCGCCCGAATGCTTCGCGTTGGTCCTGTTTGTAGTGCTGGTAGACGATGGCGGCGGAAAACCCGATCAGCGGCAAGGTCGTGCCAGCAACCAGGATTGCCAGACGCAACGGGAGCGACAGACTGCGGCGCATGGAATACTGGCGGTCACCCCTGAACGCGACGCCAGTTATGTCGACACCGTCATTCGCCGACAAGGCGGCCGCCTATTTGTTGAGCGCGGAAATGCGCCGCATCGCAACGCGGCCCTCAGAACAAAGTTCCACCGGCATCGGCTACCGCATGGCGCAAAAAAGAAGCGGCCTCCTGGAGGCCGCTAGGAAGTTTGGAGGATCGTGAAACGGGGGGCCTGCCCCTTGGGTGGGGGGCAGGCCTTACGACGGTCAGATTGCGTTCAATATCCTGGCCGTCAGGCCGCCTATGGTGTGGGGACTTACCACCAGGCTAGCCAAAGTCGTGGATGGACCTTCGATT
>JBKPRE010000049.1:0-11402 GCA_046734435.1 Pseudomonadota bacterium | reverse complement strand
ATAAACTGCGACGCAATCTGTCGATTTTCCTGCGCCAGACCGAAATCGGCGACCGCAGGCGATCTGATCGGCTGCCCTGCGAGCTGACGATTGCAATGAAAGGATCGCCCGAGAGCAAGACGGTCGACATCAGCGCCGGTGGCGTGCTTGTGCGGGCAAAAACGAATGAGTTTGCTGCCGAAATCGGCCGCCGTGTCATGATTGAAATCGCTGAAATCGGCCGCCTTGCAGCCGAAGCGGTCAATCGTTCCGAACTGGGCATCCATCTCAAGTTTGTCGATACGGATTCCCCGACGCAGGCCGCATTGGAAAAAAAGATCCTGGAAATTCGGACCGAAAATCGCGAATTCATTGATCGCGCGAAAAAGGCCGGCACCGACGTGGCAAATTGCTTCGAACAACTGATCGCGAACGGCCGCCTCACGATTGCGACTTTGTTCGACAACGAGTACGTTCCGATTGTCGGCACCAATCCGCAGCAATACCGAACGCAATATCTCGACCTGTTCGACGAGGTCCTGCCCCCGATCCAGGAGCGGCTGCTTTCTTCGGACCAACGCATGGTTTTTGCGATCGCCATCGATCGTAACGGCTACATCCCCGTGCATAACCTGAAATACTCGCAGCCGCAGCGTCCGGGCGATCTCGCCTGGAATGTTCCAAATTCCCGCAATCGTCGTATTTTCGATGACCGCGCCGGACTATGCGCAGCGCGCAGCGTGCGACCCTATCTCATACAGAGCTATCCCCGTGACATGGGTAATGGCGTCATGATCTTGATGAAGGAAATCGACGTTCCGGTCCGCGTATCTGGCAAGCACTGGGGCGGTTTTAGAATGGCCTACAAAATCTGAGCACGTCGACAGGGAGCCGCCGCTCGTGCCGCCACCACGCGGCGAGAAACGGCTTTGGCGGGGACAACAAACTAAAGGACTAAATATCGCGCCGGCATCGCCGCGAATGCGGCAACTGCGGCCTTGGAAACGTGGCGTTGTTCGTAGATCTGCACGTTGGTTAGCGCGACGTTGGCAAAGATGCGGCCCAACGCGTACAGCCAGCGTGCTTTGCAGCTTGCGAGACGGCGCATGGGGCATCCGTGGCGGCCGTCATGAAAACCATCACGGAACGCGCGGCGGCGAATGATTGATTCGATTGTCATGACAGATGCCCCTTTCGACAGCAGATGACCTTTTCATTTTGTCGCCTGGGCTGGCCGACAGGTTCAACGCGCGGACCGGGCATTGGCCGCCATACGGAGAGACAGGGCGGGAACGGCAGCTATTTCCGGGGCGACTTTACCCCCGAAAGCGGACATGTGCGGTGCGCGGTTATTTGCCGGCCGCGCGCGCGGCGATGCGGTCGCGCACAATGTCAAGATGGCTACGCAAGGTGTATTGCATGCTGGCGTATTTGGCCGGCAGATGCAGCTCGCTTGCGCTTTGATAAAGCCGGTCCAGCCGTGCGCTCAGCGCGTCTTTTGGCTCGCTCCCCGACGTCAGATCGCGCTCGATCGATTTCATTTCATCATAGAGGCGCAGAATTCTGGATTGCATCAACCAGTCATAGGCCTGCGGCAAGAGCTTGAACGCCGGATACAGCAGGACGAGCGCCGGGACGAAGACAACCAGGAATCGCTCGACCAAGGCCGCCATCCAGAACGGCAGATAGGCCTGAAGCACCGGCCGGCCGCTCTTGTAGAAGCGTTGTGCCTCCTCGCTGAGCGGCAGGTCGACGGATTCCGCCGCGGGAAACTGGCCGGCCTTCTGGAAAATTCCCGCCGGCGAATGAACCTCCACTGCGGCGTTGAGCAGAAGATATTGTATGGCCGAATGCAGATCGCTGCGCACGGCAAGACTCGCTTTGGGCGCCAGCAGCACGGTATCAGCGGGCGGCCGGTTCGCCGCGAGATCGGCGACGCCCGCCGGCAGCACGACCTTGTTCAGGAAAGGATAAAGCGCAACGAGGGCATCCGGCCGCGGAATGCTGGCGACGGCGACTCCATCCGCCTCCATCAGGCGACGCACCACCGGAGAATCCCAGCCCGACACCATGAAGGCGATGTCGATCTCGCCTGCGACGAGCTTGTCGGCCGCCTCCTCGGGCGGAAAACCCAGCAGCACACCTATGACGCCGTCGACCTTGAGCCGTTTGAGGATCTCGAGCGCGAGCGCACGGCCACCGCTTCCTTCCGGGCCGACCGAAACGCGGCTGCCGCGAAAGGCCCGAATGTCGCTGCCGACCGCAGTGCGATAGAACAGCCACATCGGCTCGAAAAACATGGTGCCGAGCGACTCGACCTGAGGTGACTCCTCTTTCGTGGTCGTGCCGCCCTGGATCAATCCGACCTGCACGCCGGACCGCGGGTCGCGCAGGCGCGCGAGATTGTCGAGGCCGCCGGTCGTCTCAACCAGCCGAAGCCTGACGCCGGATCGCGCCAGGATGTCCCGGTAGCGCATGCCGAGTTCGTTATAGGCGCCGCCGGCGGCGCCGGTGGCCATGGTCACCGTGCGCGGCGGCAAGGTTGCGAAAATAATGAGACCTGCCGCCAGCAGAATGGCGGCCGGCACCGCGAAAACAATCCAGTACCAATATCTTTCCAGGCGATCCCCCCGATCGGCTTGTTCGCTTGCCCCGTTTTTACGTTTGGTTTGCCGGAGCTACGCAATGCAGATCAGTTTGCAAATGTACTATGTGAGAAACCGGCAGCAAATCGTACAGTTGGACCAAAGGGCACATCAACAAAGGGAGCGATGAAATGCTGAAAGAGATGCTGACATCGGACCAATTTTCGCTGGTCATTTCGCAGGCAGCGGCGCCCGCCTTTCTTCTTGGAGCCATTGCCTCATTCCTATCCGTCCTCGTGTCGCACATGAGCCGGATCGTCGACCGGGCGCGCTTCATCAATGCAATTCCGGACGACGACGCCAAAAAAATCGATCTCAAGCGGAATCTGCCCGAGCTGCAATTTCGCGCAAAGCTGGTCATCCGCGCGATCTACTGGGCGGTCGGAAGCGGAATCGCTGCCTGCCTGCTCATGATCATTGCTTTCATGGCAGCTTATTTCGGAGCGCGGCACGAGCCCGCCGCCGCGATGCTTTTCACGGTTTCGCTGCTACTCTTTACCGCCTCTCTTATTTCGTTCGCTCGCGAGGTTCGGGTCGCCCTGAATCAAAACGACCTCGCCTGATATCCGCGTCGGCGCGCGCTACGTCCGTCCCATCCGCTAGCCCAGGGGCGAGCAGCACGATCCCCAGAGCTCGAGCAAATAAACGGCCGCAATAGGAGTTTCTGACCGCTTGCGAAGTCCGTGAGAACTTCGAACAATTAGCTCCACACGACCACTCTTGGGGAGGCCACCCATGCTCCGTGCTCTTGCGTTTGCTCTCTTGTGCGTCGTTTCAACACTGCCGGCCGTCGAAAGCCAGGCCCAGAGCACCTTCAAGGTGACTCTGCTGGGCACTGCCTCCCCCTCGCCGCGTCCAACGCGCATGGGCCCGAGCACCCTGGTCGAGGCGGGAACGCAACGCCTTCTGTTTGATGCCGGCCGCGGCGTTCCCGTGCGGCTGTGGCAGATCAAGGTGCCGATGGGCACGATCGACGCTCTGTTCATCACGCATTATCACTCCGACCACGTCTCCGGCATCCCGGATCTCTGGCTGACCGGCTGGCTGTCGCCGCCGTTCGGCCGGCGCAAGACAGCATTTCACGTGATCGGGCCTAACGGCGCGAAATCGCTGATGGAGAATCTCGACAAGGCCTATGCGCTCGACAAGTCGATCCGCATCGCAGACGAGAAGCTTCCGCCGGAAGGCATCGCCATCAAGGTCGACGAATTCGATAAAGACGGGGTGGTCTACGAGAAGGACGGCGTCAAGGTGATCGCCTTCGAGGTCGATCATGGCGCGGCTATCAAGCCAGCTTACGGCTACCGGATCGAGTACAACGGCCACGCCGTCACCATTTCAGGTGACACCCGCTACAACGAGAACGTCATCAAGTACGGCACCGGCGCCGACGTCCTGATTCACGAGGTTGGCATGGCGCGGCCGGAGCTGATGTCGAACATTTTCGTGCAGCGAATCATCGACCATCACACCACGCCGCACGACGTCGGCCGGGTCTTTGCCCAGGCGAAACCGAAGCTCGGCGTCTACACGCACATCGTGATGCTCAGCAGCGAAAAAATTCCGGAGCCCACGATCGACGATCTCGTGGCCGAGACGCGGCAGACCTATTCAGGGCCGCTCGAGGTGGGCGACGACCTAACCTCGTTCGAGATCGGCGATACCGTGACGGTGAGGAAGTTCAAGCCCTGATGGCGGCGGCCTGACGTCATCCGGTGCGTGCGGCGCCTGATGCGCGTCGCCAGCGCAGCTCGGCGATGGCGTCGCTCGCGAATTCGCAGCTCACGCGCACAAAATTCAATTCCTTGGCGGTCGGCCGGGCGCGGCTGCCGAAATGACAGGACGTGACACCGAGCAGGTCGCCCGCCTTCGACAGCAACGGGATCGACAGGACGCCGCCTATTCCCGCGGCCTCGGAAAAGCCCAGGTACGGCGTCCAGTCTTCGTCCTCGGTTACGTCAGGGATCAAAATCGGCGCATGCCGACGCGCGGCACGCGCGCACACGGTGCTCGACGTGGCTATGGGCATGTCGCCGAACTGGTCGAGCAGGCCGGGCGCAAATTCGCGCTGCGCGACCACGCGCAAGCATTTGGTACGGGGGTTGTAGGTCTGGGCTGACGCATAGCGCGCGTCCAGATGCTGGCGGGTCCACTCGGCCAGCTGGTCCATGACCATGGTTTCGCTGGGCGAGCTGAACAATTGATCGACAAACCTGGCCGTCAACAGCTCCATCCCCGCGCTCCAATCTGCCCGGTCATCCAGGTCGGGGAAAAACGTCACGCGCCGCCGAAAGTTCCATTGCTTTATTCGATCACCGCATCGGCGAGAGCGAGCAGGTTGGGCGGAAAACGAACGTTGAGCGCCTTTGCGGTCTTCATATTGACGACCAGCTCGAACTTGGTCGGCTGCACGACCGGCATGTCAGCCGGCTTCTCGCCTTTCAAGATTCGTCCCGCATAGACGCCGGCCAGGCGATACCCCGCCGGCTGGTCGGTCCCATAGCTCATCAGACCGCCCTTGTCGGCGAACTCGCGGCGATAATAAATCGTCGGGATCCGGTGACGGCCCGCGAGCGAGACGAGCTGCTCTATTCTGCCGCCGAAGAACACGTCGGCGCCGACAACAAGACCGCCGGCACGGCGCTCGGTCAAATTTGCAAAGGCCCGCTCGAGCTCGGGCGATGTGCTTGCATAGACGACGTGGACGCCGATCCCGAGCCTTTGCGCGGTCCGTTGCAGGTCGGACAAAGTGCTCTGGGACTCGGCACTGGCGGGGGTCAACAGCGCTGCAAGCGGAGCGTTGGGAAGGAGCTCATGCAGGATGCCAAGCGCCTTGCCGCCAAGATCGGCGATGAAAAGACTGTAACCGGTCACGTTGCCGCCGGGGTGGTTCAGCGTCGAGACAAGCCCCAGTTTGACGGGATCTGTGCCGGTAACGAACACAACCGGAATCGTGCTGGTCGCCTGCTTGGCGGCGAGATTTGAGCTGACGCCGCCGACAGCGACGATGACTGCGACGTTGCGCGACACGAGGTCGGCCGCCATCGCCGGCAGGCGATCGAACTGGCCCTCGGCCCAGCGATATTCGATCGCGACGTTTTGGCCTTCCACGAACCCGCTTTCCCGCAGGCCCTCACGGAAGACCGCCAGCTGCTCGGGAAACGCCGCGGCGCCCGCGCCATGCATGAAGCCGATCACCGGCATCGGCTTTTGTTGTGCGCGTGCCGTCAACGGCCATGCGGCCGCTGCACCACCGAGAAGCGATATGAACTCGCGCCGCCTCATGACCCCACCTTTACTCGATCACCTCGTCGGCGCGGGCAAGGACCGTCGGCGGAATCGCCAGGCCATAGGTCTTGGCCGTCTTCAAATTGATCACCAGCTCAAACTGAGTCGGCTGCAAAACGGGCATTTCCGCCGGATTCGCGCCTTTCAATACCTGTCCAACGTACTCCCCGGCCTGACGATACATCCAGCTGATGCTCGGCCCATAGCTCGAGAGCGCGCCTGCCGCCGCAAATTGTCTGACAAATCCGACGCCAGGAAGCTTGTGCCGATGCGCAAACGAGACAATCTGCTCACGCCGATCAAGCAGGATCGGATCTGTGCCCGTGATGAATGCATCAGCCTTGGCAGACAGTAGCTGCTCGAGCGCCGCGTCGAGTTCCCGGCCATTCGATGCATGCAACGTCACGGTCTCCGACCCCAGCTTTTTTGCTCCCGCTTCCGCATCGGCCTCCTCGATTTTCACATTGGGGTTGGTGGGATTCATCAAGAGCGCAACACGCGAAATATTTGCGGACATCTGCCGGAGCAGCTCAATGCGTTTTGCACCGAGGACATTCTGGTTGAAAAGAATGCCGGTCACGTTGCCGCCGGGGCGGTTGATGCTTTTGACGAGACCGAACCGAACGGGATCGCCGCCGATCGTGAAAACGACAGGCACGGTGCCACTCGCCCGCTGAGCCGCACGGGCGGACGCCACGTCTCCGGTGGCCGCGATGGCGACCACGCCCATGGCGACAAGCTCAGCGGCAAGAGCCGGCAATGCGTCGTAGTCTCCCCGCGCCCATCGTTCCTCGATACGGACATTTCTGTCCTCGACGAACCCCGCCTTGGCCAGGCCTTCCCGAAAAGAGTCGGCATTGAAGCGATAGGTATCGGGCGATGCGCTGTTCAGGAAACCGACCAACGGCATTTGTCTTTGCGCCAATGCCGCAAAAGCGGGCAAGGCGGCCGTCGCACCTCCGAGAAGTGAAATGAACTCGCGCCGCCTCATTCGCCCGCCGCCCCCGATGTCCGCGGCATCTTAGCAACCCGCTGTTCGATTGCCAGATGCCGTCCTTTGCAGATGCGACATTAAGCCTTCAGCACCGGAGAGACACCGGCAACGCGCCTGTTATATCGGTAGGATCAGAAAGCACGAGGCCCTTGTGTTCGGACCAATTTTTTTCTTCGGCATTCCGTTCGATTTTATCCTGTTCGCGCTGACCTTGCTCGGCGTCGCGCTGTTTCACCGGCACACGCTCGCGGTGGCGCTCACAGGCCTTGGCGTCATTACCGCCTACAAGCTGATCTTCACCGGATTCAAGGAGGGCGCGGGCCTTGCCGGCCTCGGCCTTCATCTCGGTCACGAATTTTCGCTGCTCTCCAATCTGTTCCTGCTGCTGATGGGCTTTGCGCTGCTGTCCC
Organism: Pseudomonadota bacterium; assembly: GCA_046734435.1. Taxonomy (GTDB): domain Bacteria; phylum Pseudomonadota; class Alphaproteobacteria; order Rhizobiales; family Xanthobacteraceae; genus Pseudolabrys. The sequence continues at coordinate 4,086 of JBKPRE010000049.1, read as the reverse complement.
GCCACTTCGAGGAAAGCGCCGTGCCGGACGAGATGCCGGCGCTGCTGCCGGATAACTGGACGGGCGGGCTGGTGCTGCTCGTGATCGTGTTCGTGCTGTCAGGTTTCCTCGACAACATCGCCGCGGCAATCATCGGCGGCACGGTCGCGCGGCACGTGTTTCGCGGCAAGGTCCATATCGGTTACCTCGCGGCCATCGTCGCCGCGTCCAATGCCGGCGGCGCGGGCAGCGTCGTCGGCGACACGACAACCACCATGATGTGGGTTGCCGGCGTAAGCCCGCTGGTCGTGCTCGAAGCCTATGTCGCCGCTTTCGCGGCGCTGCTTGTTTTCGCCATCCCCGCTTCCGTGCAGCAGCACCGGCACTCGCCGATCGTCAAGCACGTGCGGCGCGGCATCGCCCTCGATTGGGCACGCGTCACGATCGTCATTGTCATGCTCTGCGTGGTCGTCGCGACGAACATCGTCACCAACCTGTACTTTCCTGTGGTTCTCGGCCGCGTGCCTGTGCTCGGCCTTTCCCTCTGGGCGGCGCTGCTAGCGACCGCGCCATGGCGGCGGCCCGACTGGAGCGTGCTGCCGGAAACGTTAAAAGGCACGGTTTTCCTGCTCGCACTGGTGACGGCAGCCTCGCTGATGCCGGTCGAGACCCTGCCCGCCGCATCGTGGCAGACGGCGCTCGGCCTGGGGTTCGTCTCGGCGGTGTTCGACAACATCCCGCTGACGGCGCTCGCTCTCAAGCAAGGCGGCTATGACTGGGGATTTCTCGCCTATGCCGTCGGCTTCGGCGGCTCGATGATCTGGTTCGGCTCCTCGGCCGGCGTCGCGCTATCCAACCAATATGCCGATGCAAAGTCGGTCGGCCTGTGGCTGCGGCACGGCTGGCACGTCGCGCTCGCCTACGTGATCGGATTCTTCGTCATGCTGCTGCTGCTCGGATGGCATGCTGATGCGCCGCATTGAATAAAACGAAGCGTAGAATGGCGCTGCGGTAACAGCCGTAAAGTTTTACCGGCGCCTGTCGCGCACGAAGCCGCTGTGTTTATTAAAAACCGAGCGACCCAGGCCAGCACTTCTTAGCGGCGGGGCGGTACAAGCGCCGCATGGGACAAACCTCCTTGCACTTCGCCGCCATCTGGTTCTCCGCCTGGGGAGCGCTGGTGACTTACAGCAGGATTTCACACGAGCCCGCACATGCGCGCGGCGCGTTTCACGGGCCCGACTGCCCGCAGTGTGGCGAGGCCATGTGGCTGGCCCTTATTGAGCCGGACAAACCCGACTACGACCGTCGTACGTTCGAATGCGCGACCTGCAACCGCGTCGAAAAGGTTGTGGTGAAGTACCGCTAGCCGCCCGCGCGGCGGCGAAACATTTCAACACCATTTGAAATGTCTGTTGACCGGATCCGGTCATTTCAATAATCATTGAATAATGAAGAAGCAGAGCGCCATCTCGATTCTGGCCGCGCTGGCGCAGGACAGCCGGCTGGATGCCTTTCGCCTGCTGGTCGAGGCCGGTCCGCAAGGAATGCCAGCGGGACATCTTGCCGCCAGCCTAAAGCTGAACCCGAACGCCCTGACGTTTCATCTGGATCGGCTGCGCGATGCCGGCCTGGTCACGGTCCGGCGCCAAGGCCGTTCGATGATCTACGCGGCCCAATTCGAGACAATGAACAAGCTGATTTCGTATTTGACCGATCAATGCTGTGAGGGCCGTCCCGAGCTTTGCCGGCCAGGCACCGGTAAAGTCAGGCGACCGGCCCTTGCATCGTCATGAGGGATGCCGTGGCGGAAAAACCTTTCAACGTCCTCTTCCTCTGCACGGGAAATTCAGCACGCTCGATCCTGGCCGAAGCCATCCTCAACAAGGTCGGCGCCGGAAAATTCCAGGCCTTCAGCGCGGGCAGCCAGCCGAATGGCCAAGTGCATCCCGAGGCAACGAAGCTGCTGCGGAGCCTCGGATTTGACACGCGCGGCTTTCGCTCGAAGTCGTGGAACGAGTTTGCCAAACCCGCCGCGCCCGCGCTCGATTTCGTATTCACCGTCTGCGACAACGCCGCCGGAGAAGCCTGCCCGCTCTGGCCCGGACAACCGATGACCGCGCACTGGGGAATTCCCGATCCTGCGGCCGCCACCGGATCGGCGGCGGAGGTTTCGCTCGCATTCAAGGACGCCTACCGGATGCTGTCGCAGCGGATCGGCGTTTTCGCCGCGCTTCCGCTCCGCTCTCTCGACCGGATGAGTTTGCAGGCCAAACTCAAGGACATCGGACGCCTGGAGAGTGCAACAGTCCCGGTGAAAGAACCCGGCTGATGGCCTCGGTTGCGCAAAAAGCCGCGGCCGAATTCACCGGCACGGCCTTTCTTCTCGCAGCCGTCGTCGGCTCAGGCATCATGGCGCAGCGCCTGGCCGGCGGGAACGTCGCGCTGGCGCTGCTGTGCAACACGCTTGCGACCGGCGCGATCCTCCCGGTGATCATCCTGATGTTCGGCGGCGTTTCCGGTGCCCACTTCAATCCCGCGGTCAGCATCGCATTCGCGCTGCGCGGCGGGCTTCCCTGGCGCGTGGCTAGCCTCTACGTGTCCGTTCAGATTGCCGCAGCCATCGCCGGCGCCTGGGTTGCGCACGCCATGTTCGAGCTGCCGGTGTGGCAGATCTCGACCACCGTCCGCTCGGGGCCAGGTCAGTGGCTCGCGGAAGGCGTCGCCACGTTCGGCTTGCTGCTCACGATTTTTGGCTGCCTCGCCCGCGCGCCCGCCGCCGTTCCCTACGCCGTGGGCCTCTACATCACCTCGGCATACTGGTTCACGGCCTCGACGTCATTTGCAAATCCCGCGGTGACGATTGCGCGTTCGCTTTCGGACACGTTTGCGGGCATCGCGCCTGCCGGAATTGCCGCATTCATTTCGGCCCAGTTTGCCGGAATGCTTTGCGCGATTGCGCTTGCGCGCTGGCTCTGGGAGGCAGATGCGTCTACGCGAGCCGGACTAAAACCACACCGGCAATAGCCCGCTTTGGCTTATATGCGGACGGTTCACTGTCCATTTTACCCCGCGGGCGGACAACCGACCGTCATACTGAACTTAGGCTATAGCGATGCGTGTATGGTGATCGCTATCGCAGCGCCGATAAAAAGCGCGCCACATACAAGCACGATAGCAAGGCCGTTCAGCACCCATCTGACGAGCGGAAAAGTATATTCCGCTTCGGGCGAAAATTGGTGCGCGTAGAAGGTCCGAAACATAACTTTACAAATGGCACCAATCCCAAGCGCCGTCATTGACCTGAATCAATTCAGCCGCAGCCGAGATATTGCCGCGTTGCTATTGAATTCCATGCCTCTGCGGCTTCCGCGATCGTCTGTCGCAGTGGAGACCGCAGGCCCTTAGACCGGGCGCTCGCCCTTGACGGTGACGCGCGTGCCCGAGCGGGTGTGGGGCCAGTAGTCCCACATCGCGCGGTGCTGCGCGCAGCGATTGTCCCAGAAGGCGATCGCATTTTCGGTCCAGCGGAAGCGGCACTGGAACAGCGGATTCTCGGCGTGCTGGTAAAGATAGCTCAGGATCGCGTCGCTCTCGTCGCGCGGAATGCCGACGATGTGCGCCGTGAAGCCGCGATTGACATAAAGCGCCTTCTTCCCCGTCACCGGGTGCGTGCGCACGACCGGATGCTCGGCGCGCGGATAGCTCGGCCGGTCGGCAACGCCGGCATTCGCATAGAGCCCGCGATAGACCATCTCGCCGTCGTGAACGGCCGTCAGCCCCTTAAGGTATGTCTTCATGCGGTCAGACAATGCGTCGTAGGCGGCGTACATGCTCGCGAACAATGTGTCGCCACCGCTCGGCGGGCACTGCTTGATATAAAGAATGCTGCCCATCGGCGGCTCGAGGTCGCAGGACACGTCGGTGTGCCAGCCCTCCCCGTTCGCGCGCGGGCTGTTCTTATCCGCATAGATCTTCATCAGCGCGGGCTCACCTGGCTCGTGCGGCGCGGCCGGATGGACGTGCAGCTCGCCGAACAGCCGACCAAAAGCAAGATGCTGCTGCGGCGTGATGTGCTGGTCGCGGAAGAAGATGACGATGTTCTCG
>JBKPRE010000048.1:0-10938 GCA_046734435.1 Pseudomonadota bacterium | reverse complement strand
GCTCGCGGCTTGCGAACGGCATCGGCCCGACGGTTCTGCCGCGTTGCTCGGCATCGCGGTCGGGACGGAGGTCATGTGTCGCTTGAGCACGGTCGTGCCGAAGGCAGTGCACAAGGCTGGCTTTCATCCAACCGCGATTTTTGGCGTGATGGGGGCCGCGGCCGGCGTCGGCGCATCATTGGGGCTGAACGCGAAACAGATCGTCGATGCGCTTGGGATTGCCGCAAGCTTTGCCGGTGGAATTATCGAATATCTCGCCGAAGGCGCCTGGACGAAGCGGCTGCATCCGGGCTGGGCTGCGCAGTCGGGCATCCGCGCCGCGCTGCTTGCGCGCGGCGGTTTCCTGGGGCCGCGCACGGTTTTCGAAGGCGTGCATGGGCTATTCCATGGGTTCGCGCACACGACGAAGGGCGATTACGACGCGATCACCGGCGGCTTTGGCGCGAAATGGGTGACTGAAACGATTGCGTTCAAGCCCTATCCCTGCGGAACGATGGCGCATCCCTACATCGACTGTGCGAAGCGGCTTGCCGCGCGCGGTATCAAGGCCAGCGATATCAAGGAACTGGTCTGCGAAGTGGCGGAAGGCACCGTACATCGACTGTGGGAGCCGCTCGCCGACAAGCAGCGGCCGCCCAATGGCTATGCGGCGAAATTCGCGACGCCCTTCATTCTGGCAACAGGCTTCGTGCGCGGCGGCGTCGGCCTCGAGGCCTTCACGGATCAGGCCGTGCGTGACAAGGACGTATTGGCAGTCGCGTTGAAGGTTCGTTATGTGATCGACCCCGATAATCCTTATCCAAACAATTTCACCGGCCATATCCGTGCCATGCTCAATGACGGCAGCGTGGTTGAAGAGCGGCAGCCGCATTTTCGCGGCGGGGCGAAGGAACCGCTGACACGCGCCGACATCGAGGAGAAATTCACGCTCAATGTCCGGCACGGCGGCTTGGATGACAAGCGTGCTTCCAGTGCGCTCAAACAGTTGGCGAAACTCTATGAAGGCAAGGTCGACTTGGCGTTTCTGAGGGGGTAGTGAGGTTTCATGGCTGAGGGCAAAGAACTCGCCGGAAAAGTTGCCATTGTTACGGGTGCCGGACGCAATATCGGCCGTGCGATCGCACTGACGCTGGCGGAAGCGGGCGCCGCCGTCGTCGTGAACGTGCGGTCGAACAAGGCTGAGGCCGACGGCGTCGTCGGCGAGATCGAAAAGGCCGGTGGAAAGGCAATTGCCGTTCTTGGTGACGTCGGCGACGACAAGACTGCGGTTGCGCTCGCCGATGCAGCGCTGAAGAAATTCGGGCGCATCGATATCCTCGTCAACAACGCGGCATTGCGGCGCGAGAAACATATTTCCGACATGAGTTTCGCGGAATGGCGCGAGGTGATGAACGTCATCCTCGACGGGACCTTTCGTTGCGTGCATGCTTGTCTGCCGGCGCTCCGGAAAAACGGCGGCAGCATCGTCAATATCGGCGGAATGAGTGCGCATATTGGCTCAAAAGACCGCGCCCATGTCATGACGGCAAAGTCCGCGCTGGTCGGCCTGTCGCGCGGTCTTGCGCACGATCTTGCGGCCGACAAGGTCACCGCAAATTGTGTTGTGCCAGGGGCGATCGATACGACACGACCCGCCTCATCGCAGACCCCTGCCCATCATCTGACGCATGGCACAATTTCCGGCGAACGCGGCAAGCCGCAGGATGTCGCGGCCATGGTGCGGTTTCTCTGCGGGCCCAATGGACGCTATATCACGGGCCAGACGATCCACGTCAGCGGCGGCGCCTATCTGGGGTCGTGATTGAGGTGACGGCGCGCCTCCGAAAGTGCTAATCCAACGGCAATCCTGTTCCGGGTGACAACGAGGGTCTCATGTATTCCGATCTTGGTCTGTATATCGACGGCAAGTGGCTCAACGGCGACGGCCGCAAGGGCGAGGACGTGATCAATCCGGCGACCGGCAAGACGCTGGCGCAGCTCCCCCATGCTAGCAAAGCTGACCTCGATGCCGCGCTCGCCGCCGCTGAAAAGGGCTTTGCAGCCTGGAAAGCAACGTCCGCTTACGACCGCTCAAAGATCATGCGCAAGGCCGCCGATCTGCTGCGCGAGCGTTATGACCATGTTTCGAAAGTGATGACCCAGGAGCAGGGCAAGGTCTATGTGGAGTCGCGCGCTGAGGTTCTTACCAGCGCCGACATTATTGACTGGTATGCCGAGGAAGGCCGCAGAACCTATGGCCGCGTGGTTCCGGGCCGTCAGAAGGGCGTGCGCCAGATCGTGCTGCAGGAGCCAGTCGGCATCGTTGCGGCGTTCACGCCATGGAATTTCCCGACCCTGACGCCCGTACGCAAGATTGCCGGTGCGCTTGCCGCGGGATGCTCGATCATCATCAAGGCGTCGGAAGAGACGCCGGGTGGTTGCGTCGAACTGGTGAAATGCTTCGCAGACGCCGGCCTTCCGGCCGGCGTGCTGAATCTCGTTTTCGGCGTGCCGGCAGAGGTTTCCGAACATCTGATTCCGAAGAAATCGGTCAAGAAGATATCGTTCACCGGTTCGGTACCGGTCGGCAAGCATCTGGCCGAGCTTGCGGCCAGGGGCATGAAGAAGGCGACCATGGAACTCGGCGGGCATTCGCCCGTCGTCGTATTCGAAGATGCCGACCCCGAAAAGACGGCCGACACAATCGCGGCGTTTAAATATCGCAATGCCGGTCAGGTCTGCATCTCGCCGACGCGCTTCTACGTGCACGAAAAGAATTACAGCAAGTTCGTGGCGCGCTTCACTGAGTATGCGAAAGGGCTAAAAATGGGCGACGGCCTTGAGAAAGGCATTACGCTCGGCCCGCTCGCCAACCCACGTCGGCTCGACGCGATGGAAAGCTTCGTCAACGACGCCAAGGACCGTGGCGGCAAGGTCGTCACCGGCGGCTCGCGCCACGGCAACCAGGGCTTCTTCTATCAGCCGACCGTGATCACCGATGTGCCGGACGATTCGAAGATCATGACGGAAGAGCCGTTCGGGCCGGTGGCGCCGATCGTGCCGTTCAAGACCTTCGACGAGGTCGTGGAACGCGCTAACTCGCTGCAGTTCGGGCTCGCGGCCTATGCTTTCACGTCGTCGGACAAGAACGCCTCGGCGATCAGCGATGCGTTGCAGTCCGGCATGGTCGGCGTCAACAGTATTGCCATCTCGACACCGGAGACCCCGTTTGGCGGCATCAAGGAGTCCGGTTATGGCTCCGAAGGCGGCATCGAAGGCTTGCAGGCCTACATGAACATCAAGTTCATTTCGCAAGCATAGAACAGCGACAACCTGAAACGGAAAATGGCCGGGTTTGTCCCGGCCATTTTCCTTTCGCGGGACAGCGAAAATCTACTTTGCGGCTAGTCCCCGCCGGCACGCTTCCCATACTTTCGCAGGCGTCGCCGGCATGTCCATGTGATTGGCGGCGCCGTTCGGAATCGCGTTTGCGATCGCGTTCATCACCGCCGCGATCGCTGCCGTGGTGCCTGCTTCGCCGGTTCCCTTCACGCCCAGCGGATTGCTGGTCGCCGGTACCGAATGCACAGCCTCGCGCAGCTCGATCGGCATGTGGTGCGCGCGCGGCATGCCGTAATCCATGAATGAGCCCGCCATCAGTTGCCCGCTTTGCGGGTCGTAGATGGCGTCTTCAGTGAGTGCCTGGCCGAGCCCGTTGGCAATCGAGCCCTGCACCTGGCCCTCAACAACGATGGCATCGAGCATGACGCCTGGATCATCGACCGCGGTATAGGTTACGAGGTCGACAGCGCCCGTGTCGGGGTCGATCTCAACCTCGGCGATATGGCAGCCGTTCGGAAAAGTGAGCGGCGCTTCGGCCTTCTCCTTAGTGTCGAGGTTTTCGCCAATCTCCTTGGCGCGTCGCGCCGTCTCGAACAGCGAGATCTTGCGGTCGGTGCCGACCACTTCGAAGCTTCCGTTACGATACTGAATGTCCGCCTCCGACGCTTCCAGCAATGCGGAAGCGATTTTCTTGCCTTTGGCAAGCATCACGTCAGCGGTATGCACGATTGCAGTGCCGGCACACATCGCCGAGCGCGAGCCAACCGACGCAAATCCCGTAAGTCCTTGCGCGGTGTCGCCATGACGATGCTGAATCTTTTCCGGTTCGATACCGAGCTTGCTGGCAAGCAGGCGTGGAAAAACCGTGGCGTGACTCTGACCGGTCGATTGCACGTTGCAGCCCAGGATCAACTGGCCATCGCCGGGAAAAGAAACCGAGGCCTGCTCCATCGGCAGGGCGCCGGCGTGCTCAAGCATGAAGGACACGCCGATACCGCGTAGCTTCTTGCGCCTCGCGGAGTCGCGCCGCCGCTTGTTGAAGTTGACGAAATCCGCAAGCTTCAGCGCCTTGTCGACAATCGCAGGGAAATCGCCGCTGTCGTAGGTATTGATCGGCGTCTTGAACGGCATCGCCGATGGCGGAATTAGGTTTTTTTTGCGCAGCCGTACCGGGTCCATGCCGACAACCCGTGCCGCTTCTTCCACCACGCGCTCGAGCGCGTAGTTGGCTTCCGGGCGTCCGGCACCCCGATAGGGCCCGATCGGGACGGTATTGCTGAAATAACACGCAACCGACACATCGATCTTGGGGATTCGATACATACCCGGCAGGCAGCGGGCGAAGTTGTTCGTGTTGATGCCAACGCCCGCAGTGCTGACATAGGCACCCTGGTTGCACAGGTGCCGCATCCGCAGCGCCAGGAATTTACCCTTCTCGTCAAGTGCGAGCTCCACCTCGGTGACGGTGTCGCGCGCCTGCGTGTCGGTGATAAAAGCCTCCGAGCGTGTCGATTGCCATTGTACTGGCCGACCGAGCTGACGGGCAGCGATCAACAGTGCGGGATATTCGGGATAGACCGGCGTTTTCATCCCGAACGCGCCGCCGACATCGTCCGTGATAACGCGCAGCTTCTCGTTTGGCACGCCCATAATCGCAGCGCCTTGTGCGCGCAGCGAGTCCGCACCCTGCGAACAGGCGTAGAGTGTGTAGCTGTCATTTGCCTTGTCGTAGGAACCGGTGGCCCCCCGGGTTTCCATTGACGCCACCACCATGCGCTGGTTGGCGACACGCACTTTTGCAACGTGCGGTGCCTTGGCGATCGCCTCGGCAACATCGCGCTGGTTCTGCTCTTCCGGGATCGGTCCTGGCCAATCGACGCAGAGATTGCCGGGCGCCTCGGCGTAGAGCTGGGTGCTGCCTTTCATCGCATCGTCAAGCGTAATGACGGCCGCCAGCTCCTCGTAGTCGACCTGTACCAGATCGGCCGCGTCCTGCGCGGCCGCTGCCGTTTCGGCGACTACCATTGCGACAGGATCGCCGACATGCATGACCTTTTCGCCGGCAAGCGACGGACGGAACGGCATGACCATCTTTGTGCCGCCGCGGCCTGGCACCGGCGGGTGCCGCGAGACGGTCCCGACATTTGCCGCCTTCATGTCCTGCGCGGTGAGTACAGCGAGCACCTTCTTTGCCTTGCGCGCTTCGTCCGTCTTCACTGCAACGATTCGTGCGTGCGCATGCGGAGAACGCACAAAGGCGGCATATGCCGTGTTGGGCAGGCGTGGGTCATCCATGAAGTGACCGGCGCCGCGCACCAAAGCGTTGTCCTCGACGCGCGGCGTTTGTCTGGTGCGGGAGTTCGTGGTCATGCGGATTCCGGATTTAGACGGGTGGGACCCTTGTTTATAGCGGAAAGAGCCGTCGCCAACAGGGGCTTGCGTCAACGCATTGGCTGCGGCACTCAGGCGCTTCTTGCCGCGCATCTTGTGGCGTCTTTCGGGTGGTGAAATGAGCAACGTGCGAACAATTGATACCCATACCCATATTCTTACCGAGGAAACTGCCGCGCTGTTGCGCAAGGAAGCGCCCAAGGTCCCTGTAACCATCACCCCTGTTGATGCGGAATATGCAACGCTCGATGTCGCTGGTGTGGTCTATCGCCCTTTTCCGCGCGGCGGCTTCGATCTCGCGCATCGCCTGCGTGACATGGATGCGATGGGCGTCGACGTGCAGGTCCTGTCCGCCACACCGCAAACCTATCTCTACAATCAGGATGCTTCACTCGGTGCGATGACGGCCGCCATCCAGAACGAACAAATTGCCAAACTGGTAAAGCAGAATCCCCAGCGCTTCATGGGCATTGCGACGCTGCCGATGCAGGCGCCGGAAAAGGCCGCCGACGAGCTCAAGCGTGCGATGACCAAGCTGGGCCTGCAGGGCACGATGTTTGCATCCAATATCATGGGCAAGAACCTCGATGATCCGAGCTTAGAGCCAGTGTGGGCGACGGCCGAGGAACTCGGCGCTTTCGTCTTTATTCATCCGAACAATGTCGCCGGTGCCGATCGGATGAAGTCCTATTACCTGAACAACCTTATCGGCAATCCGCTCGACACCACTATCGGTGCGGCCTGCCTTTATTTCGGCGGCGTGCTCGACCGCCATCCAAAATTGACCATTGTGCTCGCGCATGGCGGCGGTTTCACGCCCTATCAGGCGGCCCGCTGGGAGCACGGCTGGCGTGTGCGGCCGGAGCCCAAGAAGAATATCGCCAAACAGCCGGTCGACATCGCCAAACGCTTCTACTACGACACCATCCTGCACTCAGCGCCGGTGCTGGAGTTTATGATCGAGCATGTCGGGGCGGATCGTGTCATGCTGGGGAGCGATTATCCGTACGACATGGGCATGATGGACTGTGTGAAGCACGTGCGCGGCCTGAAAATCTCCGATGCCGACAAGGCAACGATCTTAAGTACGCGCGCTCAAGCTCTGTTGGGGAAAGCATGAACGTCCAGGCGACCAAGGGCGTACGCATTCCAACCAAGGCCATCACCGGTCTGATCGTTGATGCAATGATCAAAGTTGGTGTGCCGAAGGGCGACGCGGCCAGGATCGCGGAACTGATGCTTGAAGCGGACCTGGTGGGGGCTGATGCACACGGCGTCTTTCGCTTGCCGCAATATGTGCAGAGACTCAAGCTTGGTTCGACCAATCCACGTCCCAACATCACCGTGCAGCGCAGCGCTTCCGCAACGGCGCTTGTCGACGGCGATAATGGCATGGGCCATCTTGTGGTCGCGCGTGCCGCAGAGACGGCGATAGAGCTCGCACGCGAATGCGGTGTCGCCTGGGTCGGCTGCCGTATGTCCGGCCACGCCGGGGCTGCCGGCGTGTATGCGGCCTTGCCGCTGAAAGCCGACATGGTCGGGATCTATTCGGCCGTGGCGAATGCTAATCATATGCCGCTCGCCGGTGGCGCGGAGCCGTTGCTTGGCACAAACCCGCTGGCGATTGCCATCCCGGCAGGTGAGGAGCCACCGATCGTTCTCGACATCGCGACATCGATCGTCTCGTACGGCACCATTAAAAATCATCGTTTGCAGAACAGGCCGTTGCGCAACGACTGGATGATCGACCCGAAGACCGGCGCGGCCGTTGTCGATCCCCACAAGAGCGCCGAGGCGCTGCTGCTGCCGATGGCGGGCTACAAGGGAGCGGGGCTTGCGCTTACGCTTGGTCTTCTCGCCGGAACGCTTAACGGCGCACTATTCGGCAGGGACTGCGTCGATTTCAACGCCGAGCCCGACAGGGTGACCAACACCGGCCAATTCGTCGTCGCCCTCGACCCGAGCCGGTTTCAGCCGCTCGCGCGGTTCAAGGCGGAGGTCGATCGCCACATCCGCGATCTCCGCGACACTAAGCCGCTGCCAGGTCATACAGTCAGGTTGCCAGGTGAGCAGCGTGCGAAGCGACGTGCCGACCGGCTCCACCACGGGTTACCGCTTGCGCCGGAATTGCTCGCGCAGCTCGACAAGCTTGCGGACGAATTGTCGATCAAGCCCCTCCGCGAGCGCATGTACGCTAACCACCCGCCCATCACATAACCGCCGCATTTTTCCCGTCTTGGGAACAAATCGTATTAAATGCAGTTCATTCAGCGTCTCGGCATGTGATTCGCGCGAGGCGGACTTGGGGCTTGGCAAAAAATCTTTTGCCGAATCAGATCGATGGACGTGGTCGAGAAACGGGGACTCGTTGCACGTGCAGGGCGCGCTCTGGTGCGCCTATGCCTCGCGTTATTGGCGGGCTCTATCTTGGCAGCGCTGCCCATGTCAAAGGTCTCCAGCGAGAACACGCTGGACCGAATTCAGGCAGGCCAATGGGTCGTCGCATCGATGTACTGGGAAGACAAATTGGTTTCGACCGGCAAGAGCTTCAATCCGATTGGCTGGCACGCCGCGCACAAGACACTGCCGATCGGGACGCTCATTCGGGTGTCCAACCCGAAGAACCATCGGTCGATCAATGTGACGATCAATGACCGCGGGCCATTCGCCCCCAATCGTGACCTGGATCTCACGCTCGGCGCCGGCACCCTGCTGGGCCTCCAGGGGCTCGGGACAGTTTATATGGAAGTGCTCTCCATCCCTCCGGTGAAAGATGTACGGCGGCCGGTGGTGGAAAGCCTGTTCGCGGTCAATGACGCCAATGCCAACTGCATCGGTGTATCCGCCTGCTGATGACATCCGCCCGAGCGGGGCAACTATAGTTAACCGCGCATTAACCTAATTGGTTAATCGACGTTTAAGAATCCCTGCCAATTTGTTAATTTTTAGAGGTAACGGGGCGGGGCGAGATCGCGCTCAGTGCGGCCCTAGTGATGCGGTAATCGCCGGCTGACAGCTGGTGCGACCGCGAAGTCCCGCCGCAACGCATCCAGTCCTGTCTCGTCTGACCGTCCGCGCAGCGACACGCGGGCGTAGTGCTGCGAGCGCGCGGAGGAATGGTGCAGTGACGGCGGGAGTTTTGCTCAGCGGTCAAACGCGAGGCGACTGGGTCGAACTCAGTGCCGCGGGATCATGGACTGCCGAATACGCCAGCGCGATTGAGCCGCAGGTCGAAGCGGCCACACGTGGCATCACCGCGCGGGGCATCGCAATCAACATTAACCGCATTGAATACCTCGACACGTATGGCGCGTGGCTGATCGAGCGCACGATACGCCAATGGACAAAGGAGGGACGCGAAGCGCGTCTGATCGGGCTGCGTGAGGATTTTCGAGGGCTCTTCGAAAAAGTCCATGCGGGCACCCAGACGCTTTCGGCACCGCCGCCTCGCACCAACAGCATCGTCGCGACACTCGTCAGCGTCGGCATGACGATGTCGGCGGTTGCCGCCGACCTTTATCTGTTCGTGCAGATGCTCGGCTCGCTGATAGCCGCCTTCGGTCGCGTCATGCGGCACCCGACGACCTTTCGATTCACGTCGACCGTCCATCAACTGGAACGGGTCGGATGGCGGGCGGTGCCAATTATCCTCCTGATCACCGTTTTGATCGGCGCGATTCTCGCGCAACAGGGCATTTTTCATTTCAGAAAATTCGGAGCCGACATCTACGTCATCGACATGGTCGGCGTGCTCGTGCTGCGAGAGGTCGGCGTACTTATTGTCTGCATCATGGTCGCCGGGCGGTCGGGGAGCTCCTACACCGCGGAACTCGGCGCAATGCGCATGCGCGAAGAAGTCGATGCGTTACGCACGATGGGCTTCGATCCGGTGGAGGTGCTCATTCTTCCGCGTATCATCGCGTTGGTGATAGCGGTTCCGACGCTGACTTTCCTCGGATCGATGGCTGCGCTCTACGGTGGCGGCCTGGTCGCCTGGCTTTACGGCGGCATCGCACCGGAGGTTTTCCTTACGCGGCTGCGCGAGGCAGTCACGATGAACACGTTTGAGGTCGGACTGATCAAGGCGCCGTTCATGGCGCTGGTCATCGGTGTCGTCGCCTGCGTCGAAGGCCTGCAGGTGCAGGGCAGCGCCGAATCGCTCGGCGAGCAGACAACCAATTCGGTGGTTAAGTCGATCTTCCTGGTCATCGTGCTCGACGGTATTTTTGCCATGTTCTTCGCGTCGATCGGAATGTGACATGGCGATCGATCGCAAGGCTCCCATCATCGAAGTGCACGATCTGGTTGTCGATCTGAAAGGGAATCGGATCCTCAACGGCGTCACTCTCGACGTCTATCGGGGTGAAATTCTCGGTTTCGTCGGCGCTTCCGGAGCGGGCAAATCCGTGCTCACGCGTACGATCGTCGGGCTCTTGCCGAAACAACAGGGCCGTATCGACGTTTTTGGCGTCGACCTCGACCATGCCGGCGAGGTGCAGCGCCAGGAGATCGAACGCCGCTGGGGCATATTGTTCCAGCAAGGCGCTTTGTTTTCGTCGTTGACGGTGGGCGAAAACGTCGAATTCCCAATCCGCGAGTATCTGGACCTTTCCGACAGGTTGATGACTGAAATCGCGATTACCAAGCTCGAAATGGTCGGCCTTAAGCCTGATGTCTACCGCAAGTACCCCTCGGAACTTTCAGGCGGCATGATCAAGCGGGTGGCGCTCGCACGCGCTCTCGCGCTCGATCCGGAAATTTTATTTCTCGATGAGCCGACTTCGGGCCTCGATCCAATCAGCGCGGGCGATTTCGACCAACTAATCCTGACCTTACAACGGACTTCGGCAATGGCGGTTTTCATGGTAACCCATGACCTCGACAGCCTTCACACGATCTGCGACAGGATCGCGGTCCTTGGTGAGGGCAAGATTCTTGAAGCCGGAACAATGGATACGATGCTTAAGTCCCAGCATCCATGGCTGAAAGCCTACTTCCATGGCGCGCGCGCGCGCGTGCTGCATGCTGTGGCCAAGAACTGACGGAGCGGAGCGATGGAGAGAAAAGCACATTACGCACTGATCGGGCTGTTTACGTTCGCCGTCGTTGCGGGCGCATTCGGCTTTGTGTTCTGGCTGCACCACTCCTCCGGCAAGAAGCAGGCTGTCGCTTATCGCGTCATCTTCGACAGCACCGTGTCGGGTCTGCACGTCGGCGGCAATGTCC
>JBKPRE010000047.1:0-8126 GCA_046734435.1 Pseudomonadota bacterium | reverse complement strand
GAGCAACAGCGCACCCCATACTAAACAAATCAGTATCATCGCGGCAGTCGAAAACATTAACGCGAGAAACACGAAACTGAGGGAAATAATAAGCCTGGCCGCAAAATTGCCTATCGTTGCTCTAAAAGCAGCACGTTGTTCCAGCCTTTCAGACTCCTGATAGATGTGGATGCTCAATGAATCGGTCAGATTGTCGGCAAGGCCGACAATAAGAAGCCCGGCGATGATTGTCGGACTGGATACGCCGGCAGTCCCGAAACCGACAATCATGCCCATGCTCGTTACAATTGCAGAAGCAGCGCCAAAACTGATCGACGGTAATCGGAAGGCGACCATCTTTTCATCCAATCTGGCTGGAGCAGGTTCCATATTTGAGTGGGTGTCACATCGATGTAATTTAGGTGCCACTCCCAATTTTCAGCCTCGCCGAAAAGGTGTATATTTATCGGTAAGGCATGGCGTTTGGAGTAATCCGCCGTGGACAAGACTGTGGCGCGTCTTAACATCGAGCACTACCGCAAACTACTTGCCAACGAGGTAGACGAAGTAAGACGGCAGCAAATTGCGCGTCTGCTGGCCGAGGAAGAGGCGAAGCTGGCTCGATTCGAAAACACAGACAAACGACGAAAACCGTTGCGCTAGAGTTTTTGTACCCATTCGCGCCAATGCGAAGGCTGCACATCAATTCGCTCTCTGGTTTCCGCCTTCATCCATCCGTTCAAGACTCGACGGCACGGAAACACGAGCGCGTGCGTCCCGTCGTAATTGAGGTAGGCAATTTCGATATCGCGGTCGAATGGTGCCGTGGAAATCGGCCGCCACTCACGGTCGCCACTCGGCGGCGGTCTTGCCATTCGAAAATGTCCCGCCCGATTGCTGGAGCGAGGCATGCTGCAAAGAAACAGGTGCCCGTGTTTTGATTTAGCGCAAAGCGGAAAGTCCCCGCTTCTTCTTTAAGATCATACAAGGTCCGCTTTCCCGGACACCTCTACGCCTTTTGATTTGACGCAAAGACCACCCTTCGCATTGGCCCCAGACACGGGGCCATGTTACGAACCTCCATGCAAGGACGGCTACAAGGTCTGCATTCACCATTCAGCGTCTACGAATAGGCTGTCATGTCCCGATACGGTGAACTGGCCGACTGGCCCGCGGACGTCACTTTGTCTCAGCCAAAAATGCTCGCGCGCGCCTATCGCGATTACCACCGCTATCGCGTGACCATAAGGTCCCAGGACGCTGCACCGGTTTCGCAAGAGCGCGACGTATTGATGGCCGGCAAGGTCGTGGTGGTGATCCCGGTCGATGTGGCGCGTCAGGAACTCGTGCTGATCCGGCAGTTTCGCCTGCCAGCGCATCTCGCCAACGGACGCGGGGACCTGGTCGAGTTCGTCGCGGGGCGGGTCGAGCCGAACGAAACTCTGGTTGATGCCGCTCGCCGGGAATGTCGGGAGGAAATCGGTGTTGCGCCGGAAAAAATATTGCAGCTGCTCAGCTATCTGACGACGCCTGGACTCACAGACGAGGAGGTCACGATCTTTCTCGGTGCCATCGATGCGTCCGCGGTGCGTGAAGGACCACGAACGGCCCCGGATGGGGAACGCCTTCAGATCGGCCGCGTGCCCATCGAGGATGTAATCCGCGCGCTCGATCATGGCGCCATACACGGCGGCCCTGTCGTCATTGGATTGCAATGGCTGGCGCTCAATCGCGAGCAGCTGCCCCAACTGCTGGGGCGTGACTGAGTCTATGGATCGATGAACGGCGGGCCGTCACGCGCGTCGCGCGCCCGCTAACTCAGCCGCTGATTTTCGCGGATTGCTGCAGCACGACCACCGGAGCGCCCATCGGCACGCGCGTATATAAATCGATGACATCCTGATTCAGCATGCGGATGCATCCGCTCGACACCGCTTTCCCAATTGACTCCGGCTCGTTCGTGCCGTGAATGCGGAAATAGGTGTCTTGGCCATCTCTATAGAGATAGAGCGCGCGAGCGCCGAGAGGGTTACCAATGCCTCCAGGCATGCCACCGGCATATCTGGCATATTTCGGGATGCGGTGGATCATGCTTTCGGTAGGCGTCCAGGTAGGCCATTCCGATTTCCTGCCGATGACGGCAGCGCCGCGAAAATTCAACGCCTCCTCTCGTCCGACGCCAACCGCGTACCTGATGGCCGACCCTTTTTCGAGCACGAGGTACAGACGGCGGCTTTCAACATCGACAACGATCGTTCCTGGACGATATGGGCTGTTATATTGAACAACGGACCGCAGCAGGCTTTGATCGATCTCGGCTAAATCCACGGCGGGTATTCTGAAACCGCCATCAACGACCTCGCCATAGCGGGAGTCGAAGCCGGAATTTCCGAAACGTCCCTGCTCGATGACATCGAAATCCGAAACAGAGCAGCCCGCCAGCAGCGTGCCCACGCCGAACACGACGGCTCGACGCGTGATGCAGGAAAAGCCAGTGCTCAAGCGCGGCACCTTTCGCTCAGAGTAATTATCCTAACATATCACACACGCCCTGCGGACCTCGGGCATTATCCGGCACTGAAGGCCCGGTCGACAAGTTCCACGAACGCGCGAGGGCCGATCCGTCCTGGCGCACCGAGAAGGTGAATTGCGGCCACCACATCATGATCGACGCGCCTGACCGGCTGACGGAGATCTTGCTCGCGGTGGCCTAGGCCCCCTCGGCGCGATTCGCCATGTCGACGCCGAAAACGTCGCGGAGACCGCGCCGGCCAATAGCGGTGAGGCGGACAGCGCGCGACCCTCGTTGGCGGGTAACCCAGCCGCGTTCAAGACAACACCGGCAGATCTCGGCGCCGACATGCCCGGCGATGTGGAATCGCCGCTCGCTCCAATCCAGGCAAGGGCGGCAGAAGATCCGGCGGCTGCCAGACGGTGACAAAAGCGAAATGCCGAAGCCGGTGAGGAACCGTTTTCCCGCTGCTGTCAGCTCACCACCTTCGTCGCTCAGAACGACGCATTTCTTTCGCACCAGCGCATCCGCGATGGCGACGCCCAGCCGACCGGCGAGATGGTCGTAACATGTGCGGGCGAAACGCAGCGCGTCGTCCTGCGCCGAGCGCGGCTGATAGCGCGCGGGGGTTTCCAGCGCAGCCACCGACTTGATGCTTTCCAGCATTCTCGCCACCAGAGGCGAGGCGATCCGGTAATAGCGATTGCGCCGCTTTTGCGTGACGGCCAGAAGCCGCGCCCGCGTAAGCTTGCCCAGGTGTTCACTGGCAGTCGCTCGCGACACATGCGCGAGCCCGGCAAGTTCGCTGCTGGTCAGAGCCTGTCCGCTCATGAGTGCGGCCAGCATGGTCGCGCGCGCCGTGTCGCCGACGAGTGCCGCGATCTCCACCATGTTAGCGGCAGCAACCATGCCACATCTTATTGTCGCGGCAGCCGGTCCGACAAGCAGCAATAGTTCGGCCGTGGACGAACTAACTCCGTGGCGTCAAGCGCTAGATTGGCGCCATCACCGATGGAGGCGCGCCATGATGCAGCGGTTACGCGTGGAGCCATATTCAAGTTATCTCGAACGCCGGCGCAAAGGACCGATCTACCCAGTCACGCTTGCGAACGGCTTTGTATTCCTTTCGGGCTTGCCGCCGTTCGAGCCCGGCACTGGAGAAATCAAACGACTGCCCTTTGATCGGCAGGCCAGGATCGTCCTGACGCAAATGCAGGAATGTCTCGCTGCCGCAGGCTCATCGCTTGCGCAGGTGCTCAAGTGCAATGTCTACTGCACGCCCGAGCCAGGACGCTTCGCGATCTTCGAATGACATTTATGCGGGTTTTTTCCCAAGCGAGTCGCCAGCCCGCATCTTCCTTCACGTGCCCTCTTTTACCGGCCCTTTCGATATCGAGGTCGATTGCGTCGCGGCGCTCTGAGTTTTCCAGATGGCGCGGCAGAAAATCTAGACAGTCACGCCAATGTGCCGCGGTTTGGGTTCCGACCGATATTTTACAATTCGCGTTGTCACATTCGGGCATACCGGGCATTCGAACGTGCGTTTGTCGTGGCCGGCCTCATCCGGCTCGATACAGGCGAGCCACATCTGTGCCTTGCAGAATTCACAAAACGGACGGCCGATGATCCGTTGCTGGGGAAGTGTCTGATCTTTCCGCATGCAACACCTTTTGAGTGGTTGGCATGGCAATACACACAAACTGAAAGTTTCAACAAAAAAGAGCCGGCCAGTGGACTAGCGCGACTCCTCTCTACAAACCGTGGCAACAGGCCACGTCTATTTACGCGCGTTATCAATAACTGCGCATCGAAATTTACACTTCCATTTGAGTTCGACAGGAATGTGGCGTCGCGGTTCCATCCCGGAACCGGCAATCATGTCAATGCGATATCGACGCAGGCGCAATTAGGGCGAAGTCATCTGCGGCAACATAGCGTTTCGTCATTCCGGTTCGCTCGCACCCAGGGGATGGCCGATGGTTCTTACCGAGCGCGCTCGCGCACATTGGCGATTCCGGCGTGCAAGCGGGCGCCCGGCACCAATCTCCCGCCGACGCCAAACATGCCGGTCAAATCCGGTACTTAGTCCATGTGACCTGATTGCCACAAACGGCAAAAATCACGGTTGCTGCACAGGCGCCCACATGTGCCGATAGGCCCTTCGAGGTAGCTTGCAGCGGGCGAAGATTGGGGGCTGTCATGCGTCACGTGTCGATCGCAGTAATCGCTGCCGCATTCACGGCATGCGCACAGGTCGCGTCAGCAGCTGACATGCCGGTCAAGGCGCCGCGCGCGCCCTCTCCTCCGCTGGTCTACAACTGGACCGGCTTCTACGTCGGCGGACATGTTGGTTATTTGTGGGGCCGCACCCATGTCGAAGAAGACGGCGCTGTCGTCGAGGATGGTGCCGCGACCAACGGCGTGATCGGCGGCGCGCTTGCCGGCTACAACTGGCAGTACAACCAGTTCGTTTTTGGCCTCGAAGGCGATTTTGGCTGGACCAATGCGAAGGGCACCGGCGCTGTCGCCGTAATCGTGACAACAACGCAGGCCCCCAACACCTACGATTTTGACTGGACGAGCCATGTGCGCGGACGGTTCGGTTACGCGGCAGACCGCTGGCTGTTTTTTGTTGCGGGCGGGCTCGCCATCGCCGACTTCAATTTCCACGAAGGCGCAATCACCACGACGATCGTCATCCCCACCGGCGGAACCTATGTCGGCTGGTCGATCGGCGGCGGCATTGAATACGCCGTCACCCAGAACCTGCTGGCTCGCGCCGAGTTCCTGTACGACAATTTCGGTCACAAGGATTATGTGGGTTCCGACGGAGATCCCTATCGCGTCTCCCTGACAGGGCGCACGCTGCGCGGCGCGCTGGCGTGGAAGTTCTGAGCGGCGAGAAGCTCACTGCCGCTTCAGGCTCAAAATATACTCGATGATGTTATCGGCATCCGGTTTCGCGATGATGAAGTTCGGCATGCTCTTGTGGTTTGACCGGAGAAAAACGTTCAGGGACAGGCGCGTGGTCGACGGCAACCTGGCGATATCCTGAAAGCTTGGAGGATATTGAAACAACACAGGAACATTCGGCCGGACCTGATGACATTCGCCGCACATCTCTGTCGCCAACCGACGCCCCGCCGCTCTTTCGCCCGGCTGGGCGAGTGCCGCAACTGACAGCGCCGACGCCGCGGCGACGAGAAGAGCAAGGAATAACGGCTGACGCATGGGTGTCTCGGGGGGTGATCTCAACGGCATTCCGACTCCGAATTGCCAACGACAGCAGCGGGATACTCAGCTCCAGCCTGTCAGCGCACGTCAGCTGGTGAAGCTTAGCGGACATGCGTTTGCACGCCAAATGCCTGATTGCGGGCGTCAGGCGAGCAGGTCCACTTTTTGCCGCACATCTGTGGGCTGGGAGGTACCGGTCGCCGTTGCGGTGCCCGACCTGGCGAGATCCTTCAGCGCACCGTCGAGCACCGTCGCGGGCTGGGCATCGAAGCTGGAGGCCTTCTTGTCGGACGTGCCGGGAATTGAACCGGGAGGCATGGCCGGGTCCTTGCCATGCTTGGCAGCCGCCGCATCGCATGACGTCAGGCAAACGTATCCGTTAACAACCGAAATCATCGCGAAACGCCTCTCACATACGGCACGCTAGGCGGCACGGGTAAACGCCCTCTGAATCACGTCATCACAGTGACGTGACGGGCCGGACGCGCGCGGAGCCGCTTCAGCCACGCCAAGGTATATGTCGTTGGATGATGGCGAAAGGTTAGATCGCTCGGCGCGAACAACGCCCAGTGCAAGGATTCGGCCGCTTCTACCAATCAATATGTATACCGCTTCCCGACCGCCGAAGGCGCCAGCACCTTGTCGCCGAAGGCAGCCGATAGCGCCGCGATGGCGCGCCATCCGGTGCAGTGGCCGGCGGCGATTTGCACCAGCTTGAATTCGACCATCGCCTGCACGGTCTGCGGAATGATCTCCTCATTAATCCCCGACAGGTGCAGGCCGCCCATCACCGCGTGCAGCGGCTGATCCGGGAACGTCGCGCGCGCGTGCTTGAGCACATTGATGATGCCGGCGTGCGAGCAGGCGCTCAGCACCACGATGCCCTTCCCCTTGACGTTCACCGCCAGCCAGCGCTCGTCCATCAGCAGCTCGTCCGGCTCCCATTGCCCGTCGGCAGTCCTGCGGACCTGGCCGGGCAATCCGCGTTCAAAGGGCGTAACGCGCGGAATCTCGCCACTGACGTAGAACATGTCGTCGAGGAAAGACCGGGGCTCGGTGGTGCAGACAACATCGGCACCGAGTGAACTGAGATCGGCAATGCTGGGCACGTCATCCATATAGCGCAGCGTGCCATCTGCCGTTTTCAATGCGCGCTGGCTGAACATGCCCGGATGCGCGTAATAGGGAACCGGGCGCTTGCCGTTGCGCGCGCGGATCGCGTTGAGCGCGGTGAACATCGCGCCGGAGTGATCCCAATGCCCGTGCGAGAGCACGATGCTCTCGACCTTGCCGAGATCGGCCCCAAGCCGCGTGCAGTTGCGGTCAAAGGCGAAATCCTCCGGACCACTGTCGAAAAGCACGCTGTGACTGCTGCCGCTTCCCGTTGCAGTCAGCAAGGCAGAGAATCCGTGGACCGCGCAGCACAGGCAACGACCCGACGAGGCACGCAGACCCCGCCGCGTGGCGAAGTTGAACTCGCTCTCGACATTCGCGGGCGTCGACGACAGACCGTCGGTTGCATTATCGACCAGAACCTGAATTTCGAGCCGATCGACGGGTTTGAGCATTGCTGGCCTATTGCGGCGTCATCCCGGCCGCCTTCACCACCTGCGCGGCGGCGGCGCGGTCGGCCTTGATCTCGGCCGCAAACTCTTCCGGCGTGTTGATCGCCGGCACCTGGCCGCGGCTGATCACGTATTTCTCGACGAAGTCCTTGTCGGCGAACACGCGCTTCACCTCGCCCGCGATCTTGTCGATGATCGGGCGCGGCGTGCCGGCCGGCGCGAACAGCCCGTACCAGGTCTGCGACGGCGCGCCCTTGTAGCCGAGATCGGCGAGCGTCGGCGTCTGAGGCAGCAGGGGCGTGCGGATGTTGTTGACCAGCGCCAGCGCCGTCATCTTTCCGGCCCGGATATTCGAGATGACGTTGCCGAGCCCGAGCAGCCCGATCGGCGTCGAGCCGCCGAGGATCGCGTTGGTCGCCTCGCCCCCGCCCTTGAACGGCACGCGCACCCAGTCGGCGCCTTTGTCCTTCTTGAGGCTGTCCATATAGACGACGCAGGGAATCGACGCCGTGAGATAAGAGAGTGTGCCGGGCTTCTCGCGCGAGGTCGCGACCAACTGGTCGACGGTCGTCGCCTTGAGATCGGAGTTGATCACCAGCACCTGGATCAGATGGAAGAGATTGATGATCGGCGTCACCTTCTCGGGATCGAACGGCAGGTTCTTGAAGAGATACTGGTTGTAGATCAGCGGATCAGCATTGATGATGCAGATGGTGTAGCCGTCGGGCGCGGCCTCGGTGCAGGCGCGCGTGGCGATGTTGCCCTGGCCGCCGGGCCGGTTCTCGATGATGATCGGCTGGCCGAGGCTCTTGTGCAGCTCCTCGCCGAGCACGCGC
>JBKPRE010000046.1:0-14303 GCA_046734435.1 Pseudomonadota bacterium | reverse complement strand
ATTGAATTTTCTTCGGTTGCACTTTCAATTCATCATGGGCGGGGATCGCCGCGCAGCTTACGATTATATTTTGCTGACCTGCGGTCCTTTATCGGCGACCAACTGGGCCATCGATCCCGCAGGAACATTGAAGGCGTTTAGTTGTCTCGTCTAACGACCGAGCGCTCACCGCGGCCGCATCGCCAACAGCGGAAGTTGCGAACTGGCCTTCCCCACAACAGAAGACCGCCTCGCGGCGGTCTCTGTCGTCATTTGATTATGTCAGGAGCTTTTGAGTTTCGGCCGCTCAACGCCCGAAGATGACCGTTGGCCCTTCATTGCCGGGAACGAAGCTGTGCTGCATCCGGAAGATGCCGGACCAGACGTGTTGATCGTCTATGGAAGTCGGAAAAGTTGTTGGAGATGCTGGCGACGGACCCTGCCAGGCGGTGTTCAGATGCGTATAGGTCACGTCAACACCCATGTAGAAATTGCTGGTGACGTTCCACTGGGTGCGCGAGCCGATCTGATAGAAGGAAAAATTCGGGGTGCAGCTGTTGCCCACACCATTAGCGATAGGCAGCGGCGGCCATACCGCGCCCAAAACCGGCACCCCGCACACAAGGGCGCCTACAGGCGGTGTCGGCATGTGCTGGTTGGCTATATTCGTTGCCTCTTGATTGTACCACACCCGCGTGAAGCCGCCGTACAGGCTGGTCCGCCAGCGCGGGTTCCAGAAGTGCTCAAAGGCCGCGTTGACGCTCCAGGCGTTGGTCAAGTCGATCCCACATCGGGGGGTGGCTCCTCCACAGACGCCCACGTTGTCGAATAGTCCATCGGTGATCCAGCCGACGCCGACGCTGTTGCCATCAAAGATCTGCCAGTTGCCGCCTTTGGTCGCGTAAGCAACCGCGCCTTTCGAATAGACAAAATTTGCGCCGATTGAGTCGCCCGGCCCGATCCAGGGCAGATTGACCATGCCACCCACCCCCACGGCCCAGCCATATTTGTCGTCGGGATTTCTAACATTGGCGGTGCCGGTAAAACCGGCTGACGCTGTCCCTCCGTAATAGCCACCAGCGACCTTGTGGACGGCGCCGCTGATGCCGGCGTAACCCCAGTTCTGGTCAATGCGCAGGTTGCCGACGATATCCGGCATTTGAAATCCGGCCGTATCCGAGCCCGTCACCGCATTCGCCGTAAAACCTGTGGTGCCGGGACCGCCGCCGGATCCATCGACGACGCCGAGCCTGCGCGGAGCCTCGGCCGAGATCGTGGCGCTGAAGCCGTTTCCGAACTGGGCGGTGTAGGCGAACACGAACCAACCATAATTCCACGTGTCGCCCGAGGTCCTCGGATCGGAATAGGTGTACCGCTCCGTGGTCGTAAAGATGTCGAAGAACGACACCGCGCGGCCCGCGGTGAGACCGGCGAACTGGATAAACGCCCGATCGGCGAAGAAGGTCGACGCCTCGGCAGTCTGCACAGTCTGGGCACCTAAGCTAATGTATCCGCGAACCGTGCCGTACTCGGTTTGGCTGCGCGCATCGACCGTGATCGCGGCGCGGCCGGTGAAGTTGAAGTTGTTCGATGCGCGGTTGAACAAGCCGTTCTGGATGGTGTTGGGGCCCGTCGCCGGAAACGAGTTGGTGCCAGCGGGTATGCCGTTGCTCGATCCCCACTCGGCTTGCGACCGCACGTAGCCCCCGACCTTGATGCACGTGTCGGTGCCGGGGATGTAATAAAATCCCGCGCCGTACAGGCTGCAGATTTTTACATATTGGACCGGTTGCGCTTTGACGGGGAGATCGGCGGCTTGCGAGCCGGAAACGGCCGTGAGGCCCGCTGCGCCGGCAACGAGACAGGTTGCGATAACTTTCATCATTAGCCCCCAACAGAAATGAACCAAGAAAACGCCCCCGCCCGAGACGGGGTCCATCGTACGGTCGACGCCATCGTATGGTCGACACCGATTGCGGCACAACGGCACGAACGCCGTTTCCCACTGGGGCACAGATGTTTTTCAGCCTCTGTTGCGGAAAGGACACGATTGCAGCCGATGCTCGTATGCTGCGCAAACGCCAACCGGGACCTCGCATAAGTAGCGAAAAAGACACCGGATTCTCGGTCGGCAAACGAAACTAGCCGTGTCGCGAAGGATGACCCTGAGTCCCCACTCCTTCGCCGCCGTATTTGCCGCCACGAACTTCCGCCGTTTGACCGTCATGGCGATCGTGTGGTGGCGAAGACCGACAGAAGATAATTCAGCGGACCTGCTACCAGGGCGGCCTCCCCGGCGAACAAATCCGGCGCCGTGCCGGTCGGCTGACCGCAAACTTTACCGCCGCCGACTTTTGTCCTGTCGAGCAGCACGCAGGATTTCGCGCGATACCGTGACACCCGCATGATCGACGTTGCCGAGGAGTTCACGCCGGGTGAACCGGTCGTGGCAGGTCCTTGCCGCTACCCTCATTCAGCGCCATCATTGGCTCAAACTTCACGACGTGTGTGCCGGGCGGCACGGCGCAATCTTGCTCCGTGCGTGACTGTATTGGGAGGCGAACGATGTTCACTTCGCGTTTTATTTGCGCGCTCGCGGCCGTTGGCGCGCTGGTCTCAGGTGCC
Organism: Pseudomonadota bacterium; assembly: GCA_046734435.1. Taxonomy (GTDB): domain Bacteria; phylum Pseudomonadota; class Alphaproteobacteria; order Rhizobiales; family Xanthobacteraceae; genus Pseudolabrys. The sequence goes on along the minus strand of JBKPRE010000046.1, from coordinate 11,699 downwards.
GAAGCGCAGAACACCACCGCTCCGTCACGCTGGGGACAAGGCGACGAAATCGGGATGGCCAATACGCTCGGCTCGGCCACCTGGCAGCGTTGTGCGCAATCGCTGGCAAACCCCCGATCCAAATCGTACGAGATTTCACACTTGCGCTCGAACACGATGCCGCAGTCGCCTTTCGGCAAACCGCTGCGCGACAAATATGGGCCGACGGTCGGCATTCCGGGCACGGTCCACGCCTTCAACGGCGAGGAAACCGTGAGCGGTGAGCCCGGCGCTCAGGGCACGCAGATGGACGCCATCGGGCACTTTGCCGTGCTGCCCGAACCCTGGGATGGCAAGGGCGAATTCCCCGCCGACAAGGCCCGCTATTACGGCGGTTACAAGCAGTCCGACATCAAGCCCACGCCCGACTCCCCGCTGCAGAAACTTGGCATCGAGAAAGTGCCGCCGATCGTCACCACCGCAGTGCTGCTCGATGCAAAGACGTATCTCGGCAAGGGCGCTGCGATGAAGCCGGGCGAGGCCGTCACCGCCAAGGACATCGAGGGAATGCTTCAGGCGCAGGGGCTGCAAAATCGCGGGCTGCTGCCCGGCGATGTGCTCTACATTTACACCGGCTGGGGCGACAACTGGAAAGATCCCGACACCGAAAAGTTCTACTACACGAAAGGGCCCGGGCTCGCTTACGACGCCGCCAAATATATCGAAGGCAAGCAGATCGTGCTGGTCGCGCTCGACAACCCGTTTACCGATCCGGTGGCCGACGGCTTCCTGCAAGGCAAGGCGGCCCCGCCGGCCGGCACGCCTCCCAACACTCCGTTCGCCATCCATCATCACGATCTGACCCAGGCGGGCATCTATCAAATTCAGAACGCCAATCTCGGCGCGCTTGCCAACGACAAGGTCTGGGTGTCCTGCACGATGATCCTGCCGCTGCGCGCTCAGGGCAACTCCGGTTCGCCGGTCCGCCCCGTCGCCATCGGGGCGCCGGCGCAATAAGTCGAGCGCCGGCCATTGATGGTTATGAATGTCCGCTTTGGCTCAAGAGCGGACTGTGCAGTGCGCTAGCGGGTTTCCGCTAAGGGCCAGAAGCGGACCTTGGGCCAACCTCACATGAATCCGGAAACGCCTGCGCGGTCAGAGATCACTTCGCGCTATCAATTTTCGTCTGATTACCTGACTGACCAACGATATGTGCCTCCGTGGCCTCCGCCCATCGCCTAATTCTTTCTGCAACAATAGGCTTTCTGGGCCTCGCCCAGGATATGAATTCGTCCCAGAGACCTGACCAGAGGATTCGGATTAAGCCGAAAATAGATATTGGAATTGCCAGGACGATTGCTCCGACTACGATGGCAGCAACGGCGAGTCGATTTGAGGCATCGACGAACTTAATTTTCATTTTCGTCCACACCCGGCGCTTGGCGATCGATCGCCATTTAAAGCATCAACTGTGCAAATTAGTTCCACGTCGAGACGCGTAAGCGGGCCATCGCAGGCATTCTCGGAGGAATACCAGGTAGTGCGTGTAATGCTACCGCCGCCCCGGCGACGACTCATTCCATAAGCCGCAAATGCCACTATTTCTTTATTTGCCGGTCATCATCTGGACGGGTTTGATCCACGCCATGTTGGACGTGACGTCGCATAACCGCGAAGAACTAAGCGGCCAATCTGATGCGATGATAACGGGCGCTGACATCGTCCCTTTTCCACGACGCAACTGGGTCCGGGGATAAACTTCGGGGCATGCAGCCCCGACGCTACGAGCCAATTGACGTCGCCCGCTCGCGGGATGAACAAACCGCGAAGCATTACCTAAGACAAAAACGACAGTCGTCCGAATGTTAGAGCCGATGTTTGCTCTGGCCCCGAAAGCAGACATGTGCAGTGCGATAGCCATGTCTGCTTTGGGCAATAGCGACATGGTCGCTCTAATTCAAAATCGCGAAACTACGGCTCGTCCGCCTTAGTGGTGCGTCGGTGATGCCGTCCTGGTAGGCGGACTAAATTGGACTTCGACCGTCTCCGCGTAACAGCACATTTGGCACTCGAAGGTGAGGTCCTCATCCCTTTCGGATGGATCTGTCTCCGACAGAAACATTGGCAGCCCGCATCCCGGGCATCGCCGAAGGCCAACCGGCGGCTTCGACGGGTCGTGTGACGGCGGCATGACGCTACTCCCAGCCTTCCCCCCGACAGCCTGACGGTATCGGACGAGCGACAGGAGTCTAATCACTATTCCGTATTCTTTTGCGCCGACCTCATCGGCCGCGTCGATAGTAAGTCATAAGGAAGGAAGCGGGCATGTGCAGTGCACTAGCGGTTCACGGACAAATGACTCGACAGCGGTTGCAGGCAAGGCGCAACGTTTTCGGTGTCTGACGAAAGCCGTCAGGCGATAGACCGGCATTGCCGGCGAGGCTGACCATGGCACGATTTCAGGTCCTAGCGATTGCCGCCGGGTTATTGCTTGCGGTTTCGGGCCCGGGTCTTGCCGCCAAGCGCACGTCCGACACGAAGAGCGGCGCGAAATCGCAATCGCGCACGGTCGAGTCCGGCGGCTCGGCAAATTCCGGTTCAGCGATCCGTCCGTATGGCCGCGACCCGTCCCAATATCGCCGCGACGATCCCTATGCGCCCGGAGTCAACTGGCCCGGTAAATGGTGAGCGTCGATCCTCTGAAAGCGACGAGCCGCGCCTCTCTTCCGGTTATTGACCGGCGGCGCCCGCGTCCGGCGCGGCCGATGGCGCATTTGTCAATTGACCCGGCTGTTGGGCCATTGCCTCGGCCGGATCCCGCCTTGGCGTCTTCTGCCGGCGTGGAGCGCGTTGATGGGCGACGCCCTGGATATCGTGATGCTTTGCTGCCGCCTTCGGCGATGAGTCAGGCGCCTGCGAGCGCAGCTCGTTATCCGGCCGCGCAACGGCCGTGTCATCGATCAGCGCCGCCGGCATCGCTCTTTCGGCAGGCGCCGGATCGGGCGCAACGGCTGTTGTCTTCCCGTTGATCGTGCTCGTCGTCAGGCCGGTGAGGCCCGGCGCGTTTTGCTGCAACCTGTCCTGCCGCTGCTTCACCGCGGTGGACTCGAGCCCTTTTTCGACGCGCTTCTGATCCATGAACTGAACGACAAGGTCGACCTGTCTGCGCAGTTCTTCATAGGTGACTTGCTTGCGTCCGATCAGGTACGCGAAATAGTTGCTGGTCGCGAGTACCGACACGGCTGCGACGACCATCAGGATTGATCTGGCAACGACCGTTGCATCGCGCGGCGACCGCTCGCTCTGCTCTTGCGGCGCGCGTAACGAACGGCGTGGTTGGCGATTGCGTACCGGAGAAGAAGTCGACATGCAGCGCTCCGTGCCGGTTCGTCCTATGCCGAGCCCGATTCGCTGCGATGTGTCAAAGCAAAGGTCGCCGACTCCTCACACGGATACCTTCCACCAAGGCAGAAAAGCAGACTTTTGCCGTGCATCGGCATGTCCGCCAGGAAGGAATCTTCGCAATGCACTCGTCATAGCCGCTTGGCCCAATAGCGGATTTTCGCGGAACGCATCGTTGCGGCTGGCGTTGGCCAGTCAATCGGCGTCCGCGTCCCACGGAGACTGAATCCGCGTCCCACGGAGACTGAAAATGCTAGCAGACAAAAACGCCATGGCGACCATTGCGGTCAAGAATCTTGCGGCGGCAAAAAATTTCTACCAGCAAACACTTGGCTTCTCATCCACCGGCGTTGAAGGGCCCGGCGTCGTCACCTTGCGAAGCGGCAATTCGACAATTGTCGTCTACGAGTCGCAGTTTGCGGGAACCAACAAGGCCACGTCCGCAACCTGGGGGGTCGGCAATGAAGTGGATTCCATCGTGCGAACTCTTAAGGCGGCGGGTGTTCCTTTTGAACATTATGATGCGCCCGGTCTCAGACGCGAAGGCGACGTCCACGTTGCCGGAGAGTTCAAGGCCGCCTGGTTCAAGGATCCTGATGGCAACATCCTGCACATCAACAACCAATGAATTTTAGCCAGCCGCGGCGCTGAGTAAAAAGGTGAACCTGGACTGTGGCTGCGAGTTCATACCGATAAGCGGCCAGGCGCCAAAACCATTCGCGCTTTGGTGTCGTTCGAGCTTTGCCGGTCGGAACCAAAGGAGTTGAGCATGGCAAACGTAACTGATCGCGACCCCCGCCATCACACCCGGAAAATGCAGAAAGCTTTGAAGGAAATTCAGGACCATCTGAGAGAAGACATCGAAAAAGTGGACGAACCCCGGTTGAAAGCGATGTTTGAAACCTCCGCCGAAGTATTGGGGGGCTTGTGCAAAGCCTTCCAGGACTATGAGCGAAAAAACGAAGCCGCCTGGCGATAGACACCGAGGCGGCCCGTCTGCTAAGGGTCCGAAGCGCCGGTGGCCGGTGGCTGATACCCGGTCATTCGACTGATGCTGCAAGGGTCGGAGTTCAGTTTGACCGCCTTGTCGTGACGGACGGCAATATCGTCCATGAAGAGCCATATCTGGAACCAGAGTCAGCGCGGCCTGAGCGCAGGTGAAGTGCCACTACGCTGGCGCTGCCTTATCCCCCTGCCCCACGCCGCCAGAACTCATCGCTGATGTCCCGAAGGGCAGCTTGATTTCGCAAGTGAGCCCGGTTGGCAGATAGTGAAGCTTGATGCCGCCGAAAGTCGCTCGTAGCAGCGAAGTACCGAAGCCTTTCCGGCTCGGCGGGACCACAGCAGGTCCTCCTGATTCTTGCCATTTGAAGTTCAGAAACTCTTTCTCCGCTGTCCAGCTGATGTTGACCGTCCCGTGCGAGTTCGAAAGCGCGCCATATTTGACGGCGTTCGTCGCCAACTCGTGGACGGCGAGCGACATGTTCTGCGCGTCCTTGGCGTTCAGCTCGACTGTCGCCCCGTCGATGTTGATGCGCGCTGCATAGGGTTGCAGCGTCAGACGAACGATGTTGTCCAGGCCGACACCTGACCAGTTCGTAGCGGTAAGTTCGCGGTGGATGCGCGCGAGCGCATGGAGTCGTGCCTCAAACGAGGCCTTGGCCTCTTCAAGAGAACGGGTGCCCGACAAGCTGTTATGTGCGACTGCCTGGACCACGGCCAGCAAATTGTTGGTGCGATGTTGCAGCTCGCCGATCATCATGTCCTCCGCGCGGCGTCGCCGTGCGAGCTCGCTCTGCGCCGACTGCAGCGCGTCGTTGAAAGTATTGGCTTCGCTAAGGCGCGACTCCGTTACCGTGATCGGCTCGCTGAGGCCGAGCGCGAGGGCCGCTTCGGACGCAGCAGTCAGCGGCCGCGTCAATTCTCGCGCGAACACGATGCCGAGGCCTACGGCAAGAATGATTGCGAGCAACGAAGCCGCGGCCAGCCACGCTGTAATATGTGATTGCCGCGCAAGCAATTTGACCGGCACATTCACACCGATACCCCAGCCCGCGCTCTCGGAGCGGCTGGTTGCATAGAGAACAGCTACACCATCGAGGTCAGTCGTTTCGGTGACTTGTGGTTGACCCAGCGTCGCCAGGAGATTGCTGGGTACAGCCTGTCCCACATGCGCATCATGGTCTCTCGAACTTGCCACGACCACATTGTTCGCATCCCAAATCAAGGACACCCAACTGGGATCAAGCATCTGATCCTCAAGAAGCGAGGCCAACTCTTCAGGAAACAAACCAAGGCTCAACACGTATTTCAGTTCGCCCTCGGTGAAGACCGGTATTGAAATGTTCAGGATCGGCTTTTTGACCACCAGGCTCGTGAACAAATTGGAAAACACTGGTTTTTTCATTTCCGCGATACGGCGCACGGTTTCAGGGTCACCAGTGAATAGCGGCTCTTCACCGTGCGGAACGAAGGTGTTCACTAGTTGCCTGCCTGACGCGGCATCGACCAAAATGACGTAGCTTCGGCCGTGGAGTGCTGATTTTGCCTCGTCGTAAAATACGCGCCAATCCCGCTTCTGCAGCGCTGACGAGACCGCAAGGGTCTGCAAAATCGTCAAATGCCGGTCCAGATCGCGGTCGAGGCTGTCCTTCAGCGCTCCCAGAACGCGCAGGATCTGCTAACGCGATTGATCGCGTTCATAGGATGCACTTTGGAAAAGGAGCGCTCCCATCATCAGCACGAGCGGCAGCGCGATCGCCAAGCCGTATGCGATGAGGTGCAGAACGGCTGGATATGACGCTTTTCGCGTTCTCATCCCCATCGCACAACCGCTCCCCGATCGCTAAGTCGTGCAGCGAACATTAAGAAAAACGGAGCAGCGCTCGCTGAATATTCAACAGCGATCATCGTGGTGCCGCAAGCCGTCCAACACCGACCTGGAGTTTAGGGCCGGGTCCAAGGTCCGTTGTTGCAGGGCAACAAGCGAGAATAAACGGCCAAGGTGATGTCGTGACCGGCTGGCAAAACAGGCTGCAATTGGCCATGTCATTGCTTATGCCGTCCGGGTTGCTTGAGGAGCAGCACCGCAACAAGGCTGCGCCCGGCTCAGCGCAAAAATGAACGGCACCTTCTTGCCCGCGTTGCGCACCCAGCCGGAACGACTCCAGCAATTGGAATTTAGTATTGAGCCGGTCGCCCGCGGCTGGTTCCTGGGGCTGCACCCCGTCCCCCGACGACTTGGCAGCCGCCAGCCCGCGAAGCGACCGGCACCGGCACAGGTATTGTTGCAATCCAGATGGCCACAGTGTGGCGGAGCCGACCGTTGCCCGCAAATACAATGGAAAATGAATTCCGAAAGCACGCCGACAGATGCCGGGTCGAAGCGGAGAAGTCGAACAACCCGGCGGACAGCGCCTTCTGGCTTCTGCTCGCCGAGAACTGGCAGAAGCTGGCTCAACAATACGAAGAAACAAAGCGCGAAGAGGAAGAATTACGGGCCAGTTAGTCGCGCACGCGCGGTGTTGCTTCAGGCATCGATCGGGTTGCTGAGCCGGCGGACCTTCGGGAACTTCGCATCAAACGCCGCATTGAGCTTGAAAGACTGCTTTGGTGCAGCAATGCCGCCGAGGGCCAACTTTACGCTTTATTGCAAACTGGCCAGCCATCTGGCGATGGGCGCCTGTCTTGGCGCGCTGTTCGCGTTGACCCTCATCGTGAGCAATGCGGCAAACTTGTCTGACATGATGACGAGGGCTGCCGACCCGCAAGGAACGGTCGCTTTATTCGTGGGAGCCATCAGTTCGTTTTTCGCGGTGGGCGCCACGATTACGGGATTTATCTTCATACAAATTGAGGGCGGTTAGCCTCGCTAGCTTGGTTAGGGCCGATAATATGGGCTGTTGAATAACGATTCAGCAAACGGGGAAAGTCTCGCCTGCCGGAGCTTGGAACTGAATCCGCCGTCCCCAAAAAGCGCACACGTGCGAATTATGCGGCTCGACGTTTCGCAACCCGCGCAGTTTTCCGGGAGCGTTTGGGCCGGCTCCTCCGTGTTCGGCCGAAGTCGCCCCTTAAATATTTCAGGCCGCGGCGCTCTTTTTCGATTTCGTACACGGTCCTGAATCCCATCTTGCGAAAGACGGGAACCGGCGGGCACCAGCCCTGGACGGCATGCTGGAAAAGGAACGCGGTGACCGCGGCCGGCAGCGCTAACCAGCGTTTGTCGTGAAAAATTCCTGCCACAATCCCGGCGAAAGCCAACGCGGAGGCGTTCAGCTCGATCGCCCGCTCGATGTCCCACTCCCGATCGAGCTCTCGCAGGCGCGTGTCGATGCGCGATCGGTTGCGCGCATAATAATCGAGGGAATCTGACAAACGGCGCTCGATCGCGGCATTGTCAGCCCGAAAAGTATGCATTGGGACGCGGCTGCGCGTGGTTGGAAGCATACATCCTCCGTCAAACGCAACGTTTTGGAAGTCTTTTGGTTTCGGCAGGCGCAGCCAGTCGGCTTCCGGGCGGGCGGCCCGCTCCGCCCAGGCATTCAACCAGGCCCCCGCCGGCCGTGTTGAAGCGGCCGGCGTCCGTGCGTGGCTCAAACTTCGTCGGCCGCTCAGCCCGCGTAAGCGACTCGTTCCTGGGCTTTGACTTCCTCAGGAGACCTGGCCTGCGCCGGCAGCTGGAGAACGGTCGCCTGCTGGCCCGCATCGAGCGCGGTCAAAAGGACCACGGATCCATCCGGAAACTCGAGCGCATCGTGATGCTTTCTGAGCTCGCCCTTGTTGATCTGCCGAAAGATAGCCGTTGTGTGGGCCAGCGTCTTGCTCGGGCAAACCACAATGAAACGGCGATCGACGACTTGCACGGGACGGGCAAAACCAAGCTCGGTGCCCGGAAGAACGCACACCGCGACCAAGGGATCTTCCGGCGCTGCAAAGCCGCACGTGCCGGTACCAAAATCGCGGGTGATGAGTTTGTCGGCGACTCTCGCAGGTCGCGACTTCACGCTATGAAGACTATAGTCGCACATTTTTTGCCTCTTTTCTCAAGCGTTTCCACTGAATGGATAATTCTTGAGCGGGCGGGTTCGTTGCGCGCGAAATACGATTTTGGTTTCTGAATGTCACTTTGCCGACTTAGCAAGCCTGCATCTCGGTCAGCTTTTATTTTTCAGCCTTGAATTGCGACCGTGAGATCGCCGAAGCACACGGGGTGTCGGCAAACACCGGCAATTCGCCCGCTTCAAGCGCCGTCCAGTTTGGTGAGACTGTCGCTGGTCCTGCCCCGGTCGAGCGCAGGATCCTCATCGGGGGCCTGGAGATTGTTTAGTCCCAGGAGAACGATCCTCAGAACCTCACAAAAAACGACAACGGAAATAAATATGAACGCAACGTCGTATATCGTGATCGAGGTGGTCGGCAGCATGGGGGCTCACCGGGGCTTTGCCTCCCGAAAGGGCCGCGCGGTTACATCCGCCGTCGCGGCCCTTCAGAGGAAGCGGTGGAGGACATACGCTCTCCAACAAGCCTGCCCTTCCTGACTTGTTCCGTCAGGTATCCGACACAAGCGCGAAATCGCTGCAAAAAAAATCAGTTGCGCCAGCCGGCGCAACCACTGCGGCAGAACGGCAGTTCTGCGAACGTCAGGGCAACGGCCCTGCCCGCCTGACGAGGTGACTGGCGTCAGAGCTCTCCGGGTACTTTGCACGGACAACCGCAGCCTGACGGCGCACCTCGGCCTGCCGCAGATAGCCGTCGGCCTGATGCATCAATCTCCGCTTTTCGGATTGATCCGACGCGGAACGTGCGCGCGCGTAGATTTCGTGCGCCTTGTCCCAGAGCTTGAAGACCGTATGCATGAAAAACCTTATAGACCGGATGCCAGCCTCTTGCTTTGAGACAGGTCAAATTAACGTCCAAAAGACATTCTGCCCCCGAAAGCGGCCATTTGCAGCGCACCAAAAGGGCGAAGAGAGATTGGAAACGCCGATTGCGTGACGCGGCTCACACAGCTTGCCGGGACATGCGATAGGATTGATTTGCGGATTTCTGGGGGCGCAACTTCGTTACCGTTGTCATTCCAACCTGCCGGTCTTGGCCCGCAGAATTTTTGAAGACATCACTGTTGCGACCGGCGAACGGCATTGACGGAGGGTGTCATGCCTCACCGTGTCTTCGCCTGGGTCCTTTTAATGTCCTTTTTTTCCGTGGCGCCCGCGTGGTCCTGGAGCGCCAAAGGCCATCGCATCGTGGGGGCCATTGCCGACGAAGTCCTGAAGAAGAATCCGACCACCAAAGCCAAGGTCAAGCACATCCTGGGCGGTCATACGCTTGCGACCGTGTCGGTCTGGGCCGACTGCGCCAAGGGATTCATGTATTGCCAGCGGCCGCCGACGCCCGAGGAACAGGCCTACACCGCCAAAAATCCCGAGCATCACAACTTCCACTATGCGGACATTTCCTATCAGCAGAACGCCTATCTCGATCCCAGCGCCGGCTCGGCCAGATACGACGTCGTCCATGTGATCAGTTATGCCGTCGCCGTGTTACGCGGGAATGCACCGGCCAATGACTCCATCAATCTGACCCAGCGCGAGGCCCTTTGGGTGCTCGTGCACGTGGTGAGTGACATCCATCAACCGCTCCATGTTGCCGCGCTCTACTATGACAAGGACTGCCACGACGTCGTCGATCCCAATGTTGTCGGAGCGGGACTGCCGAATTTCGGAATAGGCACGTCGGTATCGGAGACGACGGGCGGCAACGACCTCATGAAGGGCTCGAACAACCTGCATCACTACTGGGACGACAACGCCGTCGACAAGGCCATGAAGCGGGCCGGCTTCACCGCGAATGCCACGACGAAATTCGTGAAATATGTCGCCAAGCATCCACCCGCGAACTGGAAGACCAGCGGCGACTCCGCGACCTGGTCATCAAAATGGGCGACGGAAATCATGCCGCTCGGCCGCTTTGCCTATGAGGGAGTCCGGCTGGGGGAGGCAAAACACCCCGACGAAGCGCACCCCACCCGGCTCAAATGCACGGCCAGCCTCACCTTTGAGCCCAATTATGAATCCGATTCCGCAAAGATCGCGTTGCGGCAGCTTGGCAAGGCAGGTTTTCGCCTCGCTGCCCTGCTGACGGCCATCTTCGAGCCTGAATAGGATAGACTGCGCGGATAAAGGCAACAGCGACAAGGGGGAGTTCAAATGCCGACCAAGGTCAATGTCGAGCTGATTATCGTCTGGGCTTGCGTTGGATTTTTCACCGGTGGCGGCTGGGCCCTTGGCACCTGGCTCGTCACCCGCATCCTTGGCCTGATTCATATATAATAGGCGCTCGTCTTAAATCCGACCGCGGAGCCTCCCGATGACCACCCGACGCACCGCCTGCAGTTGCGGGCAGCTGCACCTTGCGATTGAGGGCGAGCCGTTGCGCATTTCCATGTGCCACTGCCTGGCATGCCAGCGCCGGACCGGAGCCGTGATCAGCAATCAGGCACGCTTTCGCAGTGAGCAGGTTACCTTCACCGGCAAGGCCACGGCGTGGACGCGGACAGCCGAAAGCGGCCACACCCTCACCTTTCATTTCTGTCCGGTATGCGGTTCGACCGTCTATTGGGAGAACGATGGATTTCCTGGAACCGTCACGGTCGCCGTCGGCAATTTTGCCGATCCGCACTTTCCCGCGCCGAACATCGCGGTGTGGGAGGAATCACGCCACCCCTGGGTTTCCTTGCCACCGGACACGCCGCCCAAGCGCGCGGCCAGGCAGGGGTGATGAAACGACCGCCGTGGCGCCAGGGGCAATAGCCGGCGCTAAGAGCGGACGTCCGCCTGCCGCGCGATAACGGCGTTCGCTTCCCGGATCGCGCGGCCTTCGTCGCCGGTCCGTTCCAGGCATTCGTTTGCCACTTTCGCCCAAAGCTCTTTCAGCGCCTGCGTTGCCGCCTTGCGGGTATGCCTTTCGGCGTCATCCGGAATCCACGGCATGTCAAAAGCCTCCGAGCTCGCCTTCACTCGCCGCCGTGGCCGGGGTCGCCGTAGGGACGATCCGGGTACGGGACATTGTAAGAGGAGCCATAGGGCCAGTTCGAATTCCCCCTGCGATAGTCAAAGACCGGGGGCCGCGATTGCGGTCTCTTCTTTATTGCATCGCGATGCTGACTCGCCGGTTGGCGGGTTTGCTCCATTCCAGAGGTCTGCCCCGCAACCACAAGCAACAACCCGGCAGCGATTGATCCGGCGCGCGTCATCGACAGCTTTCGGTTCCGGTTTCCAGCTTTGCCTCGACAGGCCTAGGTCTGCACGCCAACC
>JBKPRE010000045.1:0-8418 GCA_046734435.1 Pseudomonadota bacterium | reverse complement strand
ACATTGCCCGATCGAAAAGCCCCGGTCTGGGCTTTTTTGCACGGCCTCAAATCACCTTTGTCTTCGACGGCGCTACGAGCATTGCGGGGCGGACAACGGACTTCCGCGGGCGCTCGTGGCACGTCCTCGCGCAAATCGAAGCGGGCAGGGAACCGCAGCAGACGTGAAAACAAGCGTGGAAACAGAGCCAGCAAGTCCAAATCGGCGGCGAAGTCCGTGCGCCGCCGGGGTAGAAAGAAGCGAACGAGGTGACTATCTTTAAGTAGACCCCGGTTAGGAACGGGGCGGGTGCAACGCATCGAAAGGACCAAAAACCCTGAGCACACCTGCACTCTCTCGGGCACCGCGTCGTAAGCCCGAAACCATCTCCCGGCAACCCACTGCCAAGGACATGCTCAAAACCGTCCTCGCGCGTTTGGAAGACATGAAGGCCGAGGACAGCGTCGTTATCGATCTCACCGGTAAATCTTCCATAGGCGACTACATGGTCGTGACGAGCGGCCGATCGCAGCGTCACGTCAGCGCCGTGGCCGAGCACCTCGTGAAGGACATCGAGGAAAGCGGCGGACCTCGCGTCCGGGTCGAGGGAATGCGCCAGGGGGACTGGGTCCTCATCGATGCCGGAGACGTCATCGTGCATGTTTTCCGGCCCGAGATCCGCGCCTTCTACAATCTGGAAAAGATGTGGGCGGCGGCGAGCAGGGACGCGCGGCGGTCAGGCTGATAGTCTGCACGGCACGATGCGCATCATCGTTGCCGCTGTCGGCCGTCTGAAGCAGGGCCCAGAAACCGAATTGAGTGCGCGCTACCGCAAACGTGCCGCGCAAACCGGCCGTCAGCTTGGCCTGCGTGACGTTGAAGTCATCGAAATCAGGGAAAGCCGCGCCGGCGATGCCAGCAAGCGCATGATCGAAGAATCGATCGCGCTCGCCAACATCATTCCGCAAAACGCAGCCGTGGTGGTGCTCGATCCCCGCGGAGAGAGTCTCGACAGCAGCGCGCTTGCGGCCCAGCTCGGCAAATGGCGGGAGAACGGCCGGTCCGCGACAGTGTTCCTGATCGGGGGCGCCGATGGCCTTGCCGCGAATCTCGGGGAGAAGGCCAGCCTGCGGCTGTCGTTCGGCAAGGCGACCTGGCCGCACCAGCTCGTCCGCGTAATGCTGCTCGAGCAGATCTACCGGGCCACCACAATCCTGACGGGGCACCCTTACCATCGTGCGTGAATTTGCAGGCAGAATGCATCAGACCCCGATTTCGTCGCAATCTCCGCCGATAGGTTTTCGCCAGAAAATGAACTTGTCGTTCAAACCTGCGGGCGTAACGTGACCCCGATGATTTGCCTTGGGGGACTCGGTGGTCTCGATCCGCGCGCCGCGCTTATCGCGGGGCTCGGCTTTGCATTGCCGATAACCCTTGCCACCGCGGTAATGGCACAGGAGCGACCAGCTCCCCCGACCCAAAATGAAGCCGCCGACCCGCTCAAGACTCTCAAACAACGCGACGAAGAACTCAAAGCTGCCCGCGACGAGCAGCGCAAGTCCGCCGAGGTGGAAGCCGCACTCAGGCGCGAAATCGAACAAATCGGCGCTGACCGCACGAAACTCAATCAGGATCTGATCGACACCGCAGCGCGGCTGCGTGGTGTCGAATCCAAGGTTGCGTCAACCCAGGAACGGCTCAAACCGCTCGACGAGAATGAAACGAGCATTCGAAAATCGCTTGACGGGCGGCGGGCGGTGATCGGCGAAGTCCTGGCGGCGCTGCAACGCATGGGCCGTCAGCCGCCGCCGGCTCTTATTGCAAGCCCGGAAGACGCGCTGCAATCCGTGCGGACGGCCATCGTGCTCGGCGCGGTCCTGCCCGAAATGCGCCGGGAGGTCGAGTCGCTGGCGAACGATCTGTCGGAATTGCTGGCGCTGCGAAAAAAGATCGATGCCGAGCGCGAGCAGCTGAAGGCGGAAGTTGCCGCACTCGACGGCGAACGAGCCCGCATGGCGGCGTTGGTGGAAGAGCGTCAAAAGCAATTGACCGAACGCGAGAAGGTGCTCGAGGCTGAACGGTCGCGTGCAAGCACGCTGGCGCAGCAGGTCGACAATCTCAAAGATTTGATCGCCAAGCTCGAGCAAGGGCTCAACCCGGCAACGCGCGAGCTACGCGAAGCTGGACGTTCGGACAGCCGCCCGGCCCTTTCAGCATTTCGCGATCCCGGACGCCTTGCCCCCGCGGTTGCTTTCGCGTCGTTGCGGGGGCGAGTGCCGATTCCGGTTAACGGCGTTAAATTGAAGGAATTCGGCGCACCGGATGCCAATGGTGGCTCGGAAAAAGGCATTTCCATCGCCACGCGTGCCGGCGCCCAGGTAACCGCACCGGCCGACAGCTGGGTCGTCTATGCCGGCCCGTTCCGCTCATATGGTCAACTCTTGATCCTTAATGTCGGCGGCGGGTATCATGTCTTGCTTGCCGGGATGGATAGGATATCAGTTGACCTCGGGCAGTTTGTGCTGGCCGGGGAACCGGTTGCAGTAATGGGTAGCGGCTCCCATATCGCCGCTATCCTAGCGACAGGGTCCAGCCAACCGGTGCTCTACGTCGAGTTTCGAAAGGACGGGGTTCCCGTCGATCCAGGCCCATGGTGGGCGGCTGGCGAAGGCGAAAAGGTTCGCGGATGATGCGCAAGACCTCACTCATTCTTCTTGGCGCGGCGGCGGGAGCGGCAATGACGCTGCTCGCGGTTCAGCCGCGCATCATGCTCGTGGGCGCAACCGCCAAGGCGGCGGCAGCGGATACCTACCGCCAGCTCAATTTGTTCGGCGACGTGTTCGAGCGCGTGCGAGCCGACTATGTCGAGAAGCCAGACGACGCGAAACTGATCGAAACGGCCATCAACGGGATGCTCGCCGGCCTCGATCCGCATTCGAGCTACATGGACTCCAAAAGTTTCCGCGACATGCAGGTGCAGACCCGCGGTGAGTTCGGCGGTCTCGGCATCGAAGTCACTATGGAAGACGGTCTGATCAAGGTGGTGGCACCGATCGACGATACGCCAGCTGCCAAGGCCGGCATCATGGCCAATGACATCATCACCAAACTCGACGACGAACAGGTACAGGGTCTCACCCTGAACCAGGCCGTCGAAAAAATGCGCGGGCCGGTGAACACCAAGATCAAGCTCACCATCATGCGTAAGGGGCAAGACAAGCCAGTCGAAGTGTCGATCACGCGCGATGTCATCCGTGTGCGCTCGGTGCGATCGCAGGTCGAAGGCGAAGACATCGGCTACATTCGTCTTACTCAGTTCAATGAGCAGACCACCGAAGGATTGAAGAAGGCGATCGCCGATATCGGCGCCAAGATCTCCGACGACAAGCTCAAGGGCTACGTCCTCGATCTACGCAACAATCCAGGCGGCTTGCTCGATCAGGCGATTTCCGTCTCCGACGCTTTCCTGCAAAAGGGCGAGATCGTGTCGACGCGGGGACGTAATGCCGAAGAGACGCAGCGCTTCAACGCGCGTGCGGGTGACCTCACGAAGAGCAAGCCACTGATCGTCCTGATCAACGGCGGCTCAGCCTCAGCGTCTGAAATCGTCGCTGGCGCCCTGCAAGACCACAAGCGGGCGACGGTGATCGGCACTCGCTCCTTTGGCAAAGGTTCGGTGCAGACCATCATCCCGCTGGGCTCGGGCAACGGCGCCTTGCGGCTGACGACTGCACGCTACTTCACGCCGTCGGGACGCTCGATCCAGGCAAAGGGAATCTCGCCCGACATCGAGGTGCTGCAGGACGTTCCGGAGGACCTCAAGGCGAAGACCGACACCAAGGGCGAAGCTTCCCTCCGCGGTCACCTGAAGGGCGATGCGGGTAAGGAGCAAACGGGCTCGCAGTCCTACATCCCGCCCGACGCCAAGAACGACAAGGCGCTCCATATGGCCTTCGATCTTCTGCGCGGAACGCAGGTGAATTCGGCCTTCCCGCCGAATGCCAAGGCCCCGGTCCCGAACTGATCGAACAATCGCCTTTTTGAATATGACGGGGCGGCCGAAAGGCCGCCCCGTTCGCTTGGAGCGGCCCGGATGGCACGCCGCCAGCGTGGATTCGTCGCGTGGTAGACTCGCCCGATGATTCGCATGGATCTGCCGTCGTGGCCCCTGACGACCTGAACGCCCCGCTTGGCCTGGGCAAGGGAAAGCGGCTTCCGAAACTGCCGGTCAGCCCGCCACAAATTTTGGCAGGCGCGCTCGGTTTGTCAGGCCTGGTGGTGGTGGCGTGGGCGACATTCGTACATGACCCGCTCGGCGGGCAGCCGGTTGCCGTGGTGGCGACCAAGTTAACTTTGCCGCCCGAACAGAATGGCAGCGCCAATCAGCCTGTTGTGCACGAGGCCGCTGCCAATACGCCTGACGCTGCAAAGGCTGTTGCGCCGCCTCCACCGGGATCGAAGATGGTCACCATTATCGACGGGTCCAGCGGTGCCCGGCAGCAAGTCGTCATCCCCGACAACAACGCGAACGCGAGCAAGCCGCTGCTCGATTCCAAGTTGCTGGAGGCAACACGGCATGGCGCGATTCCGAAAATCGGGCCGGACGGTGCCCGCCCGGCGGTGCGTTACGCGCAGCCGCGCGATCTCCCGCCGGATAAAAAGGACGCACCGCTTGTCGCGATCGTAATCGGCGGCCTCGGGATCAGCGCATCAGGCACGGCAGATGCATTCACCAAGATGCCGCCGTCCGTGACATTCGCGCTGGCGCCGTATGGTGCAGATCTCGAGAAACTCGCCGAACGCGGGCGGGCGGGCAAACATGAAGTCCTGCTGCAAGTGCCGATGGAACCCTTCGACTATCCGGATAACGATCCGGGACCGCAAACACTGCTGACGTCGCTGACGCCGGAGCAGAATATTGACCGGCTCCATTGGCTGATGAGCCGGTTTCAAGGCTATGTCGGGTTGATCAGCTTTATGGGCGCGCGCTTTACCGCCTCGGAACAGGGCCTCTCACCGGTCCTACGTGATATCGCCAAGCGCGGATTGATTTACGTCGATGAGGGATCATCTTCGCGCAGCATTGCAAGCCAGTTGGCCGGCACGCAGAATCTGCCGTTCGCCAGGGCCGATGTCGTGCTCGATACCGTACCGACCACTGCAGAAATCGACCATGCGCTGGCACGGCTCGAGATGAAAGCGCGCGACAGCGGTACCGCTGTCGGCTATGCGACCGCAAAACCGGGCACCATTGCACGTATTGCCGAGTGGATAAAAAAAGCAGAATCGAAAGGCATCATATTGGTTCCGATCACGATGGTGGCGATCAAAGCCAAGTCATCGTAACGTTATCTTGCCCGCGCAGGGTCGCAGGCCGGAGTAACGAGAGTCCAAATGCCATCTCATAAATCGCTGCCCTACCGCCCTTGCGCCGGGATGATGGTGCTCAATCGCGCCGGCCTGGTTTTTGTCGCACGGCGGACGGACGGACCCGAACACGTCGATGCGATGCATGTCTGGCAGATGCCGCAGGGCGGAATCGACGAAGACGAAGATTCATACAAGGCCGCGCTGCGCGAGCTGTATGAGGAAACCAGCATCCGCTCGGTTCAGAAGCTCGGTGAAATCGCCGACTGGCTAACTTACGATCTTCCCAGGGAGGTCGTGAAGACCGCATGGGGGGGCAAGTATCGCGGTCAGAAGCAGAAATGGTATGCGCTGCGCTTCACCGGCAAGGATAGCGAGATCAATATCGACGATCCGGGCGGCGGCCACAAACCGGAATTCGTCGAATGGAAATGGGTTGCAATGCGCGAGCTGCCGGACCTGGTGATCCCGTTCAAGCGCCTGACGTATGAGCGTGTCGTGAAAGAGTTCCAGCGCTTCGCGCGCCAGACCTAGTGCATGGCCGTGCCGGTAAGATGCCGGTCGACATCCTTGTAGTGATCAAGCCGCGTGACCAACTTGTCGAGCTCGGAGCCGGGCTCGGTCTTCGCGATGTGGCTTTCCAGTTCGCCGATGCGCGTCGCGATGACGGAGCGATCAATACTTTCTGCAGCTTCGGCGAGATCGGCCAAGACAGTAAGTCCCGCGGACGAGACTTCGGCGAAACCTCCCAGCACGACGATTTTTTGCGATCCGCCCGCCATGTGCACGGTCAGAATGCCGGGCCGCAACGTCGTCACCATCGGCGCATGATCGGCGAGCACGCCGAAATCGCCTTCGATCCCAGGAACGTCCACCTGCTGAACGTCGCCGGAAAACAGCAGTTTTTCAGGCGAAACAAGCTCAAAATGGAAATTGGCCATAGGTTATTTCCCGGTCACGCCGCTTCCGCCGCGAGCTTCTTGCCCTTCTCGACTGCCTCTTCGATGGTGCCGACCATGTAGAAGGCGGCCTCGGGCAGGTAATCATACTTGCCGTCGCAGAGGCCCTGGAAACCTTTGATGGTGTCCTGGAGATCGACGAGTTTTCCGGGCGAGCCGGTGAACACTTCGGCGACGTGGAACGGCTGCGACAGGAAGCGCTCGATCTTGCGCGCGCGGGCCACGGTCAACTTGTCGTCTTCCGACAATTCGTCCATGCCCAGGATGGCGATGATGTCCTGCAGCGCCTTGTAGCGCTGGAGAATCTGCTGCACCTGGCGCGCGACGGCATAGTGCTCCTCGCCTACGATCAAGGGCGAGAGCATGCGCGAGGTGGAATCGAGCGGGTCGACCGCCGGATAAATACCCTTCGCGGCAATGTCGCGCGACAGCACGGTGGTCGCGTCAAGGTGGGCGAACGAGGTCGCCGGCGCCGGGTCGGTGAGGTCGTCGGCCGGCACGTAGATCGCCTGCACGGACGTGACCGAGCCCTTGGTGGTCGTTGTGATGCGCTCCTGCAGCGCACCCATGTCGGTCGCCAGCGTCGGTTGGTATCCCACCGCGGAAGGAATACGGCCGAGGAGCGCCGACACTTCCGAGCCGGCCTGCGTGAAGCGGAAGATGTTGTCGACGAAGAACAGCACGTCCTGGCCCTGATCGCGGAAATATTCGGCGACCGTCAGGCCGGTCAGGCCGACGCGGGCACGGGCACCGGGCGGCTCGTTCATCTGCCCGTAAACCAGCGCGCACTTCGAGCCTTCGACCGAACCTTTCCTGGGGTCCTTGTTCACGCCGGATTCGATCATCTCGTGATAGAGATCGTTGCCCTCGCGGGTGCGTTCGCCAACGCCGGCGAACACCGAGTAGCCGCCGTGCGCCTTCGCCACGTTATTGATGAGCTCCATGATCAGCACGGTCTTGCCGACACCTGCGCCGCCGAACAGGCCGATCTTGCCACCCTTTGCGTAAGGCGCGAGCAGGTCCACGACCTTGATGCCGGTAACGAGAATCTGCGCTTCCGTCGACTGCTCGATATACTCAGGCGCCGGCTGGTGAATCGCACGTTTCTGCTTGGTCTTGACCGGTCCCGCCTCGTCCACGGCCTCGCCGACCACGTTGATTATGCGGCCGAGCGTCTCGGGGCCAACCGGCACTTCAATCGGCTCACCCGTATCGGTAACTTTCTGACCGCGCACCAGTCCTTCGGATGAGTCCATCGCGATGGTGCGCACGGTCGATTCGCCCAGATGCTGCGCCACTTCGAGCACCAGGCGGTTGCCGCCATTGGTGGTCTCGAGCGCGTTCAGGATCGCCGGCAGGTGATCTTCAAACTGCACGTCGACGACAGCGCCGATGACCTGCGTGATTTTTCCGACTGCGTTGGGTGTAGCCATTTCGTGCCTCGTTACGGAAATTAGAGCGCCTCGGCGCCGGAGATGATCTCGATCAGCTCCTTGGTGATCATTGCCTGACGCGTGCGGTTGTAAGTAAGCGTTTGCTTGCGGATCATTTCGCCTGCATTGCGTGTCGCATTGTCCATCGCACTCATGCGCGCGCCCTGCTCGGAGGCAGCGTTCTCAAGAAGCGCGCGGAATACCTGCACGGAAAGATTTCGCGGCAGAAGCTCGGCAAGGATCTCGTCCTCTTCCGGCTCGTATTCATAGGCGGCATCGGTGCCATTTTCGGCAACGTTCTCGAATACCGGCGGGATAATCTGCTGCGCGGTTGGAATCTGGGCGATGACCGATCTGAACCGGGAAAAGAAGAGGGTGCAGACGTCGAAGGCGCCCTGATCGAACAATGTGATGATCTTTTTGGCGATCATCTCGGCCTGCGCTAGACCGATCGTGCGCACGCCGCGAAGCTCCAGTGTCTCGATGATCAGCTTTCCATAGAGGCGGCGCAGTTGCTCGTAACCTTTTCGCCCGACGCAGAGGATCTTGACCTCCTTGCCATCGTTGACCAGCGCATTCACCTTTTCGCGCGCCAGCCGCACGATCGAGGAGTTGAACGGACCGCACAGGCCACGTTCGGCGGTGCACACCACCAGCAGGTGCACCCTGTCGGCGCCCGT
>JBKPRE010000044.1:0-21314 GCA_046734435.1 Pseudomonadota bacterium | reverse complement strand
GGATCGACAACCCTCTTGTCATGCCCCGTCCAGACCGTGCATCCACTGGTGCAGAAATCATGCGGTGAATGCCAATGGCGCGGAAACGGCTGCAACTCGGCCAGCGAAGTCCGATACCGGCCTCACCTGACAAGGCCGTCCTCGATCGCGTGCCGAACCCGCATGCCGGGACGAACTACGTGGCGCGATTTACCGCGCCGGAATTCACCACTTTGTGTCCGATCACCGGGCAACCCGATTTTGCCCATCTGGTCATCGATTACGTGCCCGCTCGCTTCCTTGTCGAATCGAAGTCGCTCAAGCTGTACCTCAACAGCTTCCGCAATCACGGTGCATTCCACGAAGACTGCACGGTCGCGATCGGCAAACGGCTGTTTGCGCTGCTCAAGCCGAAATGGTTACGCATCGGAGGCTACTGGTATCCGCGTGGCGGAATGCCGATCGACGTGTTCTGGCAGGCTGGCAGGCTTCCGAAAGATGTGTGGGTGCCGGACCAGGGCGTCGCCCCCTATCGCGGACGCGGCTAGCTTTTTGGGGCGCTCCGTCGAAGACGCGACGCGCAGACCCATCCGGTTGCGGCCAATGCAGCCGCTCCGGCCACGAGCACGGGCGTGATGCCGACACTGGTCAGGCCGGCACCATAAACAACGGGGCCCGCCGCCTGGCCAAGAAAGAAAAACATCGAGTGTCCCGCGGTGGCCGAACCACGAGCCGACGGCGCCAATTCCGTGACGTAAACCTGGATACATCCGTGCAGCAGGTAGAAACCGAAACCCATCACCATAAAATTCACGAACTCTATAGGCCATGGCATTCGTAGCGTAATCACCAAAAGGCAGGCGCCCATCACCAGGCCGCCCGCCGCCATCAACCTCTGCTCGCTGACATGCGCGACAAGCCACGCAACCATGAGCGTGTAGATCACGCCGCCGATACCGAAGCCCGCGATCACAACGCCGGCGATCGATGCATGGATTTCGCCGGCCTCGCGCAATAGAACCGCCATGTAGGGAAAAACGCCGAACAGGAACAGCGCTTCGATGAACACCGCGCCGAAGCAATACTTCGCCAACGGATTGCTGAAGACGGCGCGATAGTTCGGAATGAATGTCGAGAGGTCGAAACGCCCCGGCGATTCATTCATGCTGCGAAAGCCGGGCATCGCTACAGCGAGAGCGATGAGATCGATTGCCCCGGTCACGAAGAACACGCCACGCCAGCCCACCACGTCGCCGATCACGCCGGCGCCGGATGCACCAAGAAGATTGCCGGTCATGGCCGCAAACAGCAGCCGGCCGATTGCGACCTGCCGCTGTTGCACCGGCACGCGGTCTCCGGCGACCGCCAGCGCAATCGGAAATACGCCGCCTGCCGCGATGCCGGCGATCACGCGCAAGATCATCAGCATTTCGAAATTCGTGGCCAGTCCGCAGGCAATTGTGGCGACACCGACGACAAGCATGCATACCGCAATGAGCCGTGTCTTGCTGAACATGTCCGCCAGGGCGCCAAGCACGGGCTGGACAAGCGCATAAGGCAGAGTGAACCCGGTCGAAAGAAGCGCTGCCGTGGTCGTCGTGACATTCAGCCCGCTGGCAATTTGGGGAATGACCGGATCGACCGATCGCATGAAAAGCGTCGTCGCAAAAATGACGAACGCCATAAGATTTAGGACGCGGCCCATGCAAATCTGAACTTCGCGCGCTTCAGCGCTTTGCTAACCTGTCGAATTCGACAAGCATGCGCAACAGCGGCTCCATTTCCTTCAGGGGCACCATATTGGGGCCGTCGGACGGCGCCTTGTCGGGATCCTGATGGGTCTCGATAAATACGCCGGCAACGCCGACCGCAACAGCTGCGCGAGCGAGAACCGAAACGAACTCACGCTCGCCGCCCGATTTGTCGCCCCGCCCGCCCGGCTGCTGCACCGAATGCGTGGCGTCGAAGATCACGGGCGCCAGCGTCTCACGCTTCAGAATGGGAAGGGCCCGCATGTCGGACACGAGCGTATTGTAACCGAACGAGACGCCGCGCTCGGTCACGAGAACGTTGCGATTGCCAGCCCCGGTGATCTTGGCGACAACGTTCGGCATGTCCCAGGGCGCGAGGAACTGTCCTTTCTTGACGTTGACGACCTTGCCGGTCTTCGCGGCGGCTATCAGCAGATCTGTTTGCCGGCACAGGAAGGCGGGAATCTGGAGCACGTCAACGGCCGGCGCGACCCGCGCGCATTGCTCCGCCTCATGCACGTCGGTGAGAACCGGGACTTTCAGCCTGTCGCGGATTTCGGAAAAAACCGGCAAGGCCTGTTCGAGACCGAGCCCGCGCGCCGACTTGGCGGACGTGCGATTGGCCTTGTCGAAGGACGTCTTGTAGACGAAGCCCACGCCAGTTCGCGCCGCGATCTCCTTCAGCGCGGCGGCCATCTCCAGCGCATGCGCCTTGCTTTCCAGAGCGCATGGGCCTGCGATCAAGGACAGCGGCAAGTCGTTGCCGAAGCGCACGGCGCCGATCGTCACGGTCGAGTTGGGCTTCGGATCCACGGGTTCACGTCCTCGCGGCGGACCATGAAGGCACGCAACGCGCCGGTCAACGGGCCTCCGGCTCGAAGATGAGCACCGCACCCATGGCATCTCCCGGTCCAACCACCGTTGGATTCCCGGCGGAAACTCCCGCAATTCCTGCCTGCTCCGGTAAAGCCTCCAGCGCGCTCATGTCGGCAACGCTGAAGCGAAGGGCGGCCAGCCGCGGACTGGCGGATACGTCGGGCGCCTTCACGCCGAACCGGTGCGTGAAGGCGGCGGGCGTCAGCATGTCGATCGTCCCGCGCGGAGTCGTGATTGCGAAGCCATGATCACTCGCGGTCGACGGTGCGCCGGCGAAGGTTTCAAAAAAACGCGCGTGATGCCCCGGCCTTTCGGCCACAGCAACAAGCCCCGTAATGCCGGTCACGCAATTGGCGTGATTCTGAAAAGTCGGGTTCCAAAAATTTTCAGGATAGTGCTGCTGGCACGTAGCAAAACGAATATCGGATAAGCCCGTATCGTTGGCAAAGGTCAGCGAAAAGGCGACCTTGACGATCGTGCCATCGGGGCGTTTGCCCTCCCGGTCAAAGCGCATCGTCGGTGCAGTCAAAATGCCCGGCGCGCGAAAGTCATTCTCGTCCGCGCAAGCATCTTTGGATTCCAGAATTAGTACGGACAGGCCTTCGTTGTGTTGAATGAAATCGCGATTGTACCCGCCAAACAAAGTTGAGAACCCATCGCTACCGAGCTTGTCCGGCTCTGCCATCGTCAACAGTTCGATGAAGCAGCCTGGAAACTGAACAATATGATTGTGCGTGCCCCAGGAATGGCGATTGCGCGCACCGACGGTGAAGCCGAGCCGACGGTACAGATCGGCCGCGGCGTCGAGGTCCCTTACAGCATGAACGATATGGTCGAGGCCTCGCGGCATTGCGGGCGCTTACACCAGTCGGCTCTGCTCGACCGCAGCACCGATGAAAGAAGAGAACAGCGGATGCGGCTCGAACGGCCTTGACTTCAGCTCAGGGTGGAATTGCACGCCGATGAACCAGGGGTGGTCTTCGTATTCGATGATCTCCGGCAAAATGCCGTCGGGCGACATTCCGGAAAAGCGCATGCCCCGCTGCTCGAGACGTCCCTTGTACGCCGTGTTGACCTCGTAACGGTGACGATGGCGTTCGGAAATTTCGGTTGTTTTATATATCTGCGACACACGACTGCCGCGCGTGAGCACCGCATCATAGGCGCCAAGCCGCATGGTGCCGCCGAGATCGCCGCTCGCGCTCCGTTTCTGCAGCTCGTTGCCCTTGAGCCACTCCGTCATCAGCCCGACGACCGGCTCGGTTGTCGCGCCGAATTCTGTCGAGTTGGCGTTCTCAATACCGCACAGATTGCGCGCGGCCTCCAGCACCGCCATCTGCATTCCGAAGCAAATGCCGAAATACGGCACGTGACGCTCGCGAGCGAATTGCGCCGCCCGGATTTTCCCTTCCGCGCCGCGCTGGCCGAATCCACCGGGGACCAGAATGCCGTTGACGTGTTCGAGAAGCGGCGCCGCGTCCTCGCTTTCGAAAACCTCCGACTCGATCCAGTCGAGATTGACCTTCACTTTATTGGCAATTCCGCCATGGGAGAGCGCCTCGATCAGCGATTTGTAGGCATCCTTCATTCCCGTGTATTTGCCGACGATGGCGATGGTGACGTCGCCCTCAGGGTTGCGGATACGCTCGTTGATCAGGCGCCAGCGCTCAAGATCGGGGGGCTGTCGCGGCTCGATGCCGAACGCGGCCAGCACCTCGGCGTCAAGCCCTTCGGCCGAATAGGCTTCCGGCACCGCATAGATATTATCGACGTCACGCGCCTCGATAACCGCGCTTTCCCGCACGTTACAAAACAGCGCGAGCTTCCTGCGCTCGCCTTCCGGGATCGGCCGGTCGGTCCGGCACAGCAAGATGTCGGGCTGAATGCCGATCGAGCGCAATTCCTTGACCGAGTGCTGGGTGGGCTTGGTCTTGAGTTCACCCGCGCTCGGGATGAAGGGCATTAAAGTGAGATGGATGTAGATCGCATGGTTGCGCGGCAGATCGTTGCCGAGTTGGCGGATGGCCTCAAAATACGGCAGGCCTTCGATGTCGCCGACGGTCCCGCCGATCTCACACAGGACAAAGTCAAAGCCATCATTCCCTTCGCGGACGAAGTCCTTGATGGCATTGGTAACGTGCGGGATGACTTGAATGGTTGCCCCAAGATAATCGCCGCGCCGCTCCCGCGCGAGGATGTCCTGATAGATACGGCCGGTGGTGATATTGTCGTGACGCGTGGCCGGGCGGCCGGTGAAACGCTCGTAATGGCCGAGGTCGAGGTCGGTCTCGGCGCCATCGTCGGTCACAAAGACTTCGCCGTGCTGATACGGCGACATCGTGCCCGGGTCGACATTCAGATAGGGATCGAGCTTGCGCAGGCGAACCTTGTAGCCGCGCGCCTGCAACAGCGCGCCGAGCGCCGCGGACGCAAGACCCTTGCCGAGTGAGGAGACCACGCCGCCGGTGATGAAAATGTACCGCGCCATGGGACCTAACCTTTAACCCCAGCGAATCGATTCGACGAGCGCGAATTACTCAAACCCGCTCTGCATCTGTGCGTAGCTCGATAACTAATCAGCTTCGCAGCGACTTGCGACACGAATTGCATGCTTTCCTCGAACTTGCCCCAACTTTTCTCGCTCACTCCTGATCCAAAAGTTGAAGGGGCCGGATTTCCCGGCCCCTTGCTTGTGATTTCACTTCGACTGCGGCACCTGCGGCCCGGACGGGGCTGCTGGCGTCGCCGGCGCGGCCGGCGGCGAGCCACCCAACTGGTTGAGCAGGCCGCCACCGCCACCAAGCGGCGGTGGTGCGCCGGGCGCCGTCGGCGCGCTTTGACTACCCTCGAGGATGGAGCCTGGCTTGTGGCCCACACCCGCGAGAATTGAGAGCAGCAAGCTCGTCAGGAAAAACAGAGCGGCGAGGACCGCCGTCGCGCGCGTGAGCACGTTCGCCGTGCCGCGGCTCGTCATAAACCCGCCGGTCGAGCCGATACCGAGCCCGCCCCCTTCCGAACGTTGCAGCAGCACTACGCCGATCAGAGCGAGTACAAGCATCAGGTGGATGACGATGATGACGTGTTGCATCAGTCCAAAATCCGTCCAAATCGAACCAACCCGGGCTTCCCGCCCGGCGGCGCCATCCGGCTATATAGGAATTCGCCGGCGTCTCTACACGATCATCCGGCGCTTTTCCACCCCGGCGCTTGCTAGCGGTAAACCGCAGCAATCCCAAGAAAATCAACCGCTTTCAGGCTTGCCCCGCCCACCAGGGCGCCGTTCACGTTCGCGACGGTCAAAAGCTGTCTGGCGTTATCAGGCTTGACCGAACCGCCATAGAGGATCCGCACGTCTCCCGCCTGCGAGGCAAGGCGTTTGTTCAGCTGGTCGCGAATGAAGGCGTGGACCTCGGCCACATCCGCCGCTGTCGGCGTGAGGCCGGTTCCGATCGCCCAAACGGGCTCGTACGCAACGACCAGATTGGCCGCGGTAGCTCCATCGGGCAGCGACCCGTCGAGTTGACGACTGATAATCTGCAAAGTCTTGCCAGCTTCACGCTCGTTGCGCTGTTCCCCGACACAGACAATGGCGGTCAACCCCGCCCGCCAGGCCGCTTGCGCCTTGGCCCGGACCTGTACATCCGTCTCGTGATGGTCGGCGCGCCGCTCGGAATGGCCAACGATGACCGCGCGCGCTCCGGCATCGGCAAGCATCTCCGCGGAAACGTCGCCGGTGTGGGCGCCCGACGGCTCGGCGTGACAGTCTTGCGCGCCGATGAGCACCGGCGAGCCGCGCGCGGCGCCGGCAAATGCCGCTACCAAGGTGGCCGGCGGGCAAACCATGAGTTCAGCCTTGCCGGCTAAACCCTTAGCGCCGGAGATGATCCTGGCCAGCTCAGCTTCCGACGCCGCCAGTCCGTTCATCTTCCAGTTGCCCGCGACGAGCGGGATCATCTTGGCTGCCGCCATCCAATCACCCTTTCTGCGTGCGGTTATCAGACCCGCTTTGGCAAAGCCAGCGGTTCGGCTTGGGGCCGATCCTTCTTGAGTTGCAAGGAGTTGGGCCTGTCACTATGGTGCGCGCGGCGCGCTTGGGCTAGACATGCGCGGTCATCCACCCCGATCAACCATTATTTTGGCCTGACACAGCGCACGCATGCTTCGCGGTCTTCACAAAGCCTCCTCGACCTGGCTCGGCAAGGCCGTAATGGCCGCCGTGATGGGCGTCATCGCGATCAGTTTCGCGATCTGGGGCATCGGGGACATATTCCGCGGCTTCGGACGTAACGCGGTGGCCACGATCGGCGGCACCGAAATATCGATCGAGCAATTTCGCCAGTTCTATAACGAGCGCTTGCAACAACTTGGACGCCAGGCCGGTCGGCCTATTACGCCCGATGAGGCCCGCGCCCGCGGGCTCGATCGCCAATTGCTCGCTCAATTGATTGCCGAAACCACGGTCGACGAGCAGGCCAAGCAGCTGCGGCTCGGCATCGACAACGCCGAAATCGCAAAGCGCATTACAGCGGATCCATCGTTCCGTGGTGCCAACGGACAGTTCGACCGACAGCGGTTCGAACAAATCATCCGTCAGGCTGGATTCAGCGAAAGCCGTTTCATTGAGGAGCAGCGCCGTTCAATGCTGCGAAGGCAGCTTGCCCAGAGCATCACCGGCGATCTGAAGGTTCCCGCTACCGCTCTGGCTGTGCTCAACCAGTACCAGAATGAAAAGCGGCAGATTGAGTATGTTGCCCTGGGGGCCGCCCAAGCGGGCGATGTCCCAGCACCGACACCCGAGGTCCTGAACAAATATTTCGACGAACGCAAGACGCTGTTTCGCGCGCCCGAATATCGCAACATCACGTTGCTCTCCCTCGCCTCGTCCGATCTCGCAAAGCCCGATGCGGTCACGGACGCCGATGCCAAGGCTTACTTCGAGCAGCACAAGAACAGTTACGGCAAGCCGGAGAAGCGCGAGGTTCGCCAGATCGTTTTCCAAAAACCGGAGGAAGCTGCCGATGCTCGCGAGCGCATCACAAAGGGCGCGAAATTCGACGACATCGCCAAGGAACGGCAACTGAAACAATCTGACATCGACCTCGGCATGGTTGCAAAGTCGGACATAATTGATTCAGCCGTTGCCGATGCAGCCTTTTTCCTCAAACCTGGTGAGACAAGTGCGCCGGTGAAAGGCCAGTTCGGCACTGTGCTGCTGCAGGTCGGGAAAATCGAGCCCGGCGAGGAAAAAACCTACGAACAGGTCGCCGCGCAGATCAAACGCGAGATTGCCGAGAGCTGGGCAAAATCGGAAGTCGGCAATTTGCGTGACAAAATTGAGGACGAACGTGCCGCCGGCTCGACATTGGCGGAGGTCGCCAAAAAACTCGGCCTGAAATCCGTGTCCATCGAGGCTGTTGACCGGTCGGGCCGAGCCCCTGACGGCAAACCCGTCGCTGCATTGCCGCAGAGCCCGAACGTCATCAACGCCGCATTCGCCAGCGACGTCGGCGTCGACAACGATCCGTTACAACTGCCAGGCGGCGGGTATCTTTATTATGACGTTACGGGCGTGACGCCATCACGCGAACGCCCGCTTGAAGAGGTGAAGGATCAGGTTACGGCCCGTTGGCGCGATGATGAAATCGCCAAGCGCCTGCAGGCGAAAGCGGACGATCTTGTTGGCAAGCTCAAGGCCGGCACGTCGTTTGCCCAGGCCGCGAGCGAAGCCGGCCTTAACGTGCAGACCGCGAAAGATCTTCAGCGTGGCAAAAGCGGCGGCTTCATCCCTGCCAAAACAATCGAGGCTGTTTTCCGCACGCCGAAGGGTACGCCGGCCAGCGCGGAAGGCGGAAAAGAGACCGAACGTTTCGTCTTTCGTGTGACCGATGTTGTCGACCCACCTTTCGAAGCCGGCACACCGCAAGGTCAGGCAATCACCACAACCTTGCAGAACTCCTACACCGACGACCTCGTCGGTGAGTACATCACCCGGCTGGAAAACGACTTCGGGGTGACCGTCAATCCGGCGGCGCTGAATCAGGTCGTCGGCGGCGGCTCACAGCAATAACCGATCTCATGCAGATTGAGCCACCGGAAAGCGTCTTCGCCGACCGCTACGGGCGCGGAGAGGCACAGGTGGTGTCGACCACGCTGGTGGCCGATCTAGAAACGCCGGTTTCGGCCTTTTTGAAGCTTGGCGGCGGCAAGGCAATGAGCTTCCTGCTCGAGTCGGTAGAAGGCGGTGCCGTGCGCGGCCGCTATTCGATCATCGGGATCGAGCCGGATCTGATCTGGCGCGCGGACGGCGCGAATGCGGAGATCAACCGCTCGGCGCACACCAAAGTCGACGCATTCGTCGCTTGCACTGAGCCGCCATTGCAGGCTCTGCGCGCGTTGATATCGGAGAGCCGGATCGACTTGCCAAACAGTCTGCCGCCAATGGCGGCCGGCGTATTTGGCTATCTCGGCTACGACATTGTACGCCGCATGGAGGAATTGGCAGCGCCGAACCCCGACCCGATTGGCATTCCCGACGCCGTGCTGGTCCGTCCGACGATCATTGTGGTTTTCGACGCGGTGAAGGATTCGATCACGGTCGTGACACCCGTGCGGCCGGAGAAAAACGTCGACTCCAAAGCGGCGTTGGCGCGCGCCATTGAACGGCTTGCGCGTGTCGTAGAAAGCCTCGACCGTCCGTTGGACAAGTCTTTGTCTGAGCAGAATACCGGGCCCATCGACGCCCCGGCAAAATCAAACACGACACCCGAGGAATTCAAGACGATGGTGCGCAAGGCAAAGGAATACATCGCCGCAGGCGATGCGTTCCAAGTCGTGCTCGCACAACGCTTCGAGGCGCCATTTACCCTGCCACCGTTTTCACTCTACCGCGCGCTCCGCAGGACGAATCCATCGCCTTATTTGTATTTCCTCGACTTCGGAAAATTTGCCGTCGCGGGGTCGAGTCCCGAAATTCTTGTCAAAGTGTCGGGAGATGTCGTCACGATCCGGCCGATTGCCGGCACCCGTCCGCGCGGCGCAACGCCGCATGAGGACAAAATGCTGGAGGAAGAATTGCTCGCCGATCCCAAAGAGCGGGCCGAGCACCTGATGCTGCTCGATCTCGGCCGCAACGATGTCGGCCGCGTCGCCGGCATTGGCACGGTCAAAGTGACGGATCAGTTTTTCATCGAGCGCTACAGCCACGTCATGCACATCGTGTCGAATGTTGAGGGCAAGCTCGCAGGAAATCGGGACGCGCTCGATGCCCTGGTGGCCGGCTTTCCGGCCGGCACGGTTTCCGGCGCGCCGAAGGTGCGCGCGATGCAAATCATCGACGAACTGGAAAAGGAAAAACGCGGCCTTTACGCGGGCTGCGTTGGTTATTTTTCGGCGGCCGGTGAAATGGACACATGCATCGTGCTGCGGACGGCACTTGTGAAAGATGGCAAGATGTACGTGCAGGCCGGCGCCGGCATTGTTGCCGACAGCAATCCTGATTTCGAGCAGCAGGAATGCATCAACAAGGCGAAGGCCTTGTTTCGGGCGGCGGAAGAAGCCCGTCGATTTGCCAGCGCGGCCAAACGCCGCCAGTAACCACCACCGAAGCGCGCTCCTTGACCCTCCCCTAACCCCACCGTAAACCCTTGTAAGCACGGTGAAACATGATCGTCCTCATCGATAATTACGACAGCTTCACCTTCAACCTCTTCCACTATTTGGGAGGGCTTGGGGCGGACGTCGCCGTGCATCGCAACGATAAGATCTCGGTGGCCGACGTAATGGCCTCGCAGCCGGACGCGATTGTGCTGTCGCCCGGCCCATGCACGCCCAATGAGGCCGGCATCTGTCTCGCGTTGATCGAAAAAGCAGCGCCGACTATTCCGGTCCTCGGTGTCTGTCTTGGCCATCAGGCCATCGGCCAGGCATTCGGCGGCAAAGTGGTGCGCGCAGCGCCGATCCACGGCAAGGTGTCAGAGATCAAGCATACCGGTACGGGAGTCTTCGGCGGCATCAATGGTCCCCTGAAAGCCACGCGCTATCATTCGCTGGTGGTTGACCGGGCAAGCATGCCTGCAGCACTGAAAGTGAATGCCGAAACCGACGACCGGCTTGTAATGGGGCTCATGCACGAAACGCTTCCCGTTCATGGCGTACAGTTTCACCCCGAAAGCATCGCTTCCGAGCACGGGCATTTGATGCTGAAGAATTTTCTGGACATTGCCGCCGCCTGGAACCCCAAACGCGGGCGAAGCCCAGCATCCACGCGTAAGTCCGCCGATATGCGCGCGAGAGCCTGAGACGCCCCATGGCCAACGATTTCAAAGCGCTCATCGCCAAAGTCGCGACCGGCGCAAGTCTCACGCGCGAAGAGGCTGCCAGCGCCTTTGACAGCATGATGTCGGGTGAAGCGACACCCTCGCAAATGGGCGGCTTGCTGATGGCGCTGCGCGTGCGCGGCGAAACCGTCGATGAAATCACCGGCGCGGTCACGACCATGCGCTCCAAGATGCTTGGCGTTAAGGCGCCGCCGGGTGCCGTCGACGTGGTGGGGACCGGCGGGGACGCGTCCGGCTCGTTCAACATCTCGACCTGCGCGGCATTTATCGTCGCCGGCGCCGGCGTTCCAGTCGCCAAGCACGGCAACCGCGCGCTGTCGTCGAAGTCTGGCGCGGCCGACGTTCTGCAAGCACTCGGCGTCAGGATCGACCTCACTGCCGCGCAAGTTGGTACTTGCATTCGCGAAGCCGGGATCGGTTTCATGTTCGCGCCGGCCCATCATCCGGCGATGAAGAACGTCGGTCCGACGCGGGTCGAACTTGGCACCCGCACCATTTTCAACCTGCTCGGGCCGTTGTCGAACCCGGCAAGTGTCAAGCGGCAGATGATTGGTACGTTTTCCAAGCAATGGATCGAGCCGATGGCGCAGGTGCTGAAGAACCTCGGCTCCGAAAGCATTTGGGTGGTGCATGGTTCGGATGGACTAGACGAAATCACCACCGCCGGCCCGACCGCCGTTGCGGCTCTTGAGAATGGGACAATCCGGACTTTTGAGATTACTCCCGAAGATGCCGGACTCGCGCGTTCGCCGCCAGAAACGCTGCGCGGCGGCGATGCCGAACACAACGCAAAGGCGTTGTTCGATGTGCTCAAGGGAAAACCGGGTCCGTTCCGGGACATTTCGATCCTCAATGCCGCCGCGGCACTTATCGTCGCGGGTAAGGCGAAGGATCTCCAGCAAGGTGCTACACTGGCGGTGAAATCGATCGCGAGCGGCGAAGCCGAAGGCAGGCTCGACCGTCTCATTGCGGTGTCGAACGCAGCGGAGGCCTAGCGTGTCGGACATCCTCGCCAAGATTGAAACTTATAAACGCGAGGAAATTGCCGCCGCCAAACGCGCGCGTCCTCTGGCTGCACTTGAGAAAGATGCGAAGGCTGCAGCGCCGCCGCGCGGCTTCCTGCGCGCAATCGAAAAACGGATTTTCGGCGACAATTACGCGCTGATTGCCGAGATCAAGAAAGCCAGTCCTTCGAAGGGGCTGATCCGCGCCGATTTTGATCCACCGGCACTCGCCAAGGCCTATGAGGCGGGTGGCGCGTCCTGCCTTTCAGTTTTGACCGATGCCCCTTCTTTCCAGGGCCGCCCGGAATTCCTTACCGCTGCACGTGATGCCACCGCATTACCGGCGCTGCGCAAGGATTTCATCTTTGAGCCTTACCAAGTGGTGGAATCGCGTGTTCTTGGCGCGGACTGCATTCTGATCATCATAGCTGCCGTCGACGATGCTGCGGCCCATGAAATCGAAGACGCTGCGTTTACCTATGGAATGGACGTGCTTGTTGAAGTTCATGATGAAGTTGAACTGGCGCGCGCGCTCAAGCTCAAATCCCGGCTGATTGGCATCAATAACCGCGATTTGCGGACGTTCGAGACATCGCTCACGGTCAGCGAACGGCTTGCGCCGAAAATCCCGCGTGACCGTGTTGTCGTTGCCGAAAGCGGGCTCAATACGCCGGCCGACCTCGCACGCCTGAAGCGCATTGGCGTTTCGACCTTCCTCATCGGGGAAAGCCTCATGCGGCAGACCGACGTCGCGGCCGCCACGCGCGCTCTTCTGGCACGAGAGCCGCGCCGGGCGGCTGCGGAGTGATGGCTATGGCAAGGGGCAAAAGAGCCGTTCAGCGCCCCAAGAAAAAGGCCGTTAAACCCGATCGGAGCCGGAGGGCGCCGGCCAAGGCGAAACCTTCGCCAAGACCCGCCGAGCCCGCTCCGGTGCCCACGCCCCTCACCCACATCGATCAGCGCGGTGAAGCCCGCATGGTCGATGTCACCGAAAAAGGCGCCACCGAGCGCATCGCAATCGCCGAAGGACGCGTGCTGATGCGCAAAGAAACGCTCGATATCGTCCTTGCGGGCAATGCGATGAAAGGCGACGTGCTAGGGGCGGCGCGGCTCGCCGGCATCATGGCCGCCAAACGCACGCACGGACTCATCCCGTTGTGCCATCCGTTGCCGCTCTCCAAGGTCGAAATCGATATCAATCCCGAGCACTCGCTTCCAGGATTTCTCGTCCAGTCGACCGTGAAAGTGACCGCGAAAACTGGCGTCGAAATGGAGGCGCTGACCGCAGTCTCGATCGCGTGCCTGACGATTTACGACATGGTCAAGGCAGTGGAGCGCGGAATTCGCATCGAGGGCATCCGCCTTCTGCACAAGAGCGGTGGCAAATCAGGCGAATGGAACGCGGGGGGCTAACCTTATCATGGCCCTGATGCCGGTTGCCGAAGCGCTTCGGCTCGTCCTCATTGATGCCAAACCATTGCCGGTTGAAACGGTCCCGCTCGACCGCGCGCGCGGGCGCGTGCTTGCCGTAGACATGGCCGCGCTGCGGACGCAGCCGCCAGCTGCGGTCTCCGCAATGGACGGATATGCGGTGCGGGCCAGCGATGTCGCGACGGCACCCGTCACGCTCAAAGTGATTGGCGAAATTGCCGCCGGCCATCCGTTCCCGAAACAGATTGCGGCAGGCCAGGCCGCCCGGATCTTCACCGGCGGCGTCATGCCGCACGGCAGCGATACCGTAGTAATCCAGGAACTCACTTCTCGCGAAGGCGACAACGTCACCGTTCAGAAGTCGACCGCAAAGGGCCGCAACGTCCGCAATCAGGGCATCGATTTCACGCAAGGCGAGGTGCTGCTTCGGAAAGGCCGGAAACTGACCGATCGCGACGTCATGCTTGCAGCGGCCATGAATTATCCCGACGTCAGCGTATACCGTCAGCCGAAAGTTGCAGTGCTCGGGACCGGAGACGAATTAGTACCGCCTGGCAGTACGCCGAAATCCGGTGAGATCGTCTATTCCAACGGTTTTGCGCTCATTGCGCTCGCGCGCACCGAGGGCGCCGACACCCACGACCTCGGCATTGCGCGGGACCGCGTCGAGGACATCGCCAGGGCGGTCAGGCGAGCGCGTGAATGGTGTGCGGATATTCTCGTCACGTCGGGCGGCGCCTCGGTCGGTGAGCATGACCTTGTGCAGCGCGCGCTCGCTGCCGAGGGTCTCGACCTCTCGTTCTGGCGCGTCGCGCTGCGTCCGGGCCGCCCGATGATGCACGGGCGGCTAGGGACGATGCAGGTCCTGGGGGTTCCGGGAAATCCCGTCTCGTCCTACGTCTGCGCGTTTTTGTTTCTGGTGCCCCTGATCAGGCGCCTTGCCGGCCGCAGTGACGTTGAGCTGAGGCCCGACCGGGCGCGCCTAGGGGCCAGCCTCCCGGCCAATGATGAGCGAGCCGACTACCTGCGGGCCACCTTGGCGGATGGGCCAGACGGTGTGGTTGCCACCCCCCTGCCGTCCCAGGACAGTTCCCTGATGGCGCCACTCGCCAAGGCGGACTGCCTGGTGATTCGGGAGGCGCACGCCCCTGCGGCTGAGGCCGGTTCAGACTGCGTCATCCTTAAGCTAGGCCTTTAGCGGCCTTTCGAGTTTTTCACTCCAAATTAAACAGTTGCGGAACACATATCGAACATATAGTGTCCGTTCATGATTTGTTTCTGGCTTGGACCCCATGGGGTTCGGCCTGACGGGGAGAGATAGATGCTGACCCGCAAGCAGTTCGAACTCCTGCGTTTCATCCACGAGCGGCTGACCGAGGCCGGCGTGCCCCCCTCTTTCGACGAGATGAAGGATGCCCTCGACCTGCGCTCAAAGTCCGGCATTCACCGGCTTATTACGGCCCTGGAAGAGCGCGGCTTCATCAGGAGGCTGCCAAACCGGGCCCGCGCGATTGAGGTGATCAAGCTGCCGGATTCGGTCGGTCACGGCCTTGGCTCCGCCCGTTCGCGCGGCTTCACGCCGAGTGTCATCGAGGGCGACCTTGGCCGCGTGCGCACCACATCCGAGGACGATGGTGGACGGCCAGTCGCCGTGCCGGTCATGGGCCGCATCGCCGCCGGCACACCAATCGAAGCGATCCAGACCCGCAGCCATGTCATCAACATGCCACCGGATTTGTTGTCGGCCGGCGAGCATTTCGCGCTTGAAGTGCGCGGCGACAGCATGATCGAAGCGGGCATTCTCGACGGCGATATTGCGCTGATCCGCAAGTCCGAAGCAGCCGATACGGGCGATATCGTCGTCGCCCTCATCGATGACGAGGAGGCGACGCTCAAGCGCTTTCGCCGCCGCGGCGCATCGATCGCACTTGAGCCGGCCAACACCGCTTATGAAGTCCGGATTCTGCCGCCAAACCGCGTTCGGATTCAGGGCAAGCTAGTCGGGCTTTTCCGCCGCTACTAATCGTCCGGATTAAGATCGTCTTGATGCGGCTCGGCCTCGCGCCGCGGCTGGCGACGCATGGCCTCGGCATTTTCGGAAACGGCTCTCGCGCGATGCGTCCATGGCCGGTCCTGGTTACGCGGAAGCGCAACCGTCTGCATAAAACGGTCGCCCGTCCAGCGTAACGCGACCGCGCCGTAGGATTGCCAGGTCGTGCGATGAACCATCATCGCATTGCAGTTGGCGGGCGACTCGCGGTCAGAGAGCACCACTGCCGCTCGCGCACAGTCCTCGGCAAATGCCTCGATTCCGATGGCCATCGAGATCAAACGGTTGTCGCCAAGTCTGCCGATACAGCCGACCGCATCGCAGGTGACGCAGTCGCCCAGACTCCCGTCCTTGGGCGTTCGTGCATCGGCGTCGGCGGCCAACCATTCCTTGATGGCGAAGTTGTCTCGGCCAGCGCGCAAGACAGCAAGCCGGCCATCTTTGCCGCGAAATGCCGCCGTTTGTCCGTCGCCGGCCACCAGAATGTCAGGCTGGGGGGTCGCCAGGGCCCAGACGATCGCACTTGTGGCAATGAGAGCACCGCTCCAACGCAACGGCGTGCGAAAGAGGCAAATGAATAGCAGCCCTGCGGTCCCCAAAAGGAGCGGACCGATTCCAAAAGCCGGCATGCGTCCGACGGCGCCTGGAAGCGATGCGACCCATAGTGCAACTGCATTCATCCAGTCGATCCCTTGCCCCATCATCTGCCAAAACGTGGCGTCCACGCCCAGGGGCATGGTCACCACGCCGAGGATGCCCATCGGCATGACCACGGCCGACACCACCGGCATGGCGAGCAGGTTGGCCAGCACTCCGTAGGGCGCGAGCCGGTGAAAATGGTACGCGGCGTAAGGCGTGGTCGCGAGGCCCGCTATCAGGGAAGCGAGGATGAGGTTAGCCGCCTCGCGCGCGCCCCATAAGGCCATCCGCGTGCCGAGCTGGCTGTCATGGTCAGGTCTCCATGGAAGACCGTGCTGATATGCGGCGATCAGGGCAAGCGTCGCCGCGAACGACATCTGGAAACCCGGGTGCACAATGGCCTGCGGCGCCAGCAGCAAGACGACAATCGCCGCAACCGCGATCGTGCGGAATGTCAGCGTCGGACGATCGAGCATGACGCCGATGAGGACAATAGCGATCATAATATAGGAGCGCTGGGTCGCCACTTCGGCGCCGGAGAGCAAAAGATAAAAGGTCGCCGCAAGGAGCGCTCCTGATGCAGCCCACTTCTTGATCGGCCTTCGATGAGCGAACGAAGGATCAGTGCCAAAATCGCGCGGATAACGAAGAACACGATCCCGGAGACAACCGCCATATGATAGCCGGAGATCGACAGCACGTGCGCAAGGCTCGAGACGTACATCGCATCATTGACCGGCGCCGATATGGCATCGCGTTTGCCCGTGATCAACGCCGAGGCAATGGATCCTCTATCTCCGGGCAGTGCTGCACGGATGCGATCGTCGATCGTCTCGCGTATTCCGTCGACGATGGTTGCGTATATCAACCAAAACCCAGCGGCCGCCCGCGGCGCCTTGACCTTGATGGCCCCGAGCGCATAGCCGGAAGCGCCGATTTTCTGGAAATACATATCGCGAGCAAAGTCATAACCGCCGGGGCGGAGCGGCTGCATGGGCGGCGACAGATGCGCCTTGAGCTCAACAAAACTGCCGACGGGCGGCGCGCTGCCCTTGCGGACCGCGACGCGCACACGGTGAGGTGCTGATGGTGCCCCAGGCGCATCGAAGCGCTCAACGCGGATCACGATGCGGTCACTTCGCTCCCGCTCTTCGCGGACCTCCACAAAACCGGAAAGCACGGCGCTTGCGACCGGCAGCTGCAGGACCGGGTGAGCAATACGCACAGTCTGCACCGTTGCAACCGCGAGCCCGGCAAAGAGAGCCGCAATGCCAACCGCGACCGGAAAACCAACCGGACGCCGGCGCGCCGCAAAGGCGACCGCCAGCGCACCGATCGCGAGCGGAAGAACCGCCCATATGTGCGGCTCGCGATCCGCGGCGAAATAACATGCGATACCGGCGCCGAACGCGATCGGCACCCAGGGCATCAGCCGGCCGGGCGCCAGCTCCGCCAGCAGCCATTGCGACAAAAGCCCGCGCAGCCAGTCTGCCGTTCCGGCAACGCCACCGGGCAGCGACACATCCGCTGGCCGCCGCGTTCCGTCAAACGCCGGCGCCCAGGTTCCGGCGCGACCCTGTGCGCGTCCGTATGGATTGTTTCCCCGGGCCAAGGCGCCACGCGCCTCCCCGACGCCAGCACTGCAACCTGATTTATAATAGAACAATCATGGGTTGTGGCCAGCGGCGAAAAGGCTGGATGTGGATTTCAATGCACCGTCCGTGGAACGGACGAGTGGCATCTCCATGTCCAACGCTGTCGTCTCGCCCGTTCGAACGATGTGACCGTCTCGCATTTCCAAAAATGACGCGGCTGACGTGTTATTTCCCGACTTCCTTGGCGTAGGTATCACGCAATCCAACGGTGCGATTAAAGACCGGCCGACCGAGCTCCGAGTCTGGATCGCGACAAAAATAACCCTGCCGCTCGAATTGAACGGGCTCAGGAGAGTTGTCCTCGGCGAGCGCGGGCTCAACACGCGCGTTCGACAAGACCTCAAGCGAGTTCGGATTTAGGTCGGCCGCGAACTTTTCTGCGCCTTTTGGATCAGGTCGCGTGAACAAAGGATTGTAGAGGCGCAGTTCGGCCGGCATTGAATGTTCTGCTGACACCCAATGAATGGTCGCCTTGACCTTGCGCCCATCCGGCGCATTACCTCCCCGCGTTGCCGGATCATAGGTGCAACGCAATTCCGTCACCTCACCCTTTGCATTTTTGACCACTTCACGACACGTGATGAAATAGGCGTAGCGCAGCCGCACTTCCGCACCCGGAGAAAGCCGGAAGAATTTTTTCGGCGGATTCTCCATGAAGTCATCCTGCTCGATATAGATCTCGCGGCCGAATTTTATGTTTCGAGCACCGGCGCTGGGTTCATCGGGATGATTGGACGCTTCCAGCTCGTCCACCTTCCCTTCGGGGTAATTTTCAATAACGACTTTTAGAGGTCTCAAGACCGCCATCCGGCGCATGGCAGTTCTATTGAGAATCTCGCGGACCGAGAAATCGAACATGCCCATATCAACGATGCTGTTCGCCTTGGCTACGCCAATCCGCTTGACGAAATCGCGAATTGCCTCGGGTGGGACCCCGCGGCGACGTAGCCCGGCAAGAGTGGGCATCCGTGGATCGTCCCAGCCGCTGACGTGGCCGTCACGCACCAGCTCGGTAAGAACGCGCTTCGATAGCACCGTGTAGGTCAGGTTGAGCCGGGCAAACTCGTACTGATGGGGCTGCGAGGGTACGTTAAGGTTCGCAATGAACCAGTCGTAAAGCGGACGATGATCCTCGAATTCCAGCGTGCAAATGGAATGGGTGATGTGCTCGATCGCGTCGGACTGGCCATGCGCAAAGTCGTAGCTCGGATAGATTTTCCATGCCGTCCCGGTGCGGGGGTGCGGCGCATGCACAATGCGATAGAGAACGGGATCGCGGAGATTGATATTGCCTGATGCCATATCGATCTTGGCACGCAGTACGCGCGCACCATTGGGAAACTCGCCGGCCCTCATGCGGCGGAACAGGTCGAGGTTCTCGTCGACGCTGCGGTCCCGGAATGGGCTGTTCTTGCCCGGCTCGGTCAGGGTGCCGCGGTTGATCCGCATCTGCTCCGGGGACTGATCGTCAACGTAAGCCTTACCGGCCTGGATCAGGTCCTCCGCCCATGCGTAAAGCTGCTCGAAATAATCGGACGCATGGTAGAGATGTTTGCCCCAATCGAAACCGAGCCACCGCACGTCACGCTCGATTGCATCGATATATTCCTGCTCTTCTTTTGCCGGGTTCGTGTCATCGAACCGCAGATGGCAACGTCCGCCGAACTCCTCTGCGATGCCGAAATTCAGGCAGATCGACTTGGCATGGCCGATGTGCAGGTAGCCATTTGGCTCCGGCGGAAAGCGGGTGACGACCCGTTTGACACGACCGGCATCGAGGTCACCCTTTACGATGTCACGAATGAAATCGCGACCGGCTTCGGCTGCGCCCGCATCGCCTCTTGCCTTTGCATCAGTAGCCATGCTTCCTCAAACGTTACTTGAAGCCGTATCCCGCGGCCCGTATGACTTGGCGCTCGCCTCGATGTCAATCGCGATGACATTCTTCCCGCTGACTGTGGTAGACGGCTCACAATGAGCGAGCCCGTCGTTACCCGTTTTGCGCCCTCGCCCACCGGTTTTCTTCACATCGGTGGTGGCCGCACGGCCTTGTTCAACTGGCTGTACGCCCGGCGGCATGGCGGCAAGATGCTGCTGCGGATCGAGGATACCGATCGAGAACGCTCCACCGCTGCGGCCATAAACGCCATCATCGACGGACTGACCTGGCTCGGACTTACCTGGGACGGGGAAATCGTCTTCCAGTTTTCACGTGCCGCGCGTCACCGCCAGGTGGCCGAGCAACTTCTGACCTCGGGCCACGGCTATCGCTGCTATTGTAGCCAGGACGAGCTCACCGCGATGCGCGAAAAGGCGCGGGCCGAGGGCCGCACACGTCTTTATGACGGGCGTTGCCGCGATCGAGATCCAAAGGATGTTCCGACCGGCGTCGATCCGGTAATCCGGATCAAGGCCCCCTTGACCGGAGAGACGGCGGTCGAAGACCAGGTTCAAGGCCGCGTGGTCTGGCAAAACGAAAATCTTGACGATTTTGTCCTGCTGCGCTCCGACGGCACCCCAACCTATATGCTCGCGGTCGTGGTCGACGATCACGACATGGGAATTACCCACATCATCCGCGGTGACGATCACCTCAACAATGCGGCTCGACAGACACAGATCTATCAGGCGCTCGGATGGAAGGTGCCGGTGATGGCACACATTCCTCTGATTCACGGGCCGGATGGCTCAAAGCTGTCGAAACGGCACGGCGCGCTCGGCATCGATGCCTATCGGGCCATGGGCTATCTTCCGGCCGCGATGCGGAACTACCTTGTGCGACTTGGCTGGGCGCATGGCGACCAGGAAATTTTCACCACAGAGGAGATGATCGCTGCATTCGATCTCCCGCAGATCGGACGGTCGCCAGCACGTTTCGACTTCACGAAACTTGAAAGCCTCAATGGCCATTATATTCGGTCGACTGACGACGCTTCCTTAATGGCCGCGCTCGAGCAACTCTTGCCGCACATTGCCGGCGGGCAGGAACTCGCCAGCAAAATGACACCTGCGCTACGTGGAAAGTTTCTGGCTGCCATGCCTGCCATGAAGGAGCGCGCCAAAACTTTGGTCGAATTGTTCGACGCCTCGCGGTTCCTTTGGGCAAACCGGCCTATCGATATCAATGACCAAGCGAAAGCCCTGCTGACCGACGAAGCAAAAACCCTGATTAAGGCCCTGCTGCCAGAGCTGGAGGCCGTCTCGGAATGGAACGCGAGCTCTGCCGAGGCCGTTGTGAGACCCTATGCCGAGCGGGCGGGCCTGAAGCTCGGCGCGATTGCACAACCGCTACGCGCCGCGCTTACCGGACGCACAACGTCCCCGCCGATATTCGACGTGCTTGCGGTTCTCGGCCGCGATGAAAGCCTTGCCCGTCTGCGCGATCAGGCCGTCCCATAGTTTCATACAAAACGGCGCATAAACCCCTATATGCCGGGCGTCTAGCCGACATCGGGCTATCTTGCAGTGCACATTTGGATGGGATACCCACAAAGCTTGCGGCCAATTCGAGGACTCGACCCATGGACGCCAAGACCAGCGCCAAAAACAAGACCGGCACCCTGACGGTCGGCAACAACAATTGGGACATGCCG
>JBKPRE010000043.1:0-62390 GCA_046734435.1 Pseudomonadota bacterium | reverse complement strand
CCTCACCATTGCCGTGGTGACGTCAGCTATCGTGTCGCTGACGCTGACACCAATGATGTGCGCCCGCCTGCTCCGGCACGTTCACGAACGTGAGCCCAGCGCGCTGACACGACGCTTTAATGCCCTGATCGATCGCAGCGTAGAGTTTTACCACTCGAGCCTCTTGTGGGTGCTGCGCCGCCAGCCCGAAACGCTCGCTGTCACCCTGGCGACGCTGGCTGCTACCATTCTGCTCTATGTAGCAGTGCCGAAAGGGTTTCTGCCGTTGCAGGACACCGGCCTAATTACGGCAGTGACCGAGGCCGGCACCGACGTCTCCTTCACTGAGATGCAGCGCCGCCAGCGCGTGGTCGAGGATGCGATCCGGGCCGATCCCGACGTCACTGGCGTGGTGTCGGTGATCGGCGTCAGCCCAATCAATGCAACGCCGAACGCTGGCCGGTTGACGATTTCTCTGAAACCGCGCGATGGGCGACACGCGCATATTGACGAGATCGTCGCCCGCCTCAAGCGTACCGTCGCCGGCGTGGCCGGCATGACGGTCTATTTCCAGGCCACGCAGGATATCCAGATATCCACGCGCGTGAGCCGCGCGCAGTACCAATACACGCTCGTCTCCACCGACCGCGATGAAGTCATCGAGTGGGCGGACAAGCTGGTGCGCGGTTTGCGAGGCAACCCAACCTTGCGCGAGGTTGCATCGGAAGCGCAGGAAGGCGGGCCGCGCGTGCGGGTCGATGTCGATCGCGAACAGGCCGGACGGCTGGGCGTCTCGATGCAAAGCGTCACCGATACGCTCAATGATGCTTTCGGCCAGCGGCAGATCTCGACAATCTACGGGCAGGCTAACCAGTACCGCGTTATCCTTGAGGCGCAGCCGCGTTACCAGCAGGATCCCAACGCGCTCACCAAGCTCTATGTGACCGGCGCCAGCACTTCAACCGGTACCGTGGCAACCGTCGGCAATACGGCAACCGGCACCACCAACACCAACATCACCGCGACGCCAAATGCGATCACCGGCAGCAATCAGGTGCCTTTGTCGTCATTTGCCCGCTTCGTGCCGACGTCGGCGCCCCTGGCCATCGCGCATCAGGAGCAGTTTCCTTCCGTCACGATCAGTTTCGATCTCAATGACGGTTACGCGCTTTCCGACGCGGTTGCCGCGATCCGCACGGTGCAACGCGAAATCGGCATCCCCTCCTCCGTAACTGGAAGCTATTCCGGCGATACTGCCGAGTTCGATAAATCGCTCGCGGGGGAACCTTGGCTGATTCTGGCCGCGGTCATAGCGATCTACATTGTCCTAGGCGTTCTTTACGAAAGTTTTATCCACCCGCTGACGATTCTCTCCACCCTGCCCTCCGCCGGCGTCGGCGCACTGCTCGCGCTGATGCTCTTCGGCTATGACCTCTCGGTAATCGCGCTCATCGGCATCGTGCTGCTGATGGGCATCGTGAAGAAGAACGCAATTCTGATGATCGACTTCGCCATTGAGGCCGAGCGCAGCCAGGGCCTGT
This sequence comes from Pseudomonadota bacterium, assembly GCA_046734435.1. Classification (GTDB taxonomy): domain Bacteria; phylum Pseudomonadota; class Alphaproteobacteria; order Rhizobiales; family Xanthobacteraceae; genus Pseudolabrys. The sequence goes on along the minus strand of JBKPRE010000043.1, from coordinate 60,870 downwards.
CACCGGAGCAGTCGATCGTACAAGCTGCAATGCTGCGCTTTCGTCCGATCATGATGACTACGCTTGCGGCACTGTTCGGCGCGCTGCCACTCGCGCTGGAGGGAGGAACCGGATCGGAACTGCGCAACCCGCTTGGCATCACCATTGTCGGCGGTTTGCTGCTGTCGCAGCTGCTGACACTCTACACCACGCCCGTGATCTATCTGTACATGGAGCGCCTGCGCGCGCGCCTTGCGCCTGCATCGCCGCCGGTGGCGCCACGCGCGGGGCGGGCCGCACGGGGCCGGCCGTGAATTTCTCATACCCGTTCGTCCGGCGTCCGATCGGCACCACGCTGCTCGCAACCGGCTTGTTCCTCGTCGGCGCGGTCGCCTATCTGTTTCTCCCGGTTGCCAGCCTTCCAACCGTGGAATTCCCGACAATCTATGTCAGCGCCAACCGCCCCGGCGCCGAGCCCAACGTCATGGCGGCGACCGTAGCGGCCCCGCTTGAACGACGACTCGGCGAAATCTCCGGTGTAACCGAACTGACGTCGGTCTCATCGCTCGGAACTTCCCGTATCACTATCCAATTCGATCTCAACCGCAGTATCGACGGTGCCGCGCGCGACGTGCAGGCTGCGCTTAACGCCGCACTCGCCGACTTGCCCGGCGACCTGCCGACTCTGCCGACGTTCCGCAAGGCCAACCCATCCGCGGCACCGATTCTGATTCTGGCCCTTACCTCAAAGACCCTGCAGCCGAGCGCCATCTATGACGCAGCCGACAGCGTGATCGCGCAGCGTCTGTCGCAGGTCGATGGTGTGGCTGATGTGACCGTCGCAGGATCAGAGCAGCCTGCTATCCGGGTAAGCGTTGACTCAGCGCGATTGTCGGCAATGGGTTTGTCACTTGAGGATGTCCGTACCGCCATCTCTAATTCAAATGCGGCCGGCCCGCTTGGATCATTCGACGGCAATAAACGGGCCGTCACGATCGGCATCAACGACCAACTGCGCGATGCCGGCGACTACGACCCAGTGGTCGTCAAGACGCTCAACGGCACGGTCATTCGTCTATCGAGCGTTGCTACCATCCGACCGAGCGTGCGTAACACGCGCTCCGCGGGATGGTTCAACAAAGACCCTTCGGTTCTGCTCATCATTACCAAGCAAGGAAATGCCAACGTCATCGACACCGTTGACCGGATCTACGAATTGCTGCCGGAGCTTCGGCAATGGGTGCCAGAAGGTCTCGACATCTCGGTACTGAGCGACCGCACACAGACCATCCGGGCCAGCGTGCATGATATGCAGCTTACGCTTGCGGCAACCATCGTGCTCGTCATGCTCGTCGTGTTTCTGTTTCTCCGGCGAGCGGCACCAACCGCGGCAGCTGGCGTGACAGTGCCGCTTGCGCTCTCCGGCACCTGCGCCGCGATGTGGGCCGCTGGCTTTTCCATCGATAACCTGTCGCTGATGGCGCTCGCGGTGAGCGTCGGCTTCGTCGTCGACGACGCCATCGTCATGATCGAAAATGCCTTCCGGCATCTCGAAAAAGGCGCATCGCCATTGCGGGCGACCCTGCAGGGCGCGCGGCAGATCGGCTTCACGGTGGTATCGATTTCAGTATCGCTGATCGCCGCGTTCATCCCGCTGCTGTTCATGGGTGGCGTGGTAGGCCGTTTGTTCCGAGAGTTTTCGGTGACGCTCGCGTTTGCGATCGCGATTTCCACAGTGGTGTCATTGTCGGTTACACCGATGATCTGCGCCTATTTCGTGCGGCAGCCGCCGAGCCGCGACGGCACCTGGCTCGATCGCCTGGTTGAGGGCCTGCTGGCGCGGCTGGTGCGTTTCTATGACCGCACGCTCTCGCTTGCGCTCGTACATCGGCCATTGATGCTCATCGTATTCGCAGCAACGATCGCGCTCACGGTTGGCCTCTACATCAAGACGCCGAAAGGCTACTTCCCGCAGGACGACACGGGCTTGATCTTCGGCGGCACGATCGCATCACCGGATATTTCCTTCGATGCCATGAAAGCCTTGCAGCTCAAGGCGATGGACATAGTGCTGGCCGATCCCGCCGTCGCTGGCCTTGGATCGTCGGTCGGCGCCTCACCGTTCAACGCCGCGGTCAATTTTGGCCGCCTGTTCATCAGCCTGAAGCCGCTCAAAGAACGCGGCGGGCTGAGTACCCAGCGGGTTATCGCGCGCATACGGCCCAAGCTCGCTGAAATCCCGGGTATCCGTGTGTTCATGTTCCCGGCGCAGGACGTCCGGGTCGGCGGTCGGCAAACCGACTCTCAATATCAGTTTACGCTGTGGAGTTCCGACATCGACGAATTGCAGAAGCGAGTATCCACCGTACTCGAACGGGTGAAGCGGGTGCCGGGCGTCGTCGACGTCACCACCGACCGCGATCAAGGCGGGTTGCAGGTCAATATCAATATTGACCGCCAAGCCGCGGCGCGGCTGGGTGTACGTGTCCAGGATATCGACAACGCACTCAACAATTCCTTTTCTCAGCGACAGATCTCGACGATTTACGGCACGCGCAATCAGTATCGGGTGATCCTGGAAGTCGATCGTCAGTATAAGCGTGACCCGAGCGATCTCACGCGAGTCTACATTCCAGGCAATGGCGACGCACAGGTTCCACTTTCAGCGGTAACGCGGATAGAGCGCGGTAATATTCCTCTGGCCGTCAACCACCAGGGTCAGTTCCCCTCGATAACGATCTCGTACAACCTGACACCTGAGGCCTCGATCGAGGACACCACCGCGGCAATCGAAGAAGCCGTCATCGATCTGCATTTGCCCGACGTCATCCATGCGGATTTTGCCGGCGATATCCGGGCCTTCAAACAGTCCGCCGGTGCACAACCGCTTCTGCTGATCGCAGCGCTTATCGCTGTCTACATCGTTCTCGGCATTCTCTATGAAAGCCTTGCACACCCGCTGACGATCATTTCAACGCTGCCGTCGGCCGGTCTCGGTGCGCTGCTTGCCCTGCAACTGTTTGGCACAGAACTATCGATCATCGCCTTCATCGGCATCATTCTTCTGATCGGCATCGTAAAGAAGAACGGCATCATGATGGTGGACTTCGCACTCGATGGCGAACGGCGGCGCGGCCTCTCGCCAGAACGGGCAATTCACGACGCGTGTCTCGCACGTTTCCGCCCGATCCTGATGACCACGATGGCCGCCATGCTCGGTGCGTTGCCATTGGTGATCGCCATCGGCCCGGGGTCCGAGTTGCGACGCCCGCTCGGCATTACCATCATTGGCGGGCTGCTGGTGTCACAGGTGCTCACCCTCTACACGACACCCGTCATCTATCTGCTGCTCGACAAATTGCACCGCAGGCTCGGCGGGGCGAGTTTTACCTTCATGCGACGTCGCGGGCCGCCGCTTCCGGCCGAATAGGTCAAACGCCCAAATAGCGGTGTTGCACGTCCGGCGCTGCGGCGAGCTCAGGCGAAGTGCCCTTCCACACCACGCGTCCCCGCTCGATCAGAAAATGGCGGTCGGCCACGCGCAACAGCGCGCCAACATTCTTGTCAATCACCAGAATCGACAGGCCCAGCTCTTTGAGGCGGGCAAGACACCGCCAGATCTCCGCGCGAATAAGCGGCGCAAGACCCTCGGTCGCTTCATCGAGTATCAGCAGCCGCGGGTTGGTCATGAGCGCCCGTCCGATCGCAAGCATTTGCTGCTCGCCGCCGGACAATTGGTTGCCCATGCTGCCTTCGCGTTCGGCAAGGCGTGGGAACAATCCGTAAACCTTGTCGAGCGTCCACTCTGCGCCGTCGCGTTGAACCGCCGTTGCGAGCAGGTTCTCGCGCACGGAAAGATTCGGGAAGATCTGCCGGCCTTCCGGCACCAGGCCGATCCCGCACTGGGCGACCCTGTATGAAGGCAACCCCCGAATATTGCCGCCCATGAAGCGGATCGCGCCGGCCCGCGCCGGCGTAAGGCCCATGATCGAGCGCACGGTTGTCGTCTTGCCCATGCCGTTGCGGCCCATCAGCGTCACCATCTCGCCCGGCGCAATCGCCAGCGATACTCCGAACAGCACCTGGCTCAGCCCGTAGCAGGTCTCGATTCCGTCGAGCGCGAGCACCGGCTCAGCCATGAACGGCCTCCTGCTCGCCAAGATAGGCGTCGCGCACCTGTGCGTTATTGCGGATTTCTTCCGGTTTTCCCGAAGCGATCACGCGCCCGTAAACCAGGACCGTGATGCGGTCGGCGAGCGCAAACACGGCCTCCATGTCGTGCTCTACCAGAAGGATCGTCAGCTCCTTCTTAAGCTCGCGAAGCGTTGCCACCATGCGGGCCGATTCCTCGGGACCAAGCCCGGCCATCGGCTCGTCGAGCAGTAGCATGCGCGGCTTCGAAGCCAGGGCCATCGCGAGCTCGAGTTGGCGATGCTCGCCATGGCTCAGCGCCGACGCCGGAAGATTTTCGCGGACATTGAGCCCGACCCTCGCCAGCGCCGCACGGGCAGGATCACGCAATTCGCGTTGGCGACGCGCGTCGCGCCAGAAGTGGAATGAATGCCCTGCATGCGCCTGGACGGCCAGCGCCACGTTGTCCAGGACCGAAAGGTCGAGAAACAGCGACGTGATCTGAAACGAACGCGCGAGACCGAGCGCGCTGCGCGCGGGCATCGGCAGCGCCGTGATATCGCTGCCGGCAAACCCGATGCGGCCGGAATCGGGCGGGTATTGCCCGCTAAGCTGCGCGATCAGGGTCGTTTTGCCGGCCCCATTCGGGCCGATCACCGCGTGCAGTTGCCCTTCGGGAATGGCGATACTGAGGTCGTCGGTTGCGACGATGCCGCCGAAGCGTTTGGCAAGATTTTCAACCTGCAGCAGGTCAGGCATGGCGCACCTTGCCGAGCAGCCCGTCGATGCCGCCGCGCGCGAACAGCACGACCAGCAGCAGCAGCGGCCCAAGGATGATCTGCCAATATTCTGTAAAGCCCGAGAGGGTTTCCTCCAGCACCAAAAGTGCCATCGCTCCGAAGACCGGACCGATCACGGACCCCATTCCGCCGAGCACAACCATGATGATGAGGTCGCCCGAGCGCGTCCAATACATCATTGCGGGACTGACGAAATCGGTGTGATTGGCCAGTAACGCGCCGGACAGCCCGCACAGCGTGCCGGCAATGACGAAGCAGATCAGCTTGTAGCGAAAGGTCGGGAAACCGATCGCGCGCATGCGCGTATCGTTCGAGCGCGAACCCTGGATCACCATCCCGAAGCGTGAATTGACGATGCGCCACACCAGGTAGATCGACGCGTAAAGCAACGCGAGGCAGATGTAGTAAAACTGCATCTTGTTCGACAGATTGATCGGCTCGAAGAACTGACTGCGCTTATAGATCGTCAGGCCATCATCGCCACCATAGCGTGCGAGGCCCGCGACGACGTAATAGGCCATTTGCGCGAATGCCAAGGTGATCATGATGAAATAGACGCCGCGCGTCCGCAGACTCAGTGCGCCGATGACCAGGGCGAAAAGCGCGGATGCCGACAGCGCCAGCGGCCATTGCACGAAACCGCTGTATATCCCCTCGTGCGCCAGCATGCCGACGGCATAGCCGCCGATGCCGAGATAGACGGCATGGCCGAAGCTCATCATGCCGCCGTAACCGAGGATCAAATTGAGGCTCACCGCCGCCAGCGCCAAAATGATGATGCGGGTGAACAGTGTGAGCAGAAAGCGGTTTCCAGTTAATTCGACATACACGGGCAGAAGCACCAGTGCAGCGAGCAGCACAATGACTGCGAGATTGCGTGCGGAAAGCCAACCGCTCATTTGTTACCTGCCGAGAACAGGCCTTCCGGCTTGAGAACAAGCACGATCGCCATCAGCAGGTAGATCAGCATCGACGACAGTGCGGGCGCGGCGGTCGATGCGGCGGCGGGGCTCAGTACCATTCGCAACAGGTCCGGAAAGAAGGCGCGGCCCAGCGTGTCAACTACCCCGATAAAAATTGCGGCGACAAATGCGCCGCGGATCGAGCCGATGCCGCCGATGACCGTAATCACGAAGGCGAGAATGATGATGATCTCGCCCATCCCGATCTGTACGGTGAGGATCGGCGCCTGCATCAGCCCTGCAAGCCCGGCGAGCGCCGCGCCGAGCCCGAAGACCAGCGTGTAAAGCAGTTTGATATTAACCCCGAGCGCACCGACCATCTCGCGGTTCGAGGCGCCGGCACGGACCAGCATGCCGATGCGCGTGCGCATTACCAGGAAATAGAGACCGGCTGCGACGGCGAGCGACACGATGATGATCGAGAGCTTGTAGGCCGAGTAATAGACGCCGGGAAGAATCTGCACCGGCGCGTTGAGCCATGACGGCAGCGGCAGGCTCAGGCCTGCCGGCCCCCAGATCAGCCGCACCGTCTCATCGAAAAACAGGATGAGACCGAACGTTGCGAGCACATGATCAAGGTGATCACGGCCGTAAAGCCGCCGCATTACGATCACTTCCACGGCCATACCGACAAGAAGCGTCCCGCCGAGCGCTATCGCCACGCCGAGCAGGAAGCTGCCGGTCCATGCGGTGAAGGTCGCGGCAAAATAGGCGCCGACCATGTACAGCGAGCCGTGCGCCAGGTTGACGAGGTCCATGATGCCGAACACCAGCGTCAACCCGGCCGCCAGCATGAACAGCAGCAGACCGAATTGCAGGCCGTTGAGGCATTGCTCGATGAACAGCGTCATGGCACGCAGGCTTCACACTGTTGCAATTGAAAACGGCGGCAGCGCGCATGCGCCGCCGCCGCGATTTACCGGGCTGGCATCAGTTCGCCGGCATCTTGCACTTCGCGTGATGGACGTCCTGGAAGTCCTTGACGATCGTAGCACTCGTCTTGAGCACGAAGTCGTTGCCGTCCTTGACCACATCCTGCAAATAGAAATTCTGGATCGGCACGTGGTTAGGCCCGAACTTGAAACCGCCGCGCACCGATTTGAAGTCCGCCTTTTCGAGCGCCTTCCGCACCGCGTTCTTGTCGGACAGATTGCCCTTGGTTGCGGTGACCGCCGAGTTAATCAACATGGCAGCGTCGTAGGACTGCGCGCCGTAGAATGACGGACGGGAGTTATACTTCTTGCGATAGTCCGCCACGAACTTTTTGTTTGCCTCGTTCGGCAGGTCATTGACCCATTCCTGCGCGCCGGGCACGCCGAGCGCGAGGTCTTTCTGCAGCGGCAGTGACAGCTCGTCGATCGTGAAGGCGGTGTAGAGCGGGATCGTGCCTTTAAGTCCGGCCTGCGCGTATTGCGTCAGGAACTGAACGCCCGCGCGACCCGGATAGAACACGAAAATGGCATCGGGTTTAGCGTCTTTAGCCTTGGCGAGTTCGGCCGAGAAGTCGAGCTGATCGGGCCATTTTGTCAGCTCCTGGCCGACAACCTTGCCTTTGAAGGTCGAGGCAACGCCAGCCAGCATGTCCTTGCCCGCCGCATAGTTTGGGCCAATCAGGAATACTGACTTCACATTTTTCTGGTTCATGTACATGCCGATGGCTTGCGGCGTCTGGTCATTGTTCCAAGAGCTCGAGAACACGTAGGGCGAGCAAAGCTCACCGGCGAGCTGCGAAGGGCCAGCATTGGCCGTGATCAAAAACGTCTTGGAGTCGACCGCCGACTTCAGCGAAGCGAGCAGAACGTTCGACCAGATATAGCCAGTAATGAAATCGACCTTGTCGGACTCGATAAGCTTGTCGGTCTTCTGCTTGCCGACTTCCGGCTTGAAGCCATCGTCTTCGTAAATGACTTCGACCGGAATGCCACCCATCTTGCGGCCCAGGTGATCGAGCGCGAGCTCGAAAGAATTGCGCATGTCATTGCCGATCACCGCAACCGGTCCGCTGAAAGTGCTGATGAAGCCGATCTTGATGGTCTTTTGCTGAGCCGCAGCCGGGCCCGCTGCGAGCAGCAGCGCGGCGCTCGCGGCCAGAAGCGTCTTACGCATGTGTTCCTCCCCGTGGCCAATTCGGCCCGTGTTTTGGATGCCCTAATCTACCGAAATCCTCGGGTATTGGTCCACCCGCAGAAGGTGCGGTCGGACGTCTCGATGGCGTCCCACGCCATGCGATTAGAGCCCGTTGACCCGGTAGCCGGCGCCCTTGCAGTCTAGCCCGCCCGGCCCTGCTCCAAACCGCAGGAAATATAGTTCGAGGAATTCGACCTTTGTCCAAGGCGTTCGCAAAGACCTATGACGGCATCATTATCGGTGCGGGGCACCATGGCCTGATTTTGGGCACCTATCTCGCCCGTGCTGGTCTCGACATCTTATTGGTGGATCGCCGCCTGACTTACGGAGGCGGCTTGTGCACGCGCGAAGTGACGTTGCCCGGCTTCTATCACAACCTGCACTCCATCAATCATTTCCACATCAGCGAGACGCCCTGGTTCAAGGATTTGAACCTGGGCGACCGCGTCACCTACATCACCCCGCGCTATGAATTCGGCCAGGCGCATCATGATGGAAGCGCGCTCGTGCTCGGGCGTGATCTCGAGGAATCGGTGGCGAACGTCGCGCGCTTCTCGAAAAAGGACGCGCAAACCTTCCGCGACTGGAACCGCAAGGCGGAAAAGATCACGGCGCAGATCTTCCTGCCGGAGCGCTATGCCGAACCTTTGCCGAAACAGGAGCGTGAAGCGCTGCTGTCGCGCACGACTTTGGGGCGAGAATTTCTGGAGGTGTCCAACCGGCAGCCGCTCGACGTCGTACGAGAGTTGTTCGAGAACGAGCATGTACGGCTGCTGTTCCTTTTCAAGGTGTCTTTGTTCGGCACCTGGCTGGTGGACACCCTCTCGAAGACGTCCCCTATGGGTTCGGTGATCCGCGCCTTCGACCTGGAAAGCGGCTACCAGCTCTGCCAGGGCGGCTCGTTCAATCTGGCGCGCGGCCTGATGGAGGCCTTCATCGCCGCAGGCGGCACGTTCCAGCCACAGGTGAATATCGATCGCATCCTAATCGAGAATGGACGCGCCAGCGGCATCGAACTGTTCGGCGGCCAGACGGTCCGTGCCACGCAATTCGTGGCTTCGACACTCGACGTGCACCAGACTTTCGAGAGCCTGATCGGGCGCGAACAGCTGCCTGCCGCCTTCCTCAAGAAACTCGACGGCTTCCAATATACCGCTTGGAGCTTGTTCGGGTTGCATCTCGCGCTCAACGAAAGTCCGCGTTTCGCCGCCGAGCAATTCGACTCAAACATCAACCGGTCGCTGAAGTGGAGCATCGGCGCCGAGACCATGGAGGACCTGTTCTCGGCGCATCAAGACGTGCAAGCCGGCCGCGTACCGAAGCTGGTGCAGTTTGGATCAGGCCCGCTCAGCCTGCTCGACCCGACACAGGCACCGCCGGGCAAGCACACGACCTATTGTTGGCACGTCATGCCGCTCAATCCCGATCTCGCCGGACAAAGTTACGAAGCCTTCAAGGAGGAGTTCTCCGACAGAATCGTCGAATGCTTCGCGCGGTACTGCCCGAACATGACAAGCAAGAACATTCTTGGACGTTATGTCTACACCGGCCGCGAATATGTGCAGGAGATGATCAACATGCGCGGCGGCGACATCTTCATGGGCGCATTCAATGCCGAGCAGGTCATGTACAACCATTTCGGCTACCGTTCGCCGATCCCGAATCTGTACAGTGCGGGCTCGGCCGGTCACCCGGGTGGCGCGATATCCGGCGGCGCCGGCTACATCACCGCAGGCATCATCGCGAACGATCTCGGACTCAAGCCCTGGTGGACACCGTGGGATGCGCGCGCCGCGCTGGAACAATTGCCGCAGCTGGAGCGGGGCGCGGCATGAGCGCCGAATTGCAGAATGCCGTGTTTCCGGGCCTGAAGGACCGCGTCGTTATTGTAACCGGCGCAGGCCAGGGCATTGGGCGCGTGTTCGCAAAATCGTTCGCAACGGCCGGTGCCCGGGCCGTCATCGCAGAACTGAACGAGAAGAAGGCTGCCGCCGTTTCAGAGGAAATCATGAAGGCCGGAGGCCAGGCTCTCGCTGTCACAACGGACGTCTCCGACGAAAGCTCGATCGCGGAAATGATCGAAGTTGTGGAGGATGAGTACGGCCGCATCGACGTGCTGATCAACAATGCCGGAATTTTCTCGACCCTGGAGATGCGCCCGTTCGACCAGATTCCGCTGGAGGAATGGGAACGCGTTTTGCGCGTCAATCTCACCGGGCCGTTTCTTTGCGCGCGCGCTGTGCTGCCCGCGATGCGGCGCGCAAAGTGGGGCCGCATCATCAATGTAGCCTCCGGGGCCGTGCGTCTCGGGCGGCCAAATTACCTGCACTATATCGCGACCAAAGCCGCACTCGCGGGCATGAGTCTGTCGATGGCGCGCGAACTCGGCCCCGACAACATCACGGTGAATGCTATTCTGCCGGGTGCAACGTTCACCGAGATCGAGCGAAAAACGGTTACGCCGGCGCAGAAGGAGCGCATCATCGCCATGCAATGCGTGCCGCGCGCGGAAGTGCCCGAAGATCTGGTCGGCGCGGTGCTGTTCTTGGCGTCAGAGGCCTCAGCCTTCGTCACAGGTCAGAGCATTAATCTCGACGGCGGAGTTACCGGATCATGAGCACGATCCCTACCGTTGCCGTTATCGCGCCGGGTAATATGGGCGCCGGGATCGGCCGCCGTCTGATCGAGAACAAGGTGACCGTGCTGACGTCGCTTGCAGGCCGCAGCGAGGAAAGCGTCAAACGCGCGCGCGAGGCCGGCATGCAGCCAGCGGAAGAACGCGCGCTCGCGGAAGCCGATTTTCTTCTCTCGATTGTTCCGCCCGGCGACGCGCTCGGCCTCGCAACCCGCCTCGCGCCTGTCCTGGCCGCGGCCAACAGAAAGCCGATCTATGTCGAATGCAACGCGGTCAGCCCGCCGACAATGCAGAAGATCGCTGACGTGATCGCCAAAACCGGTTGTCCTTTCGTCGGTGCCGGTATCATCGGGCCACCGCCGAAGCCCGGCAGCACCAACACAAAAATCTACGTGTCGGGCCCATCCGCAAAGGATGTCGCACGGCTCAATGATTTCGGGCTAATCGTTCGCATTCTCGAGGGCCCACTGACGGCAGCATCAGCGCTCAAGATGTCCTATGCCGGCATCACCAAGGGCTTCACCGCGCTCGGCACGGCCATGATGCTGGCCGCAAGCCGTGGCGGCTCGGCCGGGGCGCTGAAGGCGGAGCTTGCCGAAAGCCGCCCTGACCTTCTCCGTTATCTCTCGAACCAGGTGCCCAGCATGTACTCAAAAGCCTATCGCTGGGTGGCCGAACTTGATGAAATCGCGGCTTTCGTCGGTGAAGAATTTCCCGAGCGGGATATGCTGCAGGCTGCAGCCCGGCTTTACGAACGTATCGCGGAAGACTTCGAGGACAGGAAGGAGGAAATCGGCAAACTCGACCGGTTTCTCGAAAAGTCATGACGCCCGAGACACCGGTTATTGTCGACGTACGCAGTGGGTATCGCGGCATCACACTTAACCGGCCCGACAAGCTCAACGCCTTCGACGAGGCGATGCATAAGGCCTTGCGCGCGGCCATCGACGAGGCGGAGGCCGACGAAAGTTGCCGCGCGCTGCTGATCACCGGTGCCGGACGCGGCTTCTGCACGGGACAGGATCTCAGCGACCGGCTCGCCAAACCAGGCGAAACGGTCGTGCTCGGCGGAGCGCAGGAGACTTACTACAATCCCTTGGTCCGCAAGCTGCGAGCCCTACCCTTTCCCGTTGTTGCCGCAGTAAATGGCGTCGCCGCCGGTGCCGGCTGCAATATCGCGCTTGCCTGCGACATCGTGTTGGCCGCCCGATCCGCCAGTTTTATTCAGTCGTTTGCGCGTGTCGGGCTCGTGCCGGATTCGGGTGGCACATGGTTTCTTCCAAGGCTCGTCGGCGATGCACGGGCACGCGGGCTTTCGCTTCTGGCAGAGCCGTTGCCGGCGGAGAAGGCCGAACAATGGGGACTGATCTGGAAATGCGTGGATGACGCGGCGCTCGCTGGCGAGGCGCAGAACCTTTGTGAGCATTTCGCCGCTGCGCCGACACAGGGCCTTGCATTGATCAAGCGCGCGCTTAATGCGTCGGCGACGAATACGCTCGACGCCCAGCTGGATCTCGAGCGCGATTCTCAGCGAAGCGCGAGTCTGACGCCAGATTACGCCGAGGGCGTCCGCGCGTTCATGGAAAAGCGCAAACCGACCTTCGTCGGCCGCAAGAAATGACACAGACAAACAACAAAAAGACGCTGCGCGTCGGCATCGCCGGTCTCGGCGCGGTCGGGCTCGAAGTGGCAAAACGCCTGATCGCGGGCGTCCCCGGTCTCACGCTTGCAGCCGTGGCCGTGCGCAACGTCGAAAAGGCGCAACAGGCACTGCCGCAGGTCGGCAGTGCCATTCCCGTCCGCAAGGCAACCGAGCTTGCAGACGACTGCGACATTGTCGTCGAATGCCTGCCACCCACCCTGTTCCGCGAGGTCGCGCTCAGTGTCATCGACAAAGGCCGCATCTTCATGCCGCTTTCGGTGGCGCAATTGCTCGAAAACGGCGACCTCGTCGAGCGGGCGAGGCTCAAGGGTGCACGTATTCTTGTGCCGACAGGGGCGCTGATCGGTCTCGACGCCGTGCGCGCCGCGGCCGAGGGCACAATCCATTCGGTCAAGATGGTGACGCGCAAGCCGCCCGCGGGACTCGATGGCGCACCCTATCTGCGCGAGCACGGAATTTCGGTGACCGGGTTGAAGAAACCACTGAAGGTGTTCGACGGCAGCGCGCGCGAAGGCGCCCGCGGATTCCCCACCAACGTCAATGTCGCAGCGGCACTCAGCCTTGCGGGAATCGGGCCGGACCGCACCCAGCTTGAAATTTGGGCCGACCCGGGCGTCACGCGCAACACTCACACGATCACGGTCGACGCCGACACCGCGCGTTTCACAATGACGATCGAGAACATTCCCTCGGAAAACCCGCGTACCGGAAAAAGCGTGGCGCCGTCCACAGTAGCGGCCTTGCGGGCACTCGTGTCCGAACTCAAGGTCGGAACCTGAATTTCACACGCGCAGGAAGATCTTGCGGCGGTAAAGAAATCCAGCCAGCGCAACAGCGAAGACAAGGCCGAGAACATGGCCAAGGAATGCGCCGGTTCCCGGCGTGGTCACGCTGCTGATCCAGCGCGCGACATCGCCACCGACCAGGCGAAATGCGAAAGGCACGAACCCGACAAGCCCGTTGATGAAATACAACAAGATCGCATTCGCCCCGATCCACACGAACGGCGTGGCCCAGGTTTTCCAACCCCAGACATCGATAACCTGGTGCGTGACGGCGAGCAAAATCGCACTGTAACCGCCGGCAACCAGCACGAGCGATGATGTCCATATCGCCTTGATGATCGGAAATTGCAGGCTCCACAAATAACCGGCGGCAATCATCGCAACGCCGGCCGCGACCAGCCACAGTGACTTTTGCGTGGGCGTCAGCCGCTCATCCTTGAGCAAGAGGCCTGACAGCACACCCAGCACGCAGGTGCCGATCGCCGGCAGCGTGCTCAACAGGCCTTCCGGATCCCGCGTTTCGTCCCACAAGCGTCCCGGCAGGTAATGCAGATCGAGCCAGTTGGCGAGATTGGCGTCGGGTTTAAATGAGCCGGCACCCACGCCAGGTACCGGCACGAATGTCATCAGTGCCCAATATCCCACGAGCAGAGCGAGCAGTGCGGCAACCAGGCCGCGCCACTCAAAATTGAGGAAAAGAATCGACGCAAACAAATAGCAGATTGCAATTCGCTGCAGGATTCCGACAAGGCGCACATCACTCCATTGGTGGCCGACACCGCCGTAATAGATGACGCCCAACACGTACAGGACGAGCGCACGTCGCAATACGTGCAGATGCGCTTTCGCCGTACCCTCGCGCTCGACGAATCTGGGCAGCGCAAGCACAATCGAAACACCGGTGACGAAGATGAACAGCGGAAAGATAAAATCGTAGAAACGGAATCCCTCCCAGTCCGCATGGGTCATCTGCGTTCCAAGAAAAGTGCCTACGGAACCGAGCACCGGACCTTTGTCGCGGAGCATGCGTTCGAGAGCCAGGACTGCACCGTCGGCGCCGATGATCCAAAAGATGTTGAACCCCCGCAGTGCGTCGACAGACATGACACGGCGCGTTTGCACTGCGACCGGGATTTCTGCGTAGCGCATCGGGCGCCGCCAATTAGCTGCCGACTCAGACGTGGATCAGACGAAAACGGGTCAAGGAAGAAATGGTTGCGAAACAAGTAGCCGCTCAACTTGGGCGGCTATTTGATGCACGTCAACCGGGACCAAAAGTTGCTGCAATCACTCGAACGTGAGGTTCACCGGCTGAACGCCTATTGCGGCGCCGTTGCCAGCGCGGTTCGCGACCCATCGCAGCGGCCCGCCGGATCCTGAACCCGGAAGTAGTTTCGCCCAACGAACGATTCGTCATAGTGGTGCCACGCCGTGCTGTGGTCGAGAGCCTGAACACCAGCAAGCGTTACCGCCAGCACCGAGCTTTCCATATCCCGTTTCTGCACGTCGAGATTCTGCGGCAGCCGTGAGCTGGCGTAGTCGACATAATAGACCCGCCGGACGCAACTTAAATCCTTGACGGCGTCGAGCGCGGCCTTCGCCGTCATGAGATGATCGGAATGATCTTTTGGATTGATGCGCGTATTGGTCTCGGCGACGTTGATTTGAATCAGAGCGGCCTGCCCACGTTCGTAGGTTATGATTCCTCGCAGCGTAGCAACCAGGTCGTTCCAACCGCGGTAAGTCGCCGATCCGTCCACCGCGCGCAGAACATCGTTCTCACCGCTGGCCAGCCGCTTGAGCGATTCAAATCCGGTGTCATAGTATCCTTCGCCAGTCCAATGACCGTCCGGTACGCGCAAAAAATATCCGACGGTATTGCGATAGCTCACCCGGTAGATCGAATGCCCGTTGAATGACATCGGCACGGCAAGCCGCTCGGCGGGTGCCGAATCCGCATTTGCCATGAATCGGATCGCGGCTTCAGCTCCGTTTTCGCGCGCCAAATAAAATGGATGCTTGCGGCCTCCCAGACCAATGCCGAGACCGGCATCGCCGGCGGTAAGATGGACGAACACGGTCTTTGACGCGCCGCCGATCACGTCTTCAAAGGCAGACGGATTCATGAACAGCTGCCAGTCGTCCTCGTGAGCAGCGAAATAGAATGAAACCTTGTCCGGCCGCTTGCTCTCTTGCGCAAGCGTCGGCGCGACCGCCGGGACAATGCCCGCCAGGCAAATGGCAATAAGAAATCTCGGCACCGGCATCCCCGGCCCCCCCTTGTGGTGTCGCCCCCGATATTCAGCAAATAAGATACGAATTTGGCGGCTGCAAAGAAACCGCGGCGCCCTGGCTCGTGCTGTCGCACCCCGTCTAGGCGACCTCGTTTGACAAAAACGCACTTTATCGTTTGCATACAAATAATTAGCTCCTGCCCGCGCTGGGAAGTCTCCGAATGAAGCCTGCGCCGTTTACCCTCCATGCGCCGAAGACCCTCGACGAGGCGCTGAAGATCCTGGCCGAGGTGGCGCCGCAGGACGGCCGCGTTCTGGCCGGCGGACAAAGCCTCGTTCCAATCATGGCCTTCCGGCTCGCAAGGCCCGCCCATCTTGTCGACATCAACGACGTCGCCGGCCTCGATAAGATCGCAAGTGACGGCAAGGTGCTTGCGATTGGCGCCTGCGTGCGCCATGCGGCGTTTCACAAACCGGTCACTGAAAATCCGCTCGGTACATTGCTGGGCGTCGTGGCGCGCCATATCGCGCACTACCCGATTCGAATGCGCGGAACCTTCTGCGGGAGCCTGGCGCACGCCGATCCGGCATCGGAATGGTGCCTTGTCGCGGCCACACTCGATGCCACCCTCGTCGCCCGAAGCACGCGGGGCGAACGCGCGATTGCGGCAAAGCAATTTTTTACCGGCATTATGTCGACGGCGCTGGCCGAAGACGAGATGCTCATCGAAGCGCGCCTGCCGTTGCTGGCAAATGACGCCAGGTTCGGCTTCAATGAATTCAGCCGCCGCGCGGGCGATTTCGCCATGGCGGCATCCCTTGTCACCTATCGCTTGCAGGGTGGCAAAATTACCGACGCACATGTCGGGCTCGGTGGCGCAGAGCCCTCGCCGCGGCGGATAGCGCAAGCGGAAGCCGTCCTCAGCGGCCAGGCACCTGCCGACACGGTTTTCCGTGCGGCCGCTGAGGCCGCTGCCAAAGCCATCGATCCTTTGGAAGACCATCAGACCAATGCGGAGTATCGGCGCGATCTCGTGCGCGCCGTCGTTCGCCGCGCACTGGAGAGCAGCACATCGTGAGCGCGCACGGAACCCGAGGCTCGGGCATGACTTGGGTTGGCCGCGCGATTCGGCGGCTCGAGGATCCCGCGTTGATTACCGGGCAAGGCCGATTTACCGCGGACTCGGCTGCCGTCCATTGGGTTCGCTTCGTGCGCAGCCCTGTTGCGGCCGGCAAGCTGCGGAACGTGAACGCACCGGCCGGCGCCATGGTCGTCACGGCGGCGGATCTTAAAAGCGTAAAGAAGATCACGCCGATGCTGCACAAGTTCAACTACAGGCCGGTCGGGCAGCCTGTGCTCGCAGACGGCACCGTCCGCTTCATCGGCGAGCCGGTAGCGGCCGTCGTTGCCGCAAGCGAGGAAGAAGCCGAGGACATAGTCGATCGGGTCGAACTGTCGATCGACGAAATACCACCGGTGGCCGACGCACGTGCCGCGCTCGAAGCTGGCGCGCCCCAGGTGCACGCGGAAGCGGCGGGCAACATCATTCTTGAAGGCAAGGTCAAGACACCCCACTTCGACGCGGCCTGGAATAACGCGCATAAGATCGTCAGGGTCGACGCGCGATCCCGGCGGCAAAACGCAACCCCAATGGAGGCGCGTGGCGGCCACGCCGCCTACGACACTACGACGGGACGTGTGACGCTGACCTGCACGACCCAAATGCCGCACCTGACCCGCACCGCGATTTGTGACGTGCTGGGAATTCCAGAATCCGATCTGCGCGTGGTCGCACCGGACGTCGGCGGCGGTTTCGGACAGAAAATGTCGCTGGCCAGCGAGTATGTCGTATTGGTCTGGCTGGCGCGTAAACTCAAAAGCTCCGTCGCCTGGACTGAAGATCGCCGGGAAAACCTAATCGCGGCGTTCCATTCGCGCGACCAGTACATCACGCTGGAGGGCGCCTTCGACAGGAGTGCAAAGCTGCTGGCGCTGAGAGCCGACATCGTCTCCAATATCGGCGCCTATTCGTGTTATCCGACGACGTGCGGGGTCGAGCCCTTGATGGCCATGGCGGAAATGCCCGGCCCCTACGATGTGCAGCAATACCAGTGCCTCGCGCGCGGCGTCATCACGAACACCTGCACGATGGCGCCTTATCGCGGCGTATCGCGACCGGTCATCACCTTCACGCTCGAGCGACTGATGGACAAGGCAGCCCGCGCGTTCGCTCTTGATCCGGTCGACATCCGCCGCCGCAACCTCATCGACAGGTTTCCCTACAAGTCGGCGATGGGCCTCGAATACGATGAGGCCACCTACAAAGAAACGCTGGAAATGGCGGTGAAGGCGGTCGATGTCCCCGCCTTTCGCAAACGTCAGGCTGCGGCGCGCGTCAAGGGCCGCCATCTCGGCATCGGCTTCGCGACATTCTCCGAGCGAACTGGCTACGGCAGTCCGGCTTTCGCGGCGCGCGGCATGGAGATTACCCCCGGCTGGGAGACGGTCATCATCACCGTCGACCCATCGGGTTTCGTCGAGGCGCGCATCGGCTCGTCGCCGCACGGTCAGGGTCTGCGCACCACGTTGGCGCAAATCATTGCCGACGAACTTGGCGTCACGCCCGAAATGATAAAGGTCGTGCATGGCGACACTGATCGGGCGCCTTATGGATGGGGAACCTTCGCCAGCCGCTCGCTGGTGATTTCAGGCGGCGCGACCCTGATTGCCGCGCAGAAAATCCGGACCAAACTCATTAAAATGGCCAGTCACCTGCTCGAGGCGGCAACCGACGACATCGTGCTCGCGGAAGGAATGGCGAAGGTCGTCGGCACCGACAAGGCTATCGCGATCGCGAAACTCGCCCGCGAAGCCTATACACAGACGCATCGGTTCAAAGGCGACATCGAGCCCGGCCTCACCGAAACGGGACATTATGATCCACCCGGCACTTTCTCCAACGCGTGCCATGTCGCGATTGTCGATGTCGACGTCGAGACCGGCCATGTGAAGGTCGAAAAATTCCTTGTGGCCGAGGATGCCGGGCGCATCATCAATCCTATGATCGCCGACGGACAGGTGCACGGCGGCATCGCGCAGGGCATCGGCAACGCCCTGCTTGAGGAAATCATTTACGACGACAACGGTGGAATTCTCACGGCCACGCTCGCCGACTACCTGCCTCCAACCGCGCATGAAATTCCCCCGATCGAACTGCATCACATCGAGACCGCCAGCACGAACTCGATCACCAAGGCGAAGGGGCTGGGCGAAGGCGGCACCATCGGCGCGCCCGCCGCGGTCATCAATGCGGTCAACGATGCGCTGTCGCCGTTCGGAGTGGAGATCGACGAGATCCCGGCAACGCCGCAGCGCATTCGCGCCGCAATCCGCAATGCGGAGAAAGCCGCATGAGCCGGAAAGCCGCGATCACGCTCAATATCAACGGCCGCGGCTATCCGATCGAAGTTGAGCCGCGGCGCACACTCGCTGATGCGATCCGCGAGGACTGCGGCCAGACGGGCACACACATCGGCTGCGAGCACGGCATCTGCGGCGCCTGCACGGTGATCGTGAACGGCGACCCGGTGCGTTCCTGCCTGATGTTTGCGGTGCAAGCGGATGGCAAGAAGATCCGAACCGTCGAAGGCCTGGCGCGGGGCGACAAGCTGCACCCGATGCAGCAGGCCTTTATGGACCACCACGGCCTTCAGTGCGGGTTTTGCACGCCGGGTTTCCTGATGCTGGCGGTCGGCGTGCTCGAACGCGAACCCGACATCAGCGATGAAAACCTCATCGATGTGCTTTCATCGAATCTGTGTCGTTGCACCGGCTACCAGAACATCATCAAGGCGGTCCGCGCCGCGGCAAAAGAGATGCAAAAAGGGTGAGCGGTTGCGCTCATGTCGGCTAAAGGGAAATTTGTCGGCCGTTCCGTCCCGCGTCTGGAGGATCGCCCTCTCCTCACCGGCCAGGGACGCTTTGCTGGCGATATCTCGTTTCCCGGACAGTGGCATATGCGCGTCGTGCGCTCGCCGGTCGCCCACGGGCTATTGAAAACAATCGATGCAAAAGCCGCTCTTGCCTTGCCGGGCGTCCACGCCGTCTGGACGCATTCCGACATCGCCGACATTCCGCCGATCGGATTTCGGTTGACAGGGCTGGTGGAACTTGAGGCCTACCAGCAGACGGCGCTGGCGCAGCGTTATGTCCGGTATGTCGGCGAACCGGTGGCGGCCATTTTCGCCGCCGACCCCTATGTTGCTGAGGACGCGTCGGATCTGGTGGAGCTTGATATCGAGACGCTGCCGGTCGTTCTCGACGCCGCCGGACCGCCAGGCGCGTTTGATGAGCACCACGACACTGAAGCGTCGATCATCGAGAAGAAATCCGGCGACATCGATGCGGCTTTTCGCGCGGCAAAGATGGTTGTGTCACTTGATCTCAAAATCGGCCGGCACAGCGGCGTGCCGATGGAGACGCGCGGCGCCATTGCCCGCTATGACGAAGCCAACGACGTTCTGGAGATGCACGGCGCCGCCAAGGTGCCGCACTGGAACAGAGACCGGCTGGCGCTCATGCTCGGCCGGCATCCGGACAAGGTGCAGCTCTACGAGGGTCACGTCGGCGGAGGCTTCGGCATTCGTGGGGAAATGTACCCCGAGGATGTGCTTGTTTGCGCGGCCGCCCTGAAATTCAAAAAACCGATTAAATGGATCGAGGATCGCCGCGAACATCTGATCGCCGCCAATCACTCGCGCCAGCAGCGCCACAAGATCAAGGCCGCGATCGACAAAGACGGCCACATTCTCGGGATCGACAACGAGTTCTTTCACGACAATGGCGCCTACATGCGCACCCATGCGGCGACGGTTCCCGATCTTGCGGCAGCCATGTTGCCCGGCCCCTACCGTGTGCCGGCCTATCGCGCCCGTGGCCATATCCGGCTGACCAACAAGACGCCATGCGGTACCTACCGCGCACCGGGCCGATACGAGTCGACTTTTGTTCGCGAGCGCCTCATTGACGCTATCGCAGCGAAAACCGGTATCGACGCCATCGAGATCCGCCGGCGCAACCTGATCGACCAAGGCGCGATGCCCTACAGCCTCGGATTTTCCACGCTCGGCACCGACATCATTTACGACTCCGGCAACTACGCGAAATTGATGGACAGACTGCTGACGGCGGCAGACTGGCAAGGCTTGCAACATGTGCTCACGCGCCGGCGCGCTACCGGCGAGAAAGTCGGCGCGGGTTTTGCCATGTTCGTCGAAAAAAGCGGGCTGGGTCCATTCGACAAGGTCCGCATCGAGGTGACGGGAAACGGCACGATCGAACTGATCACCGGCGTCGCGTCAATCGGGCAAGGCGTCGAGACTGCAATGGCGCAGATCTGCGCCGAAACGCTCGGTGTCGACTATAAGCGAATCAATGTCGTGCACGGCCAGACCGACCGCATCGACAAGGGCATGGGCGCCTTTGCATCACGGGTGACAGTCATGTGCGGCGAAGCCACGCGCATGGCCGCCGCCAAGCTGCGCGAAGCCGCGCTGACATCCGCCGCCGAATTGATGCAGACATCTGTCGAAATGCTCGATGTGATCGATGGTGAAATCGTGCGCAAGGGCGGACCGGGGCCGTCAATGAAACTTGCCGAACTCGCGGCCGCCAAGGCGGAAGGCCTGTCCGCCGAAGCCGAATTCAAATCGAGCCACATGGTCTACCCCTACGGAGCTCACGTCGTGCAGCTCAAGCTCGATACGGAAACCGGCGCGGTCACAATCGAGCGTTATCTCGTCGCCTTCGATATCGGCAAAGCCGTAAACCCGATGCTGGTGGAAGGCCAGATCGTCGGCGGCCTCGCACAGGGGTTGGGCGGCGCCTTGTTCGAAGAGTTTACTTACACGGATAGCGGCGATCCGCTCGCGGTGACGTTCGCCGACTATCTGATGCCGACGGCACGGGAAATACCAGCCATCGAGACGTTTGTAAGCGAGGATGCCCCGAGTCCGCTCAACACCTACGGGTTCAAGGGCGCCGGCGAAGGTGGGATCACGCCCGTGGGCGCCGCGATTGCATCGGCAATCGATGACGCGCTTCAGCACCCGGGCGCGGTGACTCAGCTTCCGATTACGCCCTGGCGGATCAAGGCAATGCTACGGGCTGAATGAAACTCCAGCATTGACAAGGCCAGACCGGCCGACACACCCTTGCGACATTAAAGCGCAGATCGAGCGCAAATGGCGCCGCACGGCGATCCCGCCACACAAGGTGCCACGTACCCGGGGAGGTCTCCATGTCAGTCATGCGTCTCTCAACTCTATCCGCTCTTGTTTTCGGTGCCGCGCTCGCAACGGTGTCCACCGCAACCCTCGCTCAGAACCGCACGTTCTCGTTTGCTTACGATCAGCCCAAATCCAGCGGCTACGGCGCGGGCGCCGAAATGTTCGACAAGAAGCTGAAGGAGCTCAGCAAGGGAACGCTATCGATCAATCAGTATCCCAGCGCGCAGCTCGGCACCGAAGCACAAACGATGCAGAAGGTGCAGACCGGCGACATCGACTTCGTGATGCTCTCGACGGCCAATGCTTCAACGGCACAGCCGGAATCGGGCGTGTTCTCGATCCACTTCATATTCCGGGATGAGAAACACGCGATAAAGGTGCTGGGCGATCCAAAGGTGATCGCAGCAATGAAGGAGCTCTATGCCGCAAAGATCAAGGGAGCGCACATGCTCGGCCTCGGCTCGCAGGGCCTACGGCACATGTACGGCAAGAAGCCGGTTCAAAAGGTTGCCGACCTCAAGGGCGTCAAGATGCGTGTTCAGGCGACCGTCACCGAAGACACAACGTTCCCGGCCTACGGTGCACAGGTCGTGCACATGGCCTTCGGCGAGGTTTACACGGCGTTGCAGACCGGCGTCGCCGACATGGCCGAAAACGGCATCAACAACTACCTCATCAACAAGCATTATGAGCCGGCTCCCGTCCTTTCGCTGACAGAGCATGAGGCAAACAATGCCGCGTTGTTCATCAGCGACAAGGCTTGGAGCAGCCTGACCGACGAGCAAAAGAAGTGGGTGCAGGCAGCGGCCGATGAAGTCAGCCAAAAGGAGCCGGCCGTAGCTTTCGATCTTGAACATCAGGCGCTTGCGAAACTCGAGAAGATGGGAGTGAAGGTGGTCAAGGACGTCGACAAGAGCGGCTTTTCACAAATCAGCAAGCCGATCCAGGACAAGCTCGCGTCGGATCTGGGTCCCAATGCCGTGAAGGTCCTCGGACTCGTTCGCAACGTCCAATAATCCGTAAATCCCGGGCGGGAGCTCGCGCGCCTCCCGCCCGGCGTATTCTCGCTGAAATCGCGGAAATTCCACGATGCGTCTCGACGGCCTGGTCTTGAACGAGCAGCGCCATCTCAAATGGCGCGCGCTCGACCCCATCGAAAATCTGCTGATGATTTTGTGCGGTGTATGCATCACCGGCTTCAGCGTCGTCGTGCTTGGCGACGTCATCACACGCGCGATCGGTTACCCTTGGCTTTTTGCCCAGGAAGCAATGATGTCGTTTTTCATCCATGGGATCTTCTTCGGCGTGTCGGCCGCGACTCGCCGCAACGATCATCTTTACCTGGCAGTGCTTGCTGAATCGATGACTGGCAACCGCCGGCTGTTTTTCGAAATGTTCAACCGTTTCGTCGTTCTGGGTGTGGCGTTTTGCATGATCTATTTCGGCTATCTGAATTTTCTTGACGGTTTCAAAAGTCTGCGCATGCCGTCGATGACGCCCATCGCCACGCTTTACATCGCCATTCCGATTTGCGGTGTGCTGGTTGTGTTGTTCACAATCGAGCAGATGGTGAACGGCTGGCGGCACGGATTTGTCGAACGCAAAGGCGTCCCACATCACGAAAGTATCGGGGGCGAAGTCCTATGACCGGAAACGGTGCGCTCATTGCCTTGATGGGCTTCCTGTTCCTTTTCCTCGGTTACATGGGCGTTCCCGTCGCTTTTGCGCTGATCGCGTCGGTTCTCATCGTGACCATGTTCACGCCGGTCAGCGAAGCTTCGATGATCGCCCAGCTCTTCAATGGCATGGACGTCGAGGCCCTGTTGGCCGTGCCCTTCTTTCTTTTGGTCGGCGACCTGATGACATCGGCAAACGTGACGGTTCGCATGATCCGGCTGTCGCAGACGATGGTCGGGCACCTGCGCGGCGGACTGGCGCAGGTGGTGACCTTGTTCAGCATGTTTTTCGCGGGAATTTCGGGCTCATCGGCCGCAGACGTCGCCGTGCTTACCCGCACGCTGGCGCCGGAAATGGATCGCGAGGGCTATGACCGCGCGTTTACCGCCGCGCTGATTGCCTCGGCCGCGACCATGGCAAACCTGATCCCGCCGAGCATCATGGCGGTGGTCTACGGAGCGACAGGCAATGTTTCCATCGGCGGGCTGTTCCTCGGCGGCGTCGTGCCGGGCGTGCTGGTCGGCATTGGGCTGATGATCTACAGCCATTTCTTCGGCCCGGTGGGCTTCAAACGCAAGCGCGCAACCTTTCAGCAGTTTTCGACTGCGGCCAAAGAAGCCGCTGTGCCGCTGATGATTCCGATCATCATCATGGGCGGAATACTCACCGGTCAGTTCACGCCGACCGAGGCGGGCGTCATCGCCGTCACCTATATCGTGTTTGTCGCGATCCCGCTGCTCAATTTTCGGCACTTGCGTAACCTGCCGCGCGATATGGCACACACCGGCCTTCTCTATTCTATCCCTCTCATCACCATTGGCGGTGCTTCGGCCTTCGGATGGATGCTGGCGTACTTGCGCGGACCGGCAGTGGTATCGGACTGGATCTCGACCGCCGCCGGCGGCGATCCGTTCCTGATCATGCTGCTGCTGACGCTGCTGTTCATCATCGTCGGCGATTTCATCGATGCTGTGCCTGCGATCATCATATTCATGCCGCTGATCATCGATCTGACGAAGAACGCGGACATCAATCCCGTCCACATGGGCGTCGTCATTATAACCACTTTGGCATTCGGCCTGATTACGCCGCCCTACGGGCTTTGTCTGCTGATGGCCTCGAAGTTCGTGGGCATAAAATTCTCGAAAGCGATGCTCGCCTCGCTGCCGATCTACATCGTGTTCTTCGCCGCAATCGCGTTCACCATTTATTTTCCTGACGTTGTGCTATGGCTCCCGAAGCATCTGTTGCCGCAGTCCGTCGGCTGTTTTCCGAACCCGAACGGCACCGGCTATATCTGCCCTTAGGTCCGCGCCATGCCACCTGTTGAGAGCACTGTCACGCCGAAGCTCCGGGCGCCTGCCGGCACCTGCGATACGCACATGCACATCTACAACGGCAAATATCCAAAGGCGCCAACGGCAAAGTTCGTGCCGCCGGATGCGCCGGTCTCGGCCTATCGGAAGATGTGTGCACGTCTCGGCATCGAGCGCACGGTCGTCGTGCAGCCGTCCACTTACGGCAAGGACAATCGCTGCACGCTGGAGGCCGTCGCCGCGATCGGTGCGAACGCGCGCTGCATCGTTGTCGTCGATGAAAGCGTGACGGATCTGGAGCTTGACCGGCTGACCAGGCTGGGCGCCCGCGGCATCCGATTCTTCATGCTCCCAGGCGCACCATTGCCGTGGGAAATTCTCGAAACAATGTCCGCGCGCGTGGCGCCGTTCGACTGGCATGTGCAGCTGCAGCTGGACGGCCGCGACCTGCCCGCTCGCGAAGCCATGTTGAAGCGGTTGACCAGCACGTTGGTGATCGACCATGTCGGCAAATTTCTCGAGCCGGTGCCGCTCGATCATCCGGGATTCAAGGTGTTGCAGAGGCTGGTCGATAGCGGCCGCACTTGGGTAAAGCTGTCGGCGCCTTACGAAGTCTCGAAATCCGGCCCGCCGACCTATGATGATGTCGGCAAGCTCGCCAAGGTGTTGGCCAAGGCCGCACCGGAGCGCATGCTGTGGGCGACCAATTGGCCGCATCCGACGCCGGGGGCGCCGGTGCCGGACGATGCCTGGATGCTCGACATGCTGCTCGACTGGATCCCGGACGAGGCAGCGCGCCACAAGACGCTGGTCGAAAATCCCGCGCAACTTTACGGCTTCTGACCGTCAGGGCTTGAAATGCGGGATGTAGCCCTTTTGCGCGCGCTCGATGCGGCCGGCAAACGGCAGGCCGACATGGCCCGGAAAGACCAGCGCACCACTTGACGCGCAGTAGTCCAGCACCTTCCGGCGGCTCACACGCGCTTGGTCGGCGTTCGAGTTCTTCGGGAAATTCCAGTCCGGGTAATAGACCTGCAGCAGATGGTGCCACACATCGCCAATGAAGGCCGCACGCTCGCCCTTGCTCTCCAGCTTGAAGAATACGTGACCCGGCGAATGGCCGGGCGCGGAATCGATCTCGATGAACTCGTTGAGCCGGTAAGGTCCGCCGCTCACCAGGTCGGCTTTTCCATGCTCGAGAATTGGGATCACGCACTCGCGGAACGTTCCCAATTCCGCGGGTCCTTCCTTCGGGTCGGCATCGACTTTCGAAAAGTAGTCGACGTCGGGCTTTGAGAACACGTACCGCGCATTGGGAAAGGTCGGAACCCATTTGCCGTCGCGTTGCTGCGTGTTCCAGCCGACATGATCGTGGTGCAGGTGCGTGCACATCACGAGATCGATCTCTTCGGCGCGCACGCCTGCAGCCGCAAGCTGCTCGAGATACGGCACGTTGAGCATGTGCCAGAACGGCCGCCCGGGTTTTACCTTGTTGTTGCCGCAGCACGAGTCGATGAGGATTTTCTTGCCGCCCACCTGCAGCAGCCAGCTATGGACCGAAAGGATGATCTTACCGGTCTCAGCCTCGTAATGGTGCGGCGCCAGCCAGCCTTTGTGCTCCGTCAATAGCGCGTCGGTAAAATCCGGAAATATGTCGCGCAGAATATAGCCTGGAAGATTTGTCTCTTCGACGCGCGTGATCGTGGCTTGGCCGACCTTGAACAATGTCACCTCCGCGAAAGATGTCAGGCCAATTTGCGCAGCAGCTTGACCACCACCCGCTGCTCTTCCGCGGTAAGCGGAGTGAGCGTCGCAGCGGTTATGCCAGCCGCAACCTGCATCGCTCCCTCGGTTGCGCGTCGCCCGCGATCGGTGAGCGCGACGGCCCGGCGGCGGCGGTCTTTTGGATCGCTGAGGGCGGTCACAAGGCCACGCAAATGCAGGCGATCAACCACGCCCTTGATGGTCGCCGCATCGAGATAGATGAGCCGGCCGAGATAGTTCTGCGAACACGGACCAACCTCGTAGAGCTTGGCGAGCGCGGCAAACTGCGTCTGCGTGAGGCCCTCAATCATGCGCGAGGTGAAGATCGACGTATGGCGTTGCATCGCGATGCGCATGAGGAACCCGACCTGGTCATCAAGTACATAGCGATCGTCAGATATGTCGGGCTGAGCTACGACTTTCAGTTTTTCAGGCCGCAATGTTTTCATGGTCCTCTTCCACGTGAATGACACTATCCTATACCGTCAGATAAGTCCTTTGCACCTCCGGGTTGGCGTCGAGCTCGGCGGCCGAGCCTTGCCAATGGATTTGACCCTTTTCCAGAACGTAGACCCGATCCGATACAAGGCGGGCAAAATGGATGTTCTGTTCGGATAGCAGTATCGACAAACCCTGCTTTTTCAGCTCGAGAATCGTGTTCGCCATCTGCTCTACGATAAGCGGCGCCACGCCTTCGGAAGGCTCATCGAGCAGAACCAGCAGCGGATTCCCCATCAGCGTGCGAGCGACCGTGAGCATTTGCTGCTCGCCGCCGCTCATGCGGCCTCCGAGCCGGTCGGGCATTTCGGCCAGATTGGGAAACAGCCTGAACAACTGCTCGGGTGTCCATGACGGAGCCGGTCTTCCGTCGGCGAAGTGCCGCGCTGACTGACGGCCGACGTCGAGATTTTCCATCACTGTGAGATCGACAAAGATCCGCCGGTCCTCGGGGGTGAACCCGAGGCCGCGGCGCGCGATCTCGAACGGTTTCCGATTCGAAATGTCCTCACCATTGAAGCGCACCGTGCCCTGGCGGCGCGCCATGAGGCCCATGATAGTCTTCATAGTGGTGGACTTGCCGGCGCCGTTGCGCCCCATCATCGCCACGACCTCGCCGCGGTTCACCTGGAAGTCCAGGTCATACAGGATGCGCGCGGCGCCGTACCAGGCGCTCAGGTTCTCGGCCACGAGCATCGCTTCGCTCATGACGACGCTCCTGTGGCGAAAGTCTTGCCAGTCCCGAAATAGACTTCGCGCACCCTCGGATGATCGCGGATCGAGGCCGCGTTTCCGTCCGCAATCAAACGGCCGCGCGCCAGCACGATGATCCGGTCCGCGAAAGCGAACACGACATCCATCGAATGCTCGGTGAACAGCACTGAAATCTTCCGCTCCACGACCAGCTTCTTGACCAACGCGATCAGATCGTTGCGCTCGCGCGGCGCCATGCCCGCCGTTGGCTCGTCCATCAGCAAAAGGCGTGGCTCATTTGCGAGCGCAATGGCAAGCTCGATCCGTTTGATGTCGCCATAGGCGAGCTCGCGGCTGGGCCGGTCCGCGGCTTCGCGCATCCCGACCTGTTGGAGCAGGTCGAGGGCGCGGTCGCGATGCATCTGGGCGGCGGCGCGCCACAACTGGTAGGTCTCGTGGCCGTGCGAGATCAGCGCCATCTGCACGTTTTCGATAACCGTCATCGAGCTGAACGTGGCAGCAACCTGGAAGGTCCGGCCGACGCCGAGCCGCCAGACCGCGCGCGGCTCGAGGCCTGCAATGTTACGGCCCTCGAAGAGAATTTCTCCGGAATCGGGTGCGAGCTGCCCATTGATCATGTTGAAGCAGGTCGACTTGCCGGCGCCGTTGGGCCCGATCATCGCGAGAAATTCGCCCTGCGCGATCTCAAAGCTGACATTGTTGACAGCATGCACGCCGCCGAATGCCTTGGACAATGAGTGGATGGCAAGCACGCTCACGGCTTCGCCCCCGCTTTACGCCAGATCGCGGAGAAGGCACCCACGATGCCTTGCGGAAAAGCCAGCACGAGGAGGAGAATGATGATGCCGAGCAGCGCGCGCCAATACTCGGTCTGGCGCATCACGGTGTCCTGCAGCGTGGCAAAGACCGAGGCCCCGACGATCGGCCCCGTCAGGGTCTGAATGCCGCCGAGCAGCACCATGACGAGGCCGTCGATCGAGCGGCCGACGTGGATCGTCTCCGGCGAGATCGAGCCTTTTGCAAAGGCAAAGAGCCCGCCCGCGACTCCGCAGACGGCACCTGCAATCGCAAAGCCAAACCAGTGCACACGCTTGACGTCGATGCCGATCGCCTCGGCACGCAACGGTGAATCGCGGCCAGCGCGCATCGCATAGCCGAAGGGCGCGAACAAAAAGCGGCGCAGGATCAGGACGCCGATCACAGCGAGCACCAGGCTCAGCAGGAAATAGACCCAGGCCTTGTCGAAGGGCGGCGGCGGCCACACGCCGATCACGCCGTTCGAACCGCCGGTCACCGCTTCCCATTGGAAGACCAAAGCCCAGACGATCTGCGCAAATGCGAGCGTCAGCATAGCGAGATATACGCCGGAGAGCCGCACCGCGAACCAGCCGAACAGCAATGCTCCAGCAAGCGCGACGAACGGCGCGGCGACAAGCGCGAGCCCCATGGGGACCGCCAGCCATTTCACCAGCAGCGCCGCGCCGTAGGCTCCAAGCCCGAAATAGGCGGCATGGCCGAATGAATGCATGCCGCCCGGGCCCATGATGAAGTGCAGCGAGGTCGCGAAGATGATGGCGATCAGTACATCGATGCCGAGGATCAGCAGATAAGGCGAACCCTGCGCGAGCAACGGCAGGCAGAACAGCAACGCAAGGACGGCGGCGCCGAGCATCTTGAGCGCAGGCGTCGCCGGGCGGATCGGGTCTTCCGGCTCTGCAACCGAGCGGACCTGCCCTTGCGGGCGGCCGAGCAGACCATAGGGACGCACGATCAGAACCACCGCCATCACTAGGAATTCGGCAACCAGTGTCAGCTTCGAGAAGTTGACGGTCACGAAGCCGAGATCGACCACGCCGATGCCGATGCAGATTGCCTTCACCTCGGCAATGATCACGGCAGCGAGATATGCGCCGGTGATCGAGCCCATGCCGCCGACCACGACGACCACGAAGGCATCGCCGATCGCCACCAGGTCGGTCGCGAGATTTGCCGGCTCGCGGGCAACCTGCAAAGCGCCGCCAAGGCCCGCAAGCATCGAACCCACCGCAAACACGGACGTGAACAGCAGCGCCTGGTTGACGCCCAGCGCGCTCACCATTTCCCGGTCCTGCGTCGCAGCCCGGACCAGGCGGCCGAAGCGCGTGCGGGCGAGCGCGAAATGCAGAACAAGCAGCACCAGCGGACCGATGATGATGAGGAACACGTCATAGGTCGGCAGCCGGCGGCCGAGCACCTCGATCGAGCCGCGCAGGCCCGGCGCGCGCGGGCCAAGCAGATCTTCCGGCCCCCACAGCCAAAGGGCCGCGTCATTGATGATCAGCACCAGCGCGAACGTCGCAAGCAGCTGGAACAGCTCGGGTGCCCGATAGATGCGCCGCAGGAGCACAATCTCGATGAATGCGCCGATCACTCCCACGATAAGCGCCGTGGCAATGATGCCACCCCAAAATCCGAACACGCCGCCGATATGCGTGGCGAACGAATAAGCAATATAGGTCCCCAGCATGTACAGGGACCCATGCGCGATGTTGATGATGCGGGAGACACCGAATATTAGCGACAGGCCGACGGCGACAAAGAACAGACCCGAGGCGGTGGAGAGCCCGTTGAGCGCCTGGAAAAGAAATGCGCTGAAGGTCATGAAACAATCACCTCTCCCCGCAAGGCGGGGAGAGGTTAACGAAGGACGTCACGAACGAAAACCTAGTTCGATTCGACCGGCCGGAGCTTCTTTACCTCGGCGTCGCTCGGTAGCACGGATGCGCCGTCGACATATTTGAAGTCGGCCATGGTGCCCTTGCCGCCTTCGAGGACGATCTTGCCGACATAGGCCCCCATCGTCGCCTGGTGATCGCTGGCTCGATAGACAAACGGCCCGAACGGACTATCAACCTTGAGACCTTTGAACGCCTCGACCAGTTTCTCGGTATCGGTCGACTTTGCCTTGGCAATGCCTGCCGCGAGTGACTGCATCGTCACATAGCCCACGACCGAGCCAAGACGCGGATAATCGTTGTACTTCTTCTTGTAGGCATCGACGAAGGCTGTGTGCTCCTTGGTCTTGATCTTGTCCCAGGGATAGCCGGTGACGACCCAGCCAACGGGAGCCTCATCCTTGAGCGGATCAAGATATTCGGGCTCGCCGGAGAGCAGGCTCACCACGGTGCGGTTCTTGAAAACGCCGCGAGTATTGCCTTCGCGCACGAACTTGGCGAGATCACCCCCGAACAGCACATTGAAGATCGCATCGGGTTTCGCATCATCAATCGCCTGCGCAACGGCACCGGCGTCGATCTTGCCGAGCGGCGGCGCCTGCTCGGTGACGAACTCGACATCGGGCTGTGCCTTCTTCATCAGCATCTTGAAATTTTCCGCCGCTGACTGGCCGTATTCGAAATTCGGATAGACCAGCGCCCAGCGTTTCTTCTTCGCGCCGGTCGCAGCCGGCATCAACATCGCAACCTGCATGTAGGTCGTGGCGCGCAAGCGGAAGGTATATTTGTTGCCGTTCTGCCAGGTGATCTTGTCGGTGAGCGGCTCCGCGGCAAGGAAGAAGACCTTCTTCTGTCCGGCAAAGTTCGTCACCGCGAGCCCGATGTGGGACAGGAACGTGCCCGCGATCATCGCAACGCCTTCGCGCGTAACCAGTTCTTCGGCGACGCGCACGGCTTCGCCCGGATTGGCGCCATCGTCGCGCGAGATCACTTCCAGCTTCTTGCCGAGAACCCCGCCTTTGGCGTTGATCTCCTCGATCGCCATCTCCCAGCCCTTCTTGTAGGGGTCGAGGAAGGCCGGCTGCGCCTTGTAGCTGTTGAGCTCGCCGATCTTAATGGTCTGCTGCGCCTGAACCTGGAACGAAAGGCCGGCGGCGAGGCTGCCGGCAAGCGCGAGAGTGAACACGTGACGCGTCGGTCTCATGACTTAAGCTCCCTGCGTGGCGGCTGACCGCGCTTTTGGCACGCGCCGCGATTGTCAAAGTTCTATCGCCTGCGGCGGGCGAGCTCGTTTGTATACAAATAGTCCGACCGCCGGACCGAACTTGTCAAGCGAAGCGACACCGCTGAACCCCCATTTCGGTATGGTCGGCTAGCCTTTCGGATTGTCGCGGAAACGGTCCATCAATGGCTTGTCCTGACCGCCGTCGATCTCGATCATAGTGCCATTGACCATTTCCATCAGTGGGGATGCGAGCATGGTGACAAGGTTTGCCACCTCCTCGACCTCCGCAATGCGGCCCATCGGGATCGATGCAGGGGCGAGCTTGTCGGCTTCCTCGTAGGAAATCTTCATGTCGCGCGACATCGCCTTGACCAGGCCTGCCCAGCGCTCGGTCCGCACTGGCCCTGGATTGACCGCAACAAAGCTGATGCCGTTCTTGCCGTATTGCCCCGCCAGCGACAGCGTCAGATTCTGCCCTGCGGCGTTGGCCGCTCCCGGGCAGATCTCCCAATAGGACGGCTTCACGCCGTCATTACCGATCAGGTTTACGACGCGCCCCCCGCCTTGCTTCACCATAATCGGCAAGACATAACGCAAGCAGCGCACGTAACCCATGAACTTGAGCTGGAGCCCTTTTTCCCAATCGTCTTCGCTCAGGTGCTCGATGACGCCGCCGGCTGCCGAACCGGCATTATTGATCATGATGTCGACACGTCCGAGCGCCTTGTGGCCCTGCTCGATGAAGCTTTTTGCGTCCTTGTCCTGACGCAGATCGGCGGGAATGGAGACGATCTTGCGCCCGGTCGCCTTGGCGATTTCGCCTGCGACCGCCTCCAGCGGCTCCTTACGCCGTGCACAAATGGCAACATCGACGCCTTCCTTCGCCAGGGCCAGCGCGATCCCCTTCCCGATGCCTTCGCTGCCGCCCGTCACCAGCGCGGTCTTGCCTTTAAGCTTGAGGTCCATCGCTCTCTCCCGGTTCCTAATGTTGTTTGTGCGCGAGCCAGCGGCCTGCCTCGGCATCGGCAAACAGTTCGGCCAGCGCGGCGTTGAATTTTTCGGGTTCCTCGCTGGTAAGGGTGTGGCCAGTGCGCGGGACGATCATGAGTCCCGCGGTTGGGACCGTACGGCGCAGGAAAATGCTGGCGTCGACGCACCAGTCATCCTCGTCGCCGACAATAATCAGCAGGGGCACGGAAAATTTTTTCAGGTCCGCTTCCATGTCCCACAGCGTTGGCCGCTTGGCCTGCAGATTGATCATGGTCAGCGAGTGGCCTTGCGGGGAATGCTCGCTCAGGATTCGTACGAATTCCGCATAGCCTCGCGGGTCCTTGTTCTTGTGGGCCTGACGCGTGGGGCCATCGGCGTAACGCGCCGCGGCGGTCTTGATGTCGGTGGAGGCAAACATCTTGCCGGTCTCGCGTGACGCCGCGCGCGTTTCCTCGACAACCCTCTTATCCGCACTCGACCCGTAGCCGCAACCTGCAGCTGTCATCGAAATGCAGCGTTGCGGATGTCGAATGCCGACGTGCAGCGCCGTCAGCGAACCCATCGAATGGCCGACGATGTGCGCTTTGTCGATCTTGAGCGCATCCATGACGGCGATGACGTCTTCGTTGAAGCAATCCTGGCTGTATTTATCCGGATCGTCTGGAATATCGGATGGCGGATAGCCGCGCTGGCTGTAGGTGACGCAGCGGTGTGACCGCGAGAAACGCCGCATTTGCGGCTCCCAGGTGCGGTAGTCCGCCGCATATTCATGCACGAAAACGACCGGCGTGCCCTGCCCTGCTTCCTCATAATAGAGCCGCGTCCCGTCTCGCGCGGTGATATGCGGCATCACGCCCTCCACTCACTGGCGTCCAATTATTTGCACGCAAACGAAAGCGGAGTAAAGTCGCGCTCGCCTTTGAGCAAGCTGACGCGCAAGATCGCTGCTCGAAATACACAAGGGGGAACGGCATGGCCAAGATGTCTCGACGGGGGTTCGCCGCATTATTCGCGTGCACGGCGGCACTGATTTTGAATTTCACGCCGGGCGTGCAAGCGCAACAGAAGCCGATCATCAAAGTGTCGAGCCTTACTCTGCCGGTCTTCAACCCGCTGGTCTGGAACATCATGAAGGCGCGTGGCATCGACGCCAAGCACGGCTTCGAGCTCGACGCCAAGGCCTATCCGTCGATCTCGGCTTTCTACGCGGCCTTCGCGACCGGCGAGACCGACGTGCTCATCGGCGGTCCCACGATCCTCCAAAAGCTGTATCAGGAAGGCGTGCCGGTGCGGATCATCGCCACCGGATTCACGCTCGCTGACCTCGTGATCTTCGCCAAGGACGAGAAGATCAAGTCTCTCGCCGATCTCAGGGGCAAGCAGCTTGCCATCGACATGGGGGGCTCGCAGTTCCAGGTGACGAAAATCTATGCCAACGCCAAGGGCATCGACCTCGGCAAAGACATCATCACGGTGAACGCCAACTTTGCCGTTGCGCGCGCGCAGCTCGAGGCCGGCCGTGTCGATGCCGCATTGGTGATCGAGCCGCTCGCCAGTATCAGCGCGAAGCAGCATCCCGACTGGCATGTCATCTTCAACGGGGCGCAGGGCTGGAAGGAAATCACCGGTGGCGACGGCTGGGAAATCGTGACCGCCATGCGCGCCGACGCGATCGCGAAGAATCCGAAAGCGCCGCAGATGCTGATCGCGGCCCTGCAGGAGGTCGCCGAGGTCATGCACAAGGACACCGCTGCAGGCGACAAGATTGCAAACGAGACGCTCAAGCTCCCGCCCGGAATCCTGACCGCCGCGGTCGATAGCAAACGGCTGCAGATGATCATCAAGCCGGCGTGGGAACCCGCAACGCGCAAGTCGATTACCGATATCATGGAGCGCGCGGTGAAAGCCGGTTTCTACGAAAAGATGCCGGACGAGAAGATCATCTACGCCCCTTAAGCGCATAGCGCGCCTGTACGATGACGACGGAGCATCGCGAGTCTGTCCCGGTCCTGATATTTCCGCGCCAGACTTTCGTCTCCCTTCTCGTTTTTGCGCTGGCCTGGGAGGTCCTGTCGCACCTTGCGCCAGTGCTCGGGATTCCGCCTTTCGCCATCCCGAGCATGCTGCGGATCGCAAAAGCGATCACCAGTATCACGCCCCTCGATATCGCCGTCACGCTGGCACGGGTCATCGGCGCGCTGATCGTGTCGTTTGTGCTCGGTATCGTGCTCGCGATGGCGATGTATCGCTCCGATACGCTTGAAAAGTATCTGCATCCGATGATCCGCATCCTTATGGCGGTGCCGGTCGTGTCCTGGATTTTGTTCGCTGTGCTGTGGTTTCCGGGCGTCGAATTCCGCATCGGATTCGTCCTGGTTGTCGTCTGCGGTCCCGTTTTCCTCGTTGATACACTTGACGCCATGCGCTCGGTGCCGCGCGAGCTGCGGCAGATGATGCAATCGTTTCGGCCAACAACCTTGCAGTATTTCGTCAAGCTGATGCTGCCGGCGATCGTGCCGACGATCTTCACCAGCTGGAAAGTCAATATCAGCCTGGCAATCCGCGTGGTCACTATCGCCGAACTGGTCGGCGCCGTGACCGGTATCGGGCATCAACTATCGGTGGCGCAGGAACTGTTCTCGGTCGCCGACGTGTTCGCCTGGACTATTGTACTGGTAGCGCTGCTGTTCCTTCTCGAAGCCGTTGTGTCTCGATTTGAAGCGCGGCTTTTGCGGTGGCGCGCATGAGCGGCCCCCCGCCGATTAATGTAGCCGGCCTGCGCAAAGTGTTTCGGCAGACCACAACCGGGCAGTCGGTGATCGCCATTGAACGGCTCGATCTGACTATTGCACCGCGTGAAGTCGTGGCCATTGTAGGCCAGACGGGCTGCGGCAAATCGACGTTTTTCGACCTGATGATCGGGCTCGAAGCACCGACCGAGGGCACCATCCGTATTGGCGACAAGAGCCCGCACACCGACTTTGATCTTTTCCGCGGCCGCATCGCCACCGTGTTCCAGCAGGACCGCCTGCTACCGTGGCGCTCGGCACTCGACAACGCCAAGCTACCGCTTGAATTAATCGGGCTGCCGGAAGATGAGCAACGCAAGCGCGCGCTGACTTGGCTGAAACGGCTGGGCCTCGAACATTTCGCCAATGCCTATCCGCACGAGCTTTCCGGCGGCATGCGCCAAAGGGTGGCGATCGCGCGCGCCTTCGTAGTGCAACCGGATATTTTGCTGGCCGACGAGGCATTCGGCCACCTCGATGAGGTCACAGCCGCGGAACTGCGTGAGACCTTCCTGGCGCTGGCGCGCGAGTGCGGCTCGACCGCAATCTTGATAACGCACCAGCTGGAAGAGGCCATCGGTGTCGGCGACCGCATCGTCGTGTTCGGTAAATCGGCGAAGCTTCTTGCCGATATTCACGTCAGGCTGTGGCCACGGTCGAAACACAAGATTCTACGCGAAGCGATCCAGGCAACTTTGCAAAGCAATAAGCCGGACCCGCGCTTGCACGATCCGCAGGGGTCAAAACGTAGAAAAGCGAAACGCTAGTTGCGCAAAATCGCCTTCGCCGCGTCGCCGACCGCCTCGATGTTGTCGTCGACGTCAAGGAAGCACACGATCCGGCAGGGGCAGCCCTCCAGGCCCTCGTAGCGCCATGGGAACGCGCCGATTACGCAACGCTTGCCCAACATCATCTCGATATCGCCGCCAAGATTCTCCGCGTGCAGCAGGCCTTCCTGGAACGCCCAATTATGGAACGGAAAGACATCGGCCGTAACCTTCCGGCCGGATTTCTTGTGCGTGTAGTGGAACGTTCCAAAAAATTCGCCGGGCGTCTTGCCGTGCTTCTTTGTGAATTCCTCGGCAAGATCGGGCCGCATATAGCGGATCGAGGTGTTCATCGCGTGGTCGCAGGAGCCGGTATCCATGCCCCACCACTTGATTTTCTTCTTCAGCATCCAATGCAGCGTGTCGAGGCTCGGGCCTGGGTGATAGCAGAAGTATCGGACCAGATCCTGCTGCGGTTGCCCTTCGTAATGCTTGTGCCATCCGGTATGCAGGATGAGGATGTCACCTTCGCGAATATCGGCGCCGCTGCTCTCGATAATCTCCGGCGTAATCACCGCCCAGTCGTGCATGTGCTTTGAAATGTCGACGACGACACCACGGTTGACCAGATAGTCGAGCGGCAAATGGGCCATGTCGCCTTTATTGTTGTCGGTCGCGTGCATGGCGCCGTCGAAATGCGTTCCGACGTGCAGGGCCGTGTCGATGCGCTGTGCAACAATTCGGACCGTCTGCAGGTTCTGCGCATAGTACATTTTGTTGCCGGCGTAACCGACCCAGCCGGGGGTATGCACGTTCATGACGTGCGAAAGATCGACGATTTTCATCACACGAGTCCTGGTGGCGATACTAAGAGACTGTCTAATCGATCATAAGACGTCGTGCAGCGCCAGATGGGCGCCAAGCAGCAGTAGCCCGATAAAGAACCACAACCGGAACGTTTCCGCCCGCACACGGCCACGCACCATTTGCCCCAGGACCATTCCCACCAGCGCGGCGCCAAGCGCGAGCAAGGATGGCCAGGCGAGCGAGCCACGTATTTCACCGGCGTGCGCGAGCGCAAGAGCGAGCGTGATCGTGGAAATGGTGAACGATAGACCGAGCGCCTGCACGAGTTTGTCGCGTTCCAACTGCAGGGCATGAACGTACGGAGTACCGGGTATGACAAAAATTCCGGTCGCCACCGTGGTTGCGCCGGTCGCAGCTCCCATGACGAGACCGAGCCAGGTTTCCGCGTGCCGCGGCACCTCGAAATTTACCTTGACGAGGCCGAGTGCTGCGTAGAGCGCCAGGGCAATTCCGAGCCAAACGGTTGCCCGGCCCGTGTCGTCATGCGACAGCAGCACGGCACCGATGAAAGTGCCCAGGCAAATTCCCACAAGCACGGGCCATAAGCGGCGCACAAGCCCGGCGATTTCACCCCCGACCAAAGCCTGCCAGACATTCGTCACCAGCGATGGCACCACCAGAATCGCCGCTGCCTGCGCCGGGGACATCAGCAATCCGAGCAGGCCGATGGACACCGTCGGCAAGCCAAACCCGATGGCGCCTTTGACAAAGCCGGCCAACAGAAAGACCGCGGCAATCACCGCAAGTAACAAGTTTGAATCCACGTCCGCACCTTTTTCGCATCGGACCTTGCTCGATGCTGCCGCTTCGTACAATGCGCATCAGCGCAACCCCTTATTTCATTTTCGCGAAGCCGCTTCGTTGCCGCGCACTGCGGTTCGGTGCCATACTTTGCTTGCGTACTCACTGGAACCTGACTGCATGCCGGACGTGTTCGTCGCCAAAGCCAGGCAATTTCCCGACGGCGAACGCCGAATCGTCAGTCACGCCGGCCGCGAGATCGGCGTGTTCCACTGGCAGGGGCAGTTTTATGCGTATGAAAACCTCTGCGTGCATCAGGGCGGGCCGGCCTGCGAAGGAGTCATGATGCACAAGGTCGAAGACATCATCGGCCCCGACCGCAGCTGGCAGGGGCAGAAATTTTCAAGCGAGGAAATCCATTTTGTCTGCCCCTGGCACGGCTACGAATACAATCTCAGGACCGGCGAATGCGTGGCCGACCGCAGCCTGAAATTGAAAAGCTTCGAAGTGGTCCAACGCGGGGAGGATATCTATGTCGTCGCAAACTGAGGCGGCTGTCCCGGCTGAACCACAGCTGAGCGACATAGACATTCAGGACATGCTCGCAAATTCCGTGCGCCTCTACGCCGAACGCTCGGCGGCGCGCGATGGCGCACTGCCCGCGTTCGCAGCGGATGCCGTGACTGCGACCGAGGTAATGGTGACGGTTACGGCAATGCTCAAGGCTGTGAACTTGCAGGTGTTCGAGCTCGGCATGTGGCAGGCCTGGTCTGGGAGATAGCGCATGATCGTGCGCAAGGGAAAATAGCATGGATCTTCCGCTGTCCGACTTCCGCCGCATGGAGGTCGAGGAATTCGACACGAGCAAGCTGCTGGCGCACGCCTCGAAGCAGGCTGCCGAACGCGGGTACAAGAATTTCCCGATTATCGATGTCGATTCGCACCACTACGAAAGCGAGTCGATCGGCGAGATCCTCGATTACATGGACGATCCTGTGCTGCAGCAGCTTGCGCGCAGCGCGCGTCAGGCAAACGCGAAAAGTGTCGGCATGTTGCCGGCCGGCGTCGGCTACCAGGACATGGGCGGTCGCGTCATGCGTTATGCGACCCGGGGGATGGAGAAAACGGAAAGTGGCGTTCAGCGCGACATTGCGCTGACGCGGCGCTGGATGGATGCGATCGGCATCGATGTCGCGGTGATGTTCCCAACTCCGATGCTTCAACTTGGCCTGCACCCGCAAGTCGAGGTCGAGGTCGCGCTGGCGCGTGCCTACAACCACTGGCTCACTGAACGGGTGCTGGCGCACGAGCCGCGCATCCGTTCGATGCTTTATCTGCCGTTCAATGACGCGGATGCGGCCTATCGCACCGTTCAGGAATTCGGGCAGACCAAAGGCGTCGTCGGCTTCATGGTTACGTCGGCGCGCTATCGTCCGGTTCACCACAATTCCTATATGAAGACCTATGCGTTGCTCGAAGAGATGAACCTGCCGCTCGCTTTCCATGCCGGCTACAACTGGAACGACCAGACCGTCGGCATGATGAATCGCTTCATCTCGGTTCACGCGCTTGGCTTCGTGTTCTACAACATGGTGCATCTGGCCAACTGGATCACCAACGGCCTGCCGGAGCGGTTTCCGAAATTGAAAGTGCTTTGGGTCGAAAGCGGACTTGCCTGGGTGCCGTTCATGATGCAGCGCTTCGACAACGAGTACATGATGCGCTCATCTGAAGCCCCGGCCCTGAAAAGGAAACCCAGCGAGTACATGCGCGACATGTATTTCTCATCGCAGCCCTTGGAAATGACCGACATCGCGGCACTCGAGCAAACATTCCGCATGATCAATGCCGAAACCCAATTGCTCTATTCGTCCGATTACCCGCATTGGGACTTCGATTTACCCTCGACAATCTATGATCTGCCGTTCCTGACCGAGCCGGCAAAGCGGAATATCCTTGGCGGCAATGCCATGAAGGTGTTCAATCTCAAGCTGCCGGCACAAAAACTCGCCCGCGTGGCATAAAATAGCCGGCACAAGGGAGGATCGCGTGCGCACGATATTGGCAGGACTATTGGCCGCGTTGCTGACGGCGTCGGCGGCGTCCGCGCAGGATGCGGCCGCTGATTTTCCGAACAGGCCGATCAAGATCATCGTGTGCGTGCCCGCGGGCGGCGGCGTTGATACGGTGACGCGCATCGTCGCGGAAGGCCTGCATCAGAAGCTCGGTCAGCCGGTTATCGTTGAAAATCGCGCAGGCGCCGCGGGCAACATCGGGGCAGAGGCAGTCTTCACGTCGGATCCCGATGGTTACACGCTGCTCGCGGCGCAGCCGGCGCCTCTGACCGTCAACCCGCTGCTTTATAAAAAGATGAATTTCGATCCCACACAGTTCGAGCCGGTGACGATCATGACCTCGATCGCCAATGTCTTGCTGGTACGCCCGGATTTTCCCGCGAAGACGGCGAGAGATTTCATTGACTACGTGAAGGCAAGCCCGGGCAAGGTCAACTACGCGTCGCAGGGAATAGGCACGACGTCGCATCTCACGGCTGCGTTGTTCGAACGCATCCTCGGCACCAGGCTGGTACACGTCCCTTACAAGGGCACTGCACCCGCGCTGAATGACATTATCGCCAGCCACGTCGATTTCATTTTCATGGAGTTGGCCTCGGCCATCAAACTGCATGAGGCCGGCAAGGCGCGGATCCTTGCCGTTGCGACGAGCAAGCGAATTCCAAACCTGCCCGATATCCCGACGCTCGATGAGGCTGGCGTCAAAGGCTTTGAATCCGGCACCTGGAACGCAATTGCGGCTCCTCCGAAGACGCCGCCCGCAATCGTGGCAAAGCTCAGCAAGGCTGTGAACGAAGTCCTCAAAAGTCCGGAAGCACAGAGCCACTTTACAAAGATCAACCTTCACGCCGCCGGCGGTACGCCCGCCGAGGCTGCGGCCTTTATCAAGAAGGAAACCGAAGTGTGGGGCGGCGTCATCAAGGACGCCCATGTAGAGGCCCATTGACCGCGTTCCGGCGCAGGTCCGATGGTGCCGACAGAGCCACCGACTAGGCCTATAATGATGTCGACCTACCGGCTATAAAGCGGCAATCGATACCGCGTAAGGAGACGACCATGGACGAGAGAACGCGCGAGCCGGTGAAAATCACCGCCGAGGACATCAACCCGCGCTACAATTGGGGTCGGCACTTGCCGGTGCTCGGTACCATGGGCGTCGACTTTGAAGAACGTGTCGATTACCGCCGCATGCACCGTTATCGACTCGGCCGCGCGCAGGCCGCGCTTGAGGCCTCCGACCTCGGCGCACTATTGCTATTTGACGACAACAACATCCGCTACGTCACCTCGACCAAGATCGGTGAATGGGCGCGCGACAAGCTTTCGCGCTGGGTCCTCCTCACGCGTGGGGGCGATCCTATTCTGTGGGACTTTGGCTCGGCCGCAGTCCACCACAAGCTTTATTCGCCCTGGCTCAAGCCGGAGAATTGCAAGGCCGGCCTCGTCGGCTTACGCGGCACCGTCGATCCGGCGTTCGGCCTGATGAAGCGTCACGCCGAGGAAATGGCCTCAATTCTCAAGTCGGCAGGCGTCGCCAAAATGCCAATTGGCGTCGATATCATCGAGCCGCCAATGATGTTCGAGCTCGAGAAAGCCGGGATCAAGATCAAAGACGGCCAGCAAATCATGCTGAGCGCGCGTGAAGTCAAATCGGCCGACGAAATCGCACTTCTCAATCGCGCGGCCGCAATGGTCGATGGCGCCTACGACGTCGTCAATGAAATGCTGCGGCCGGGCGTGCGCGAAAACGACATCGTCGCCGAGGTCAACAAGTTCCTCTACACGCACGGCTCCGACGACGTCGAGGCGGTCAATGCCATTTCCGGCGAGCGCTGCAACCCGCATCCTCACAATTTCACCGATCGAATGATCCGCCCGGGCGACCAGGCTTTCTTCGACATTCTGCAAAGCTTCATGGGTTATCGCACCTGCTATTACCGCACCTTCAACGTCTGCCGCGCGACGCCCGCGCAGCACGACGCCTACAGGAGGGCGCGCGAATGGCTCGACAACGCCATCGAGCGCATCAGGCCCGGCGCCAGCACGGCGCACATCTGCGAGGTGTTTCCGAAAGCGAATGAATTCGGTTTCCCTGACGAGATGGCCGCGTTCGGCCTGCAGTTCGCACATGGTCTCGGGCTGAACTTGCATGAGCGGCCGATCATCTCTCGCGTCGTATCAATGGATCACCCGACCGAACTGAAGGAAGGCATGGTGTTCGCGATCGAGACCTACTGCCCGGCGACCGACGGCTATTCCGCCGCGCGCATCGAGGAAGAGGTCGTGGTCACCGACAAAGGCTGCCGGCTGATCACGCTGTTCCCCGCGGAAGAATTGCCGATCAGCGCCCGGTACTAGGTTTTTTACCGGGCGCGCGAATGCGCCCCACAATCGCGCTCATGATTCCCAACGCGCCGCGATACGTCTCGCCGAAGGAACGTGCTGAAAATCGTGCGCGCTGGCTGCGGTTCGCCTATTGGCTGACCGTCATTATCCCGGTGGCCATTGCTCTGATGATGTATGGCTATAGCGATCAGTCGCCGCGCTGGCTGCGCGAATTTACCGTGAGCCTGGACGGGACCTTCGGTTTTCCGGTGCTGTGGCTGATCAAGGCGATTGCAACGCCGTAGGACGGGAACCAAAACAGCGCGCGCTGCTTAACTTCCCGGTTGATGGAGGGAGGATGGAACCATGGCTGAGGGCAGCAGTGGCGGCGTCGGCGTGCTTGGCGTTCTGGTCGGTGCGCTGATTGTAGTTGTAGTCGGCGGCGGCATTCTCTTTGCCACCGGCAATCTTGGGCAGAAGTCATCGACCGTAAAGGTCGAATTGCCGAAGATCAGCACCACTAAATAAGAAGCCGTTTACGCAGGCGATTTTTCCCGCAAGTGCGGAAACCGTTCGCTTAACAGCGAGCCGTGATAGTAGGTCGGCGTGAAGGCCGCCTGCGCACGGACGTTGTCGAACCATGTGACAACGCGCGGCAAGTCCTGCCAATCCGCTATCCCGAGATCGTGCATCCGCACCAATGCCGGCATGACCGCGACGTCGGCGAGCGTCATCTTTTTGCCAAGCAACCAGGGCCCACCGCTGCGCTCGATCTCCGCGTCCATGCGCTCGTAGGTGCGGCGCAGGCGCGCCAGCGCCGCCTCCATTTCAGACTTCGAAAAGCCAGTCTGGCCCATGGTGAGCATGAATTCGCGTCGCAGCGGCTTTGATTCTGCCATCGCAACAAAATCCTCGCGGCTCATCTTCTGGAATCGCGGCAGGAAAGCGAGATTGAAGGTCGGCACCCGGACAGCGGCAGCGGGCATTTCATCGATGAAATGCATAAGAGCACGCATCCGCGCGCGTTCCACCGGATTCTCCGGCGTAAAGCTGTCGCTGGGCCGGACCTCGTCGAGATATTCGATGATGACCGTCGAATCGGTGACGATCGCACCGTCGTGGTCGAGCGTGGGCACAACCCCGTTGGGATTGAGCTTGAGGTATTCCGGCTTGAGTTGATCGCCTTCGAGAAGATTGAGCTTCACTTCGTCGAACGGCAGCTTTTTCGCATTGAAAACGAATCGGACGCGTTGGCTGCATGTCGACTGCGGCGCGTTGTATAGGGTGAAGCCCATCTGGAACTCCCTCATTCACTCGGATGATGCTGCCGAAGACAGAAATTTACAGCCATTTTACTTGTAGTCATGCGTCCGGACCGATTGAGTGGACACGTGCGCAGCCGCCGTTTTCCTCCCTTAGGCTTAGACGGCGGCGTGAATCCTCCACCTTATGCACACAGGGCCCCGTAAGGGGCCCTTTTTTTATTTGCTCCGTTAGTGCTCAAGTCCCGTCGGCACGTTCTTGTTCTCCGGCGCCAGCTTCATGCCGGCGGCGAGCGCCATGGTTTCCATCAGCGCCGCAAAATCCTTGTTGAGGTAAGCCTGCGGATCGGGCTGCAAGGTCGCGTGACCGAAATGGCCCTGCAGGACCTCGCGCGTGGCCGCCGTCACCGGCATCGGCACGTCCATCTCGCGACCGAGTTCAAGCCCGAGATCAAGATCCTTGCGCAGCAATTCCGGCGTAAAAGTCGTCGTCCAATCGAGGTTCACGAGTGCCGGTGACTTATAGCGCGTGAACATCGAACCCATCACGCCGTTATTGAGGAAAGCCAGGAAGGCATGCCGCGGCACGCCCATCTTGTTCACCAGCAGCGTGATCTCGATCAGGTTCTCGATTACCACGCCAAGCATGACGTTATGCGCGATCTTGCAGATGCGTGCGAGGTCGCCCTCACCTACATAGGACACGCCCTGCGGCGCAACGAGTTCCATCAGCGGAATGATTGCCTTGCAGG
Organism: Pseudomonadota bacterium; assembly: GCA_046734435.1. Classification (GTDB taxonomy): domain Bacteria; phylum Pseudomonadota; class Alphaproteobacteria; order Rhizobiales; family Xanthobacteraceae; genus Pseudolabrys. The sequence continues at coordinate 16,790 of JBKPRE010000043.1, read as the reverse complement.
CCGTTTCATCGCCGGAGACGACAGACGACAGCCTGCCAGCTTTGATGACTTTCGCATTGCCGGATACGGGCGCGCACACGTAGTCCGCACCTTTGTCTTTCAGACGTTTGCGAATGTCAGCGGATTCCTCAACCGAGATCGTCGAGCAGTCGATGCAAATTTTTGGAGATTTGCCGCCGGAAAGCACACCGTCTTTGCCGAAATACACCTGTTCCAGGTCTTTGCCTTCGGACACAATCGAAAATACGACGTCGCAGGAAGCCAGATCAGCGAGTCTGTCGACGATCTTGCCGCCTTTTGCGGCGAGCGGCTCGGCCTTTGCACGCGTACGATTCCAGAGACTGACATCGTGGCCGGCCTTGAGCAGGCGTTCCGCCATGGGCAAGCCCATGCGGCCGGTTCCGATCCAGCCGATCTTCTGTGCATTCTTCGACATCACGAAACTCTCCCGTTGAATCCTGTCGTCGTACAAAAGCCGCGCGACGGGCTTTAGCCCTTCTGCCGCCATTGCGCCAGTGGCGGTGTACCGCAACAATTGGCATGCCCCTTATGCTTGTCGCGGCTGTTCAAAGCGCACTATTCTGTGGCTGAGGCCGGTTACAAGACCGCCAAAGGGTCCTCGTCAAAAGGGCTCGTGGTCCGGACCTTGGGAGGATGTGGGCACCCGATGCAGGATGCCGTCACGACCACGATCCCTGTGGGCGAAGTCCCCGACCGGCCGCAGGCCCGCGATCGGCTGCGCCTTGTCCTTCGCAACGTCTTTCCCTTTCTGGTCGTTGGAGCGATCTGGGAAATCGTCGCCTGGGCCGGCGTATTTCCACGCCGGTTGTTTCCTACACTCGAGGAAGTGGCGTCCACCTTCGTCCGGCTAACGGTTGCCGGCATTCTTCCGCATCACGCCATCGATACCGTGATCCGCCTGTTGAGCGGTTTTGCGCTGGCCGCGGTCATCGGCGTGACCATTGGCGTGCTGATGGGGCGGTCGCGGCGGGCCGAGGATATTTGCCTGCCGCTGGTCAGCATCTGCGCGCCAATTCCCGGCCTCGCTTATGCACCTCTGTTCCTGCTCTGGTTCGGTCTCGGCAACATTTCGGCCGTGCTGCTCGTCGGCTTTGTTTCGGCTTTCCCGATCCTGTTCAACAGCTGGACCGGCGTGAAAGCCGTCAAGGAAATCTGGGTGCGCTCGGCCCAGTCCATGGGTGCGGACGATCGCCGGATGTTCAGTCATGTGATCCTTCCCGGTGCCCTGCCCTACATACTGACCGGCCTGCGGCTCGGCCTTGCGCAAGCGTGGCGGATCCTGGTCGCCGTCGAGATGCTTGCTGCCGTACCCTGGGGACTCGGATGGCTGATCTTTGGGGCCCGTGAGTTCCTCAATACCGACGCGATGCTTGCCGGAATTGTCGTCATTGCGCTTATCGGGCTCGGACTCGAGAAATTCGTGTTCCAGAAAATCGAAGACTATACCGTTGTCCGGTGGGGAATGATCACGTCATGACCGAACAAGGGCAGCGCACGCGATCCATCGTTCGTGCCGTGGTCACGCTTGCGGCGGCCGCGACGCTGTACGAGCTGCTGGCGCGCAGCGGCTACTTCGCGCCCGCATTGCTGCCGACGATCCCGGCCATCGTTCGCACTCTGATCGCCATGCTCGCCGACGGTACGATGATCGAGCACGCCGCCTTCACGATGTACCGGGTCATGTTCGGTTTTGGTCTTGCCGTCGCGGTCGGAATTCCGCTTGGCATCCTGATGGCTCGCTTTCAGCGGGTGGAAAATTTTTTCCTGCCGCTGGTCAGCGCACTCATGCCGATCCCTTCTTTCGCGTTGGTTCCGCTGTTCATGCTGTGGTTCGGCATCGGCAATCTCACGACCATCCTGATCGTGTTCTATGCTGCGACCTTTCCGATGGTGTTCAACACCTGGTCAGGCGTCCGTTCGGTGAACCCCTTGTGGCTGCGCGCGGCCGGAGCCATGGGCGCGGATGAACAGAAGCTGTTCTGGAAGGTGATCATTCCGGGTGCATCACCCTTCATCATCACCGGCATGCGGCAGGCGTTCCTGCGTGCGTGGATCGCCGTTGTCGGCGCCGAAATGATCGCGGCTTCGGACTGGGGTCTGGGTTGGGTCATTTTCGATGCCAAGGAATTTCTCAACGCCGACATCATGCTTGCTTCGTTGCTCGTCATCGGCGCTATCGGCTATGCCTTCGAGCGGCTCGTCTTCGGTTCAATCGAGCGCGCAACTGTCCAGCGGTGGGGCATGGTGCGCGTGACCAAGGGTTAGAAACGGTAAGCAAGAATGGTCCCGATTGAAATTCGCGATGTCACCCTTGTGTATGAGACACCGGGAGGAAAGGTTCCTGGCGTCAGGGACGTAAGCGTCAGCATCGGCGCTTCCGAATTCGTCTGCATTGTTGGGCCTTCCGGCTGCGGCAAGTCCACACTGCTTAATATTATCGCGGGATTTCTTTCGCCGGCGGCCGGCGAGATCCGCATCGGTGGCAAGCCGGTGACGGGCAGCGGCATGGACCGCGGCGTTGTGTTTCAGGATTTCGCCCAGTTATTCCCCTGGCGCACGGCACTCGGCAACGTCGCGTTCGGGCTGGAAATGAAGGGCGTCCCGAAAGACGAGCGCGACAGAATTGCACGCGAGCAATTGCGCCTTGTGAAATTGGAGAAGTTTACCGGCTCGTATCCGCACCATCTTTCGGGCGGGATGCAGCAGCGGGTCGCCATCGCTCGCGCATTGGCGTACAATCCCTCCGTGTTGTTGATGGATGAGCCGTTCGCGGCTTTGGACGCGCTCACCCGTGACGACATGCAACGGTTGCTTGCCGATGTATGGCGTGAAACGCGCAAGACGGTGATATACGTGACTCACAATGTCGCGGAGGCTGTGTATCTGGCGGACCGTGTTGTGGTCATGTCGCCCCATCCCGGCACCGTAAAAACCGAAATCAAAATCGACCTGCCGCGCCCTCGCGATCCACTGAGCGTGGAATTTGTCGAATGCCAGAAAGAGCTTTTGCGGCATCTCGGCCACGACGTCGGCGAAACCAAAGCCATGAATGGCAAAGCCAAATCATAGGGAGGAACAGCAATGACCACTGCGAACAAAGGAATGACCCGCCGTCATGTGTTGGCGGCGACCGGCGCCGGCGTCTTGGCGGCCGGATTTGGCGCGCGACCTGCATTCGCGCTGGAGACGGTACGCCAGGGCTATCAAACCAATATGTGGGGCATGCCCACTTACTACCTGCTGCGCTCCGGCCTGCTCGAAAAGCACGGCGTCAAGTTCGAAGAGTTCGCGGTGCCGTCCGGCAATCTCACGATGCAGCAGATGGTGGCGCGCCAGGTCGACATGGGCACATACGCGGGGCCTTCGTTTGCAATCGGCCATGAGAAGGGCGGCCTGGTTGCCATCGCGATGATCGAATACGTCGGCAAGACTGCCCGTGTTCTCGCGCGCAAGGATCTCGGGATCACCAAGGTTGAGCAACTCAAAGGCAAGAAGGTTGCCAATCAGACCGGTTCTTCGACCGGCAATATCTTCGTCGACCAGATCGCCACCAAAGCCGGGCTCCAGAAAGGCGACTATCAGGAAATCCGCATGAACGTAAACGACATGGTGGCGGCGATGGCGGCCAAGACCGTGGATGCGATGGTCAACGTCGAGCCGTACAACGCAATCGCAGAGGCCGACGGGCTCGGCGTCACCATTTCCGAATTCTACGACTTCGACAAGTTGCCCGTATTCATGGCTGCCACACCCGAATTCGTCGACAAGAATCCCGACACGGTTGTGGCGTATCTCAAGGCTTGGCTCGAAGTCGCCAAGGACTTCAAGTCGAACCCGGGCAAAGTCGCCGACACCATCTACTCATTCTACACGTCAAAGGGCTACAACATGTCCAAAGACACGTTCTCCAAGGCCCTTGCGCGCGTTGAAGTCCAGCCTGGCTGGCCGTCCGACCTTGTCCCATACATGACTCACCATTGCGAAGTCCTGGTGAAGGCGAACAAGCTCAAGGCCGTGCCAGACTGGAATAAGGCCTTCCGCACCGACTTCCTGAAGAAAGCGATGGCCTGAGAACGTTCGAGCTTTTCATCACAAGGCCGGCGCAAGCGCGCCGGCCTTTCTGCAAGAACCTGACGAACATTGGAGCACATGATGTCGGCTGCCCATAACCCTCTGAGTAAGAGCGGTGAGCCTGTCACCTGGAATTTCAAGCTTCTCGCGCAAAATGATCTCGGCGGCTTCGGCGGCATGGGCGAAGGCATGTCGGTACAGATCGCCAAGGACGGCCGGCGCATCATCTGGCTGGCGCATGAAAGCGCGCCAAAAAATTTCACCGGCGTCGATGTGTCCGACCCGCGCAATCCAAAAGTGATTGTGCAGACCGACTTGCCGAAGCCGTATATGCGGTCCAACTCGCTGGAATTATCGGGCGACATCATGGCGGTGGCCTACCAGACCCAGAAGGTCAACCAGCAACCGGCCGGCCTTGAAATATTCGACCTGTCGGTGCCGGAGAAGCCGCGCTCGATCTCTTTCCTGGATTGCTCGGGCGCTAACTCGCGCGGCGTGCATCAGTTGTGGTTCTGCGACGGCGAATACGTGCACATGGCATCCGGCGCGCCCGACTTCGAGCCGAGCCATCCGCTCGATGACCAGTTCTATCGCTGCATCGACGTGCACAATCCGTCGAAGCCGATCGAGGTGGGGCGCTGGTGGATGCCGGGTACCAAAAAAGGTGAGACGCCATTGCCGCGTCACAAGCTCGACAAGGGCTACCGCGCGCACAACACCAACGTCTACAAGCAACGCAAGGACCGGCTCTATCTCTGCTATATCGACGGCGGAATGTTCGTAATGGACATTGCCGATAAATCGAAGCCAAAGCCGATTTCGCACTGGACGAATTCGCCCCCCTACACCGGCTTCATGCACACGGCAGTGCCGCTGTTCGAGCGTGGCCTGCTCATTGTTACCGACGAGTCGACCGAAAACAACGCCGAGGACTGGCCGAAGCTGGTATGGGTTGTCGACGCGCGCGACGAGAAGAACCTGGTTTCCATCGCCACTTGCCCGCTGCCGCCGGTCGACGCCTATGCCAGCCGCGGCGGCCGCTTCGGTGCGCACAATATCCATGAAAATCCGCCGGTCCCGACGGCCTGGCAGTCGGACCAGATCGTCATCGGCACGTTTTTCAACGGCGGTCTGCGCGCCTACGACATTTCCAATCCCTATCAACCCAAGGAAGTCGGCACTTTCGTGCCGCCACCGCCGAAAGGCACGCCGGCCGGCGCGGTGCAACTCAACGATGTATTCGTCGATGAGCGACAGATCGTTTACACGGTCGACCGTCACACCGGCGGGCTGTACACGCTGGAGATGGATTTCTGAACGAGCTCTTTCCCTCACCCGCCGCCGGCCAGTTTGGCCGCAGGCTCAAGCGCGAGCGCGGGGCACGGCTGCCGGTCACCGTGATCACCGGTTTTCTCGGCGCTGGAAAGACCACGTTGCTCAAGCGCTTCCTGGCAACCGCCGAGGGGCAAGGGACCGCGGTCGTCGTCAACGAATTCGGAGCCACAGGCATCGACGACGCGCTTGTGCGGCCGAGCGCCGACGAGACCGTGCTGCTCGGAAACGGCTGCTTGTGCTGCATCACCCGCACCGACTTGCAGCAGGCGCTGCGCCGGATGGTGATCGAGCGAGAGCGTGGCGAGTTGCCCGATTTCCGGCGCATCGTGATCGAGACCAGCGGGCTCGCCGATCCAAGCCCGATCCTGCAGACCTTCGCCACAGACCGCGCGCTCGGCAGCGTTTTCCACGTGGAGGCGGTTGTCACGGTCGTGGATGCAGTTACCGGCGCGGAAACGCTCGGGTGGTCGGCGGAAGCACGAAAGCAGGCGATCCTTGCCGACCGGCTCATCATCACCAAGACAGACATTGCCGGCGAAGGCGCCAGTGCGGCGTTGTCGGAGCAATTGCGTGCGCTCAATCACGGTGCGGAAATTTACGAGGCGATCAACGGCAACATCGATCCGGCCTGTCTCACGGAGCCGGCCTCCGATCAGCGCAATGCATTCGTGGCAGAGGCCGCCCATAGCGACGGCATTGGAAGTTTCGTCTTGACCGAAAACGCGCCGCTGGCCTGGCCCGTTTTTGCGAAGACTATGGATGCACTGATGCAGCTGCGAGGGCCCGACCTCCTGCGCGTCAAAGGTTTCCTTAACGTGAAGGACTGCAATGGCCCCGTCGTAGTGCAGTTCGTGCAGCACTTGACTCACCCACCCGTCGAACTGCAAAGGTGGCCTGACGACAACCGGCAGAGTCGCGTCGTCTTCATCACGCGCAATATTTCAGAGCAGCAGGTGCGCGGATTGCTGGAAGCCTTGCGCAATCTGGTCTAGCTGACCTACTCGCGATCGCGGCCTGAAATTTCCGCCTGCCAGGGCGCGACCCAGCGCTCGACAAAGCCGATCAACCAGTTCAACCCGATTGCCATCACCATCAGAATGATGATCGGCACGAACATCGTGGCGGTATCGAAATTGTTGGCAGAATTGATGATCACGGCGCCAAGGCCCGAAATGGTCGTGAAGAATTCGGCAATCACCATGCCGACCACGGCGCGTCCTACCGCCAGGCGGATGCCGGCCATGATGTAAGGCAGGGTCGCCGGCAGGATGATCCGGCGCAGGATAACCGTATCAGGCGCGACGAAGGATTTTCCGACCTCGATCAGCGTTTTCGGGACAGCGGTGACACCAAGCCAAGTGTTGATGCAGATCGGGAACAGCGCCATCAGGAAGATGACCGCGACCTTGACGGCAAATCCGAGCCCGAGCCATAGGATCAGGAGCGGCACCAGCGCCACAAGCGGCATGGCGTAGCCGGCCGTGATGTAAAGCCCGAGAGCCGCTTCTGCGGCGCGAAATCCGCCGATAAAGAGGCCAAGCGGAATGCCGATCAGAATGGCAAGCGCGTAACCGATCACGAACGGCCGCAGGGAATCGTAGAGCGCCGACCACAGCTGGCCGGTGACGAGGAGCTCCCAGAATGCCTCGGCAATCGCGGACGGATAGGAGCCGAACACCGGATTGATGCGCCGGCCAAATATTTCCCAGACGATGAGGAGAATAGTGACCGACGCAACCGTGATCATCCAGCGCGGCAGTGGCTTGCGTTCAGCCACTTCCGCTTTTGCCGTCGCCTTCTCCTGTCTGTCGGCAATATCGACCATCAGTGCACCGTGGTGCCGTCGTGCAGCGCACGCCAGACTTTGTACCGCGTCTCGGCAAATTCAGGCATTCCGCGCACGAGCCCGAGATCCGGCCGGGGCCGCTTGAGCGGCACGTTCATGATCTCCTGCACACGACCATCTTTCATTACCACGATGCGGTCGGCGATGATCACCGCCTCATCGAGGTCATGGGTGACGAACAAAATGGTCTTTCCGGTGCGGCTGTGAATGTCGAGCAATTCGCCCTGCAGCGTCTCGCGGGTCTGGGCGTCGAGCGCACCGAACGGCTCATCCATCAACAGGACCTTTGGGTCGATGGCGAGCGCGCGGGCGATACCGACCCGCTGCTTCATTCCACCGGACAGTTGATGCGGACGACGATTCTGTGAGTCCTTCAGCCCAACGAGATGCAGATACTTCTCGGCTGTTTCACGCAGCTGTGTGCCGCGGATGCCTTTCATCTCCAGCCCGAACATCACGTTCTGCAGGGCCGAAAGCCAGGGCAGCAACTCCGCGTGCTGGAACACCATGCCGCGATCGTGGCCGCAGCCGTTGATTTCGCGGCCGTCCACAGTCACGCGACCGCCGTTCGACGGATCGAGCCCCATCGCCACTCGAAGCGCGGTGGTCTTGCCGCAACCGGATGGACCGATCAGCGCGACAATCTCGCCATCCTTGACCGTGAAGCTGACCCGGTCGAGCGCCTGCACATGATGCACCTCACCGTCCACGCGCAGCGTGAAACGCTTGGAGACGTCGAGGAAACTCACCTCACCCATTCAGAACTCCGAACTTTATGGTCAGTGACCGATGACCTTCAGCGCTTTCTCGCGATATTCCGGCGCGGTCACGGCCTTCAGATCAAGCGGCGCCTTCAGCTTGCCGGCTTTCACCATCTGGTCCTGGATCCACAGGATCTTCTCGCCCGGCAGCGGCAACGTCGGATCCACAGCGTGATGCTGGATGGCATCGTCATAAACAAAAGCGGGGCGCGGATCGTCGACCTTGGCATGAATGAGCTCGCGGGTCAGAGCGATCGTGGCATCCCGATTTGCCAGCGCGAAACGAAGTGCGCTCATTTCGGCAGCGAGGAATTTCACCGCGTCGTCGCCGCGTTCGGCCAGTTTCTTGTCACTGGAGGTCATGCATACCCGCAAGAAATTGGGCACGGCTTCACGGCCCGCTACCAGCAAATGAACGTTCTTCGGCGCGACCGGCTGATATTCGTTCGAAACGACAGCTGCGTCGACCACGCCGCCGATCAGCGCTTGATAGCGGTCCTTGTCGCCGCCTACGGCCGCGAGCTTCACCTCGTTGTCGGAGACGCCAAATTTTGCCAGCGCCGAGCGCGCCAGCATATCGGGCATTGAATTGGGAGCGGACACAGCAATCTGCTTGCCCTTCAGGTCTTCGACCTTCTTGATTTTCTCACTGGCATAAATGCCGTGCGGAACGACAATCCAGTGGCAGCCGAGTAACTTGACGTCGGCGCCCTTAGCATTGGCGGCGAACACGCCCTGCGGCCCGCCCTCGAAGCTGTCGAGCTCGCCGGCGATCAATGCCTTGAGCGCAAGTTGGTCGTCCTTGAATTGTGAAATCTCGATCTTGAGACCTTGCTTCTTCGCAAAGTCGCGGGTCGATACCATCAGGAAAATGCCAGCATCCGCTTTCGCGTTAATCAGACCGTGCTTCCAGACCTTTTCCTGCGCGGCGCCGGGAACGACCAAGCCGGCCAATGCCGCGATGGCAACAATAGCTGCAAGCCCAACCCTACGGGATTTCATGCGTTATCCTCCCTGATACCGCGCCTTGACGGCGTCTGTGTCACGTTGCTTCCTTTGGGATTCTAGCATCATTTGGTCGGACGGCGCGACGGCAATCGCGCGCCGCCGATCGGTCAAGCCGGCGCGAGCCGCCCGATGCCTGCGCGCGCAGTCTTTATAAGGCCCGGTACAGCCGCATCGTTCCCGGGCGCCATGATGTGTACACCCGCGACGCCGGTGACATCGCTCAATTCGCTAATAATGTCGGCGCAGATTTTGACGCCTTCAGCCACCGGATCGGTTGCCTGCTCCATGCGGTCGATCAACGCATCAGGAATAACCGCGCCGAACAATTTCTCCTTGATCCAGCGCGCGGACTTCGCCGAGCGCAGCGGCACAACGCCGATCAGGAACGACAATTTATCTGTCAGGCCCTGCTCCGCGAGCCGCGCCATGTAGCGATGCACGACACCCGCATCCATACAGAACTGCGTCTGCACGAACTGGGCGCCCGAATCGATCTTGGCTTGCAGCCCTGTCGGTTTCCATCCGGGCGGCGGATCGATCGGGTTATCGGCACTGCCAAGAAAAAAATCAAAGTTGCCACTAACCTTCCGGCCAGTGGGAAGCTCGCTTTTGTCCCGCAAACGCCGCGCGGTATTGAGCAGCGAACGCGGATCGAGATCAAAGACCGGCTTGGCGTCGGGTTGATCCCCGGCGCTCGGATCGTCGCCGCGCAGCATCAGCAAATTGCGCACGCCCGATGCCGCAGCGCTCAGCAGATCGCTCTGCAGCGCAATGCGATTGCGGTCTCGGCAGGTCAGCTGAAGGACGGGTTCTATCCCGTGCTCGACAAGAATTGCGGCAGAGGTGACCGCGCCAAGATGCGGCCGCGCGCCGGCGGCATCAGTCACATTCACGCCGTCCACGAGGCCTTTCAACGGCAGCGCCTTCGCGAGCAATTCGCCGCGATCCGCAGACACGGGTGGGGTCACCTCCGCGGTGATTACGAAGCGTTTGGCACGCAATTTGTCCTGCAAGGTCGCCGGCATCTGACCCAAGTCGCAAAATCCAGTGGACGATGCAAGGGCAACAATGGGAAAAATGGCACCAATACCGAAGCCGTGCAGCTTGCAGGCCAAAATGTTTCAACCGGCGAAATCCATCGACGACGTAATTGCTCCTATTGCTGACGGCTGCACGCTTGTGGTTCCGCGCGAGGTTTCCGGCGTGCCGATGGCCGCAACGCGCGCCTTGATAAGACGTGGCGTGAAGCGACTGCATCTCGTTGCGCTGCCGACATCGAGTCTGCAGGCCGATCTCCTGATCGGAGCCGGATGCATCGAAACACTGGAGACGAGCGCGGTGAGCCTAGGCGAGTTCGGTCCGGCGCCGCGCTTCTGCGCCGCAGTGACTTCGGCGGCAATCAAGATAAAGGACGCGACATGTCCCGCATTGCACGCCGCTTTGCAGGCGTCGGAGAAAGGCGTGCCTTTCATGCCACTACGCGGCCTTATCGGCTCGGACATTCTGAAATACCGCGACGACTGGAAGGTCATCGACAGCCCGTTCGGTGCAGACGATCCGATCGTGCTGCTCCCGGCGATCAAGCCGGATGTTGCATTGCTCCACGCCCCGATGGCTGACGGCCTCGGCAATGTTTGGATCGGCCGGCAGCGTGAGCTGGCGACAATGGCGCACGCCGCGGTGAAGACGGTCCTAACCGTGGAAAAAATCTACGAGGGCAACCTGCTGGACGACCCGACGTTCGCTGCTGGAACGCTTCCCGGATTTTACGTCGAAAGTATTGTGGTTGCGGAACGAGGCGCATGGCCGCTTGGCCTGCCGGATTTTTACGCGGCAGACGCTGAACACCTCGCTTTGTATGCCCGCATGGCAGCGACGGACACGGGTTTTGCCGAGTACCTGGACAAGTATGTCTATGAAAAGCGTGCCGCTTAGGTTCAAACAACCAGTCCGGTTATGACGACAAGCAGTTTTCGCGACGAAGAGCTTCTTGCCGACGTCATCGCGCGGTTAATCGGCGATGTTCGTCATGTTGCTGTTGGCAATGCATCGCCAATTCCGGCAACTGCGGCGCTGCTCGCGCGCGAGCGCGGCAAAGGGCGCCCTTACGTTTCCCTCCTGCAAAGCCGCAAGCACAATTTCTTCACCGACGGCGGTCGCGAGTTGTTCGATTGCGCGGGCCAAGGCCGCATCGACGTATTTTTTCTTTCGGGTGGACAAATCGACGGACAGGGCAACGTCAATCTCGTGAGCATCGGGGAATACGATCGCCCGAAGGTGCGGTTCCCCGGCTCATTTGGTTCGGCTTATCTTTATTACGTCGTGCCCAAGGTGATCCTGTTTCGCACCGAGCATTCCCGCCGCACGCTCGTTCCAAAGGTCGATTTCGTCAGCGCGCCGGGCACCAGCGACGGAAATGTCTTCCGGACCGGAGGGCCGATCGGCCTGGTGACCAATCGCTGCGCATTCACATTTGCCGATGGGCGTTTCACGTTGGCAAGCGTGCATCCGGGCCATACGCTCGAGGAAATCATTGAAAACACCGGCTTCGAATTCGATAGGCCGGAGAGCGTACCCGAGACGCCGGCACCGACACCCGAAACGCTCAAGCTGATGCGCGAAGTGATCGCCCCGCAACTCGCCGAGGTCTATCCGCAGTTTGCCGCGCAAGTATTCGGTGTGGGCCAGGCTGCTTTCGCACGTTGAAAAACCTTGCCCTTCCGGTCGCTAAACCCGTGGGCTAGTCTGCCGCCCGCGTGGCCGGCCGGTCGCGCCATATCATAAGAAACGGAAGGAAGCGTCGGTGAAAACGGTTGAAGCTGCGGTGATCGGCGTCGGATGGGTCGGAGGCACGCGTGCGGAAACACTGGCGCGCACGGCATTGGTCGACAAACTGCATTTGTGCGAAATCCGCCCCGATCGGCTCGCCGAAGTGAAGAAGCTCTACAAGCCCGCCACCGCGACGCTCGACTACAACGACATCATCAAGAACGACAATATTTCGGTCGTCTATATCTCGACCACGCCGGAATCGAACCATTATCCGATTTGTCGTGACTGCCTGAAGTCCGGCAAGAACGTGATGCTGGAAAAGCCGATCGCGCTGGAGCTGTGGGAAGCGGACGAACTTATCCAGCTCGCCAAGCGCAACAATCTCAAGTTCACCATCGGCTATTCCCAACGCTTCAATCCGAAAATCGCCTACGCCAAGAAGAAGATCACCGATGGCACGCTCGGTAATGTGGTCTCGGTGATGGTGAGCCGGCATCTTTCGCGCAGCCTGGGCAAGAAGATCGCGAGCCGTGTGCGGCTATCGCCGGTAGTCATGGAATCAACGCACGATCTTGATTTCGTCTTCTGGCTACTGGAGCCGGCGAAGCCGGTCAAAGTCTATTCGCAGGGCGCCTATGGCTTCATGCAGTCCGTAAACGGATCGCACGACATCATGTTCACTAACATCACCATGGACAATGGCGTCGCCGTGATGATCTGCGGCGGCTGGAACCTGCCGCCGAGTTATCCCAACTACTGTGCAACCTGGATCGAGATCACCGGGACCGAAGGCGCGCTGTTCCTCGACGACACCCAGCGCGACAACTGGCTCAACACCATGAAGGACGGTCAGCAATTCCCGATGTCGACCATGCCGGGCGAGTGGGTGGACAACGTGTTCGCCGGCGGCATGGCTCCGGAGACGATCCATTTCCTCGAGGCCTGCATCCGTAATACGCCGGTGATGGTGACGCCGGAGAGCGCGCGGCGAGTGATGGAAACCTATAGCGCGGCGGACCTGTCCGCCGATCGCGGCGAGCCAGTCGATCTACCGCTCACTAATGAGGCGATTTCGGCGATCGCGGAGTTCAAGCAGAAGATCCGCGCCGGGGTGAACCAATGAAGAAGTCCGCCAACGGCGTCGGCCTTGCCATCATTGGCGGGGGCCGCGTGGGGCTTTTCCGCGGCGAAGTAGCGGCTCGCCATCCGGCAGTCGAATGGATTGGCCTTGCCGAAAAGAATCCGAACCGCGCGGGCGAAGTTGGTCCGAAAATCAGCGCCGATTTCGTCACGCAAAACCACGTCGAGCTGCTGAAGCGGCCGGAGGTGACGGCCGCGATCATCTGCACCGACGAGCACCTGCACGTCGATCCGATTATGACGGCGGTCGAGCGCGGCATCCCGATGCTGATCGAGAAGCCGCTGGCAACCGACCTCAAGGAATCCGCGCGGGTTCTCAAGGCGATCAAGGACGCCAAGATCGACGCCGTCGTCGGCTACACGCAACGCTTCCGGCGCCGCTGGCTGGCCGCCAAGGAAAAGTGCCGTACCGGCGCGCTCGGCGACGTCACGATGGTCACCTCTCGCGCATTCATGAACCGGCTCGTCGCCATTGACAACTACAAGCGCACCGACGATCCCTCGACGATCTCTCCGATGGTGATATCGGGCACGCACGCTCTCGACATCTGTATGTGGTGCCTGGAAGGAAAAACCCCGGTTGAATGTTATGCGCGCTCGGTCGACAAGGTGCTCGGGCCTTCCTACAAGGGCATCGATGGCACCGCCGGCATGATCAATTTTTCCGACGGCACCATCTATCACCTGAATATATCATGGGCGCTGCCAGTGACGTGGCCGGCTGCGGTATATTCTCTCGAGGTCGGCATCGTCGGCACGACCGGGGTTCTCACCATCGACGACACACACCGCGACATCGTACTTGCGGTCTCCAAGCCGCAGTCGGAAGGATACAATCCCGACGCCAGCCGGCTGGTCGACTTCATGGGCAGCTACCCGCCTGGCGACATGGCGCTCGGCGAACTGCGCGGACCCATGGCGGAAGAAACCGACTCGTGGCTCAACCGTATCGCGCTCGGACTGCCGACGGCGGCGGCGACCGTCGAAGAAGCGCACCGCAACCTGATGTTGACAAAAGCGCTCGATCTTTCGGCCAGGCGCAAGCAACCGGTGCAGCTGCCGCTCGAGGTCGATTGAAGCGTTCAGCTAGCGGCCGACCGCGCTGATGGTCGGGAGCACGCGATAGAGCTGGAAGGCGCCGCCTTCATAGACGAGTCCCAGGTGATTCCTGTCGGGATTGCGCAATCCGGACGTCGTGAACAGAATATAGATGTAGTCGTAGTGCTGCGGCCAATCGTTCCAGAAATATGAAGCATCTGCCTTGTCGCCTTCGGCGACCCGCAGCACGTAGGGCAACGAGGGCGGTGACCAGTCTTCGGTCTCCACATATTTCCGGAATTCCTCGCGCGCATGCAGGATCTGCTTGCCTTTGACGGTGAACTCCGTCGAGACGAGCGCCGAACGTTCAATGACCGCCATCGACGCCGCGTGCATCAGGTTGAAATCGCTGATCTCTTTGCCAGTTGTTCGGTCGCCGTAGACGACAAGAACGCGCGCACCGCGCTTGATCTTCTCGACCGACTGGAAAAATTCCTTGGTACCGCGGTCCAGGTGGTTCCAGACCAGCTGGACCTCAGCGACCCGCACGACAAGCAGCGCCGCGACCAGAATCATGAAGCCGTGCCGGATCGCGCGGTCTCGCAAGTCGACGTCGAAGCAAGCGACAAGCATAAATGCAATCGCAATCGGCAGGCGCTGGTCTGCGAGATGCGCGCCGAATAAGGCGCGAGGGAGGGCAAGATACGCAGCGCAGCCGACGGCGAGGATGGCCCAGCCGACCGGATTGAAAGTCAGGATGCCGCGGCGCCAGCCATAGACCGCACCCGCTGCGGCCGCTGCGAGCAAAAATCCGGCCACCGTCAAATAGTAGACATTGAACACGGCGACGAGACCTTGCAGCTTGCCGCTGAACTGCCAGAACGCCGGTGAGCCCGGGGCCTTCCAGGTCGGGCTGGCGACAAGAAGTACGATGAGCGGCACGAAAGGGATGCCGGTCGCAACAAACTCGGCAAGGCGTGGGGCCCATGGCTCGTTTCTTCGCACCCACAGGCGATGCAGTTCGAGCGCAAGCAATCCGACGCCGTACACGCCGGCCGCAAACAAATGGCAGAAGAACAGCACAAATGCGAAGGTGGCCGATACTGTAAACCGCCAAGGCCAGGCGCGTTCCCGTAATGTGACCCAGGCCGCCAACGCCCAGAGTGCGAGCCCGATCCCGAAAACATAGTTCATCACGCCAACCAGCAGCACACCGTTATAAAGCAACGGTAGGGCAACAAGCGGCAGGGGTGACCAGCTGCCATTGAGAGCGCGGCTGAATACGAAGGCCCCCGAAGCAATCAGCGCGAAGGCAGCGATGGTAAAAATCTGGCCGGCGAGATAGACGCTCATGAACCGGTGCAGGACGGGGACGATGAGATCGATCATCAAGTTAGGAATGATCTGCCACTCGATCTCGTAGTAGCGGCCAAGATCGAAGTCGGTCCCGATCGCGTTAATGACGTGGGTCCGAGCCAGATGATTGACGTAGTCCGACAGCGGCGGCAGCTGGTGTGTCGCTATTGGAACCGACGCAACTACCATCAAGACGACGAAAATGATTGCGATTGTCGCCGGACGAAGATGCGCCGACGCAGGCAGCGTGCGGTCGCTGCGAATTTGCATGGCGAGCGACCCCCCGGCTGCCCCTTTTTAAGGCACTAAACTAGCAGGAGGCATGGATGGCGCAAACCGTCATTCAGGCCGTACGCCTGAGCCACAATTGCTTCTTCGTCGGGGACGGCCCCCAACCGCCACTATCGCTGAGCTCGCGCCGGTGCTGGCGGCGGCGTTGGCGTGCGCGCTGGTGGCGTGCGAGCCGGTGGCGGCGAACTGGCGCTTGAGCTGCTGTCGCTGCTGCTACTGCCGCTGCCTCCAAAGAGGAAACGCTGCGGATTATGCGCGAGATCGGTGATTGCCCGGCCCGCAATATCGATCTGGCGCGTCGCGGTACTTGTCATCCGGTTCACACCGACCGTGATCTCCTCGGTGCGCTTGTCCAGATTATCCATCAAGGTGCGCGCAGACGCGGTCGCTTCCTTGGCATTTTTCATCGTGTCTTTTGCGTCGCTAACGATGATGTCGACATTGTCGGAGTTGCGTGCCAGCGACGCACTGAATGTTGCAATATCCTTCACAGCTTGACGTATCGCCTCCTGGTTGGCGGCGATAACTTCTTCCGCTCTGTTGAGGACGTCACGCGCGGCCTGCATCATGTCCTGACTGGCGCTGGGATCCGCCCGCAAGGTCGGCGGCTCGCCCTCTTCGCGCTCGATCAGGGGGGTGGTCGCGGACACGCCCTTCAGCGACACGGATGCGACGCCGGTCAGGCCCTGAAATTCGAGTCCGACTTTGGTGTCCGACCGGATCGGTGTTGCTTTGTTGACTGCCAGCATGGCGACGACTTGCGATGGTTTATCCGGATCGAGCGTCAGCCTGGTCACTTCGCCGACGCGAATGCCGTTGAACAGAACATTGCCGCCGACGTGCAAACCCGACACGGTACTATCGAAGATGACACGGTAAGCAACGGCCTGCTTCTTGCCGGAGGAGTGGTGCAGCCAGAACACGAAGCCGAACGCGCCCGCGACGACCGCGAACGTAAACAGCCCGATCAGTGCGTAATGTGCTTTTCTCTCCATCGCTCCGCTCCGTCAGTTCTTGGCCACAGCATGCAGCACGCGCGCGCGCGCGCCATGGAAGTAGGCTTTCAGCCATGGATCTGTCTCTTATACACATCTCCGAGCCCACGAGACATACATCACAATCTCGTATTCCGTCTTCTGCGTGTAAAAAGG